>JAJZNE010000137.1 GCA_021847995.1 Pseudomonadota bacterium | reverse complement strand
CCGGCAGATCGACGCAGCCGCGCCCGCCGATGGTGCGACAGCGTCGCCGCGTTGCTCGCCCTGCAAGCCGAATACGCCGCCTGGGCCGAGGCGTTGCCCGACAGCCGCCGCGATACCGCCACCGCCGACGCACTCCAGGCCATCGTCGATCTCGACGATCTCGCCGCCATCATCCCGCCCCGCGGCTACGGACGCGATTGATCCGCAACGAAGTGGGGAATTTTCAACCGGCACTTTTGGGGAAAATTCAACCGGCATTGACACAGGGGAGCAGCGCTTCTTATCAAGTCGGCGCATGGCGTCCCGGGCCTGCGATTTGATCCCGGACGGGAGATCGGTGGGAGCTCGCCGGCGTGCAGCGCATCGTCTGTCGCGAGCGTCAGCGCTCCGGCATGGAATTTTCGCTTTCCCGCTGCGACGCCCCGCGGCGCACCGACCGGAGGCGGGAGGGCGGCGTGGTCGTCAGCGCGCGGCCTGGCGATCCCAGCAATCGTCGCGGCGGGTCGACAGTCGGTGCTTCATGATCCGCTCACTCGCCGTGCGCTCGAATGCCGCAACGAGCGCTATGTAGCGGGGACACTGATAAGGCGCTAGCCGCGCGGCAAGCCAGTCTGCCAGCGCCTGCTCCGCAATCGTGGCCTCCGCCCGCGGCCGGATGAACAGCTTGATGTCCTGTTCGCCAAGTTCCGACGGAACGCCGATCATTGCACATTCCTCCACCGCCGGGTGGGTGGCGGCGACACGCTCCACCTCCCATGCCGAGACATTCTCACCGCGACAGCGCACGCTGTCCGTCAGGCGGCCGTGGAACAGCAGGTTGCCGTCGTTGTCCCAGGACCCGAGATCGCCGGTGTGCAGCGCATTGCCACGCAGGGCGCGCGCAGTCGCCGCAGGGTTGCAGAAATAGCCAGGAAAGAGAGCGCCCTGGGTGCGGCTCCGCACCACTATCTCGCCGCGCTCGCCAGGGCCGGCGGCGGCACCGTCGACGCGCTGCACCGATACGTCGAACCACGGAACCGGCTGGCCGACGGCACCGACCACGCCGCGGTCGTTAATTGTGGTGATGCTGGCGGCCTCCGTCATGCCGTAGCATTCTCGGATCTGCACGCCGAACCGCCGCTCGAACTCGCGCCAGGTTTCCGACGTGCAGCCGCCGCCCCAGGTGATGCGCACACGATGGCCGCGATCGTGCGGCGCTGCCGGCTGCTTCAGCAGCATTTGCAGAATGCCGCCAAGATGGTGCATATGCGTTGCCCCGCTCTCCGCCGCCGCAGTCCAGAAGCGGCTGGCGCTGAAACGCGGCACCATCGCCAGCGTCACGTGGCTGAGCAGCGGCACCAGGATCACCTGCGCGCCGCCGATGTGATAGAGTGGCTCCCACAGCAGCATCACGTCGCCGTCCCGCACATCAGAGACGAGGGCGACCGCCTCGCCGGCCAGGCGCATCATGCGATGCGTCACCACCACGCCCTTCGGCGGCCCTGTGGTGCCGGAGGTGTACATGATGCCGCACACATCCTCCGCCGACGGCGGACGGGGGAATTGGTGGCGCCTGCCCGCCAGCATCGCTTCCAGTTCCCTTTCTGTCCCGTCACCGCCATGCACGACGGTCGGGCGCGGGGCGGCGCCGCTCGCGCGGATCACGGGCAGCAGATCGGCTTCTGTGATGATCAGCGCCGGTTCGGCGTGATCGAGGATATAGCCCAGACCTTCGCCGCGCTGCTGCACGTTCACCGGCACCCACACGGCGCCAGCCCGCGCGAGTGCCCAGATCACGGCAAGTGCTGCCGGCCCGTTGCGCAGCATCACCACCACGCGGCTGCCGGCGCTGATGCCAAGATCGTGCAAGTGCGCGGCGACCGCGGCGGATTGGCCGTCGAGCGTGCCGAAGCGGATTGTGCTGCCGCCCCAGCGGGCGAACGGCCGGTCGGGTTCGGCCACGGCAAGCTGGGCGAAGCGTGCGACGAAGCCATCCGGGGTAACCTGCATGGACACTGACTTCCGGCGGAGGGAGGGGGTCATTCGGCGCGCCGCAGCAGTTCGGCGACAAGCAGAGCGGCGGCGACGATGACAAAGACGATCGCCGACACCGCGGCGAGGGTGGGGTTGAGCTGCAGGATCATGTCGTCCCACATCTGCCGCGGCAGCGTGGTGACGATACCGCCGCTGACGAAGATGGCGACCGTCAGCTCATCGAAGGAGGTGATGAAGGCGAACAGGAACGCCGCCGCCAGGCCGCTCCGGACCAATGGCGCCGTGATCAGGACCAGGACGCGCCGCCGGTCGGCGCCGAGGGTGGCGGCAGCCTGGTCGAGATGCCAATCATAGCCCTTGAAGGTTGCGAGCACGGTGACGAACACCATCGGCAGCGCCAGTACGGCATGGCCGATGGCAAGCCCGGCGCTGGTGCCCACCAGATGCAGCCGGGCAAACAACGTGAACAGGCCGAAGGCGACGACGATGCGCGGGATCGCGAGCGGTGCCAGGAACAGCGCGAACAGCGCGCCGCCCCAGCGCCCGCCCTGCCGCGCAACTGCATAGGCGGCGAGGGCGCCAGTGACGGTGGCGACGATCCCGGTGGCGGCGGCGACGGCAAGGGAGCGCAGCAGCGCGTCCCGCCAGAGCGGGGAGGCGAGCACCATACGGAACCAGGAAAGGCCGAAACCCGGCGGCGGGAAATCGAGAAACGACGAACTCGTGAAGCCCATAGGCAGCATCACCATCGTCGGCACGGACAGGAAGGCCAGCACCGGCAAGCAGAACGCGGGCAGCGCCCAGCCGGAGAGACGCGGGCCGAGCCGTGCGGCGATGCCTCCGCCAGCCGCCGAGAGTGCGTCCGCGGTCACGCCGAGCAGCACGAGGCCGAGCCGGCGGAGGGGCCGGCGCGGATCGGGCAGCGCGGCGCCCCCGGCAACGGAGGCGATCCCGAACGCGCGTTCGTAGAGCCAGCAGGTGAGCAGAGCCGCCGCGACCATCAGCACCGCGAGCGCGCCGCCGAAATTCCAGTCCATCATCTCCTGCACCTCGGTGATGATGAGCTGCGCCAGCATGGTATCGTGCGGGCCGCCGAGCAGAGCTGGGGTGATGAAGTAACCTAGCGCGGAGATGAAGACGAGCAGACCTGCCGCGGCGAGGCCGGGCAGCGCGAGGTGGAAGAACACCCGCCAGAACGCCTGCACGGAGGATGCGCCGAGCGTGCGCGCGGCGTCGTTCAGTCGCCGGTCGATCGCGAGCATCACGGGCAGCATGGTCAGCACGGCGAGCGGCAGCATCGCCTGGACCATGCCGACCATCACTCCGCCGCGTCCGTGCAGCAGGCCGAGCGGATGATCGATCAGCCCGGCGGCGAGGAGCAGCCGGTTGAGGACACCGTTGCGGCCAAGGATGATGAGCCATGCGAAGGTCTTGACCAGGGCACTGGTCCAGAACGGCAGCATCACCAGAAGCAACACCGGGCCGCGGCGGCGCGGCGGCAGGTGTGTCAGCCAGTAGGCCAGCGGGAGCCCCGCCAGCAGCGAGATCAGGGTCGTCTCGGCGGCGATCGCGAAGGTGATGGCCAGCACGTGCAGATAAACGGTGGTGCTGAATGCGCGCGCATAGGCGCCGAGCGAGAACCCACCGTCGGCGTCCTGCACGCTGAGCAACAGCAGCCGCAACACAGGAAAAAGAAAGAACACCGCGAGGAAGGCGACACCAGGCGCCGCCCCCCAGAGCGGCGTGCGCGACAGCCGCCGCCGCAGACCCCGGCCGGCACCGGTGGCGGCGAGCACGGTCATGCCGGCACGCAGACAGCGGCGCCGTCCGGCCAGCGCACGCCCACGGCGGCCCCGATCGCCGGCGCAGGTACGCCGGCCGGCAGGCGCAGGGTGAAGACGGTGCCGCTGGCCAGGCGCAGCAGGAGCCGCGTTTCCGAGCCGGCATAGACATGCTCGACGACCTCGCCTGCCAGGGCGCCGTGGCCACTGTCGGCGAGCTGGACATTCTCCGGCCGTACCACCAGCGCAGCTGGCGCGCCCGACGTGAGGCCGCCCGGCACGGCGGGCAGGGCGAACTCCCCATCCGGCGTGCGCAGTGTCCGCGACCCGACCCGGCCGCGCAGAACGTTGCTGATGCCGATGAACTCGGCGGCGAAAATGCTGGCCGGCGCCTCGTAAATCTGCCGCGGCGAGCCGATCTGCTCGACGCGTGCCTGGTTCATCAGGCAGATCCTGTCGGAGATTGCGAGTGCCTCCTCCTGGTCATGGGTGACATAGAGGATGGTGGCGCCGCTTTCGCGGTGCAGATGCTTGATCTCGACCTGCATGTGCTCGCGCAGCTTCCGGTCGAGCGCGCCGAGCGGCTCGTCCATCAGGATGATCGACGGCTGATAGACGAAGCAGCGTGCCAGCGCCACCCGCTGCTGCTGGCCGCCGGACAGCGCCCGCGGCGGCCGGTCGGCAAGATGGCCGAGCTGCACCATCGCCAGTGCCGCACGCACGCGCCGTGCCAGTTCCGCCGCCGGCAGGCCGCGCATGCGCAGCGGGAAGCCGATATTCTCGGCCACCGTCAGATGGGGAAACAGCGCGTAGCTCTGGAACACGACGCCGATGTCGCGCCGATGCACGGGCGTGTGCGTGTGGTCGTTCCCGTCAATCAGGATGCGCCCCGCGGTTGGCTCGACGAGGCCGGCAATGATCTGCAAAAGCGTCGTCTTGCCTGAACCGGAGGGGCCGAGCACGGTCATCAGTTCGCCGGCGCCCACGTGCAGATCGGTCGGTTGCAGCGCCGCCACCGGCCCATAGCTCTTGGCGACGCCGCGGGTCACCAGCTTGGCGGTCCCGGCCGCCTGCGCCTTGGTGCTTCCGTCCACCGGGCCGCGTCAGCCCAGCAGCCAGGAATTGAACCGCTCGGTGACGGCGGCACGGTGCGTGCGCCACCAGTCGCCGTTGGCGCCGGCCATCTCGGCGAGATTGGCCGGAGCGGTCGGCAGGATCGCCGCGCGCGCCGGCGGGATGTCGGCATAGGCCCTGAGATTGGTTGGGCCATAGCTCAGCTTCCCGGTGAAGCGCGCCTGCCGCTTGGCCGCGGCGCAAAAGGCGACGAACTGGCGTGCCATGTCGATATGCGGGCAACCCTTCGGGATGGCCCAGCCCTCGATGTCGTAGAGTCCCTGGTGCCAGACGATGCGCGCCGGTGCGCCGCCATCGATCGCGGCCTGGGCGCGGGCGTTCCACATCGCGCAGAGATCGACCTCGCCGCTTTGCAGCAGCTGCGTGGACTGCGCGCCGCCGGTCCACCACACATCGACATGCGGCTTGATGCGGTCGAGGCTGCGGAAAGCGCGGTCGACGTCTAGCGGATAGAGCTGCGGGGCCGGCACGCCGTCGGCCATCAGCGCCTGCTCCAGCGTGTCTATCGGCGACTTGTGCAGCGCGCGCCGGCCGGGAAAGCGGGCCACATCCCAAACATCCGCCCAGCTCTGCGGGCCGCCGGCGGGAAAATGGTCGGTGCGATAGGCGAGAACCGTGGCATAGACATCGACCCCGAGCCACAGTGGCGTCACGCCGCCCGGCATCAGGCCGGGATCGCCGGTCGCCGCGAGATCGATCGGAGCAAGTAGTTCCTGTGCGGCGAGAATGTCGCGGTCGAAATTGGTCAACGTGCAGACATCCCAGATATAGGAACCGGTCTGCACCATCGCCTTGAATTGGGCGGTCGGATAGGCCTCGCGGGCGACATCGACGATGCGGATGCCGGTCTCCTGCTCGAACGGATCATAGAACGCCTTGCGGTAGCCGGGGCTGTACGGCCCGCCCGGGTCGGCAACGGTAAGCTGCCTGCCCGCCCGCGCCGGACGCACCATCCCGATCAGGGCCGCCGCGCCGCCGACCGCCAGCATCTGCCGGCGCGATGGCTGCTGCTGCCTATTGGTCATCCCTCTCCCTCCCCCGTTGCCGCCGGCGACGCCGCTCAGGCCGATGCACTGGCCTTGCGCGCCGCCCGCTCGGCCAGGAACCGTTCCATCATGCGCGCCGGCTCGCCCGTCGCATATGCCGCGCGCTGCGCCCGCACTCCGGCGGCGAGGCAGTCGCGGAATCCGGGCTCGGTCACCTCGCGGAAGCGTGCCTTGTTAAGCCGCATCGCGACCGGCGGCTTTTCGGACAGTTCGCCGGCGAGCGCCATGGCCACAGGCAGCACCTCCTGTGGGGCGACGATCCGGTTGATCAGGCCGATCGCGAAGCATTCCCCGGCCTCCATCAGCCGCCCGGACAGGGTGAGGTCGATTGTGCGGGCGAGGCCGATCATCTCGCGCATGATCCAGGGGCCGGTGGTGCTGGCGATGCCGGCATCGATCTCCGGCTGGCCCATACGAACCCCGGCATGGCCGATCCGGAAATCGGCGAGCAGCGCCACCTGAAACGCGGAGCCGGCGGCGACTCCGTTCAGCGCCGCCACGAGCGGCTTCGACAGCCCGCGGATACAGCCGTACAGCCGCTCCCACTCGCCGATCCACAGCTCCGCCCGGTCCGGATCGAAGGTCTTGGTCTCATTGAGATCCTGACCAGCGCCGAAGGCGCGGTTGCCGGCGCCCGTAAGCACGATCGCGCGGATCGCCTGATCCTGCTCCATCGCCTCGAAGGCGGCGAGGAGCTGGCCGCGCATCGCGCTGTTCCAGGCATTGAGGATCGCAGGCCGATTGAGCGTGATGATGCCGACCGCACCGTCGATCGCCGTCAGGACGAACTGAGCCACGAAGCCTCCCGTGCGTATTGCAATGCAATCACCCGTATTGCATATTGGGCCGCCATGTCGCCTTCGCGTCAAGCGGAATCCCGCCGTGCCGACCCGCCTTCCGAACCGGCAGCGCGTTCGGTGGACCGTGCGGACCCGCTCTACATCCGCTCGCTGGAAAAGGCGTTCCGCATCCTGTCGGTGTTTGATGTCGACCGGCCGTCCCTCAGCCTGGCGCAAGTCGGCGCCGCGGCCCGGCTCGACCGCAGCGCCGCGCAGCGCTTCACCCACACGCTCGAACGCCTCGGCTATCTGCGCAAGGATCCTGAGACGCGGCGGTTCGAGTTGACCACACGCACTCTCGATCTCGGCTACCATTTCATCCGCAGCCACCCGCTGGTGCAGCAGGCCCTGCCCTACCTGCAGCATCTCAGCCGCGAGACCGAGGAGGCGGTCAGTCTGTCGGTGCTCGATGGCACCGAGATCGTCTATGTCTCGCGGTTCATGAGCCGGCAAATGCTGGCGACCAACGTCATCATCGGCACGCGACTGCCCGCCTATTGCAGTTCGCCCGGCCGCGCCATCCTCTCGCGGCTCGACGCGGTCGAGCGGCGGGCGATCCTGCAGGCGTCGCGGCTGCACCGGTACACGCCCAGCACCACCACCAATCCTGAGGCGCTGGAGGCGATCGTCGCGCGTGCGGCCGAGTGCGGCTATGCACATGCCTATGACGAGATCTTTCCCGGCGACATCTCGTTTGCGGCGCCGGTGGTCGGGGCGGCCGGGCGACCTGCCGGCGCGGTCAGCATCTCGGTCACCTCGCTCCATTACTGCGCGAGCGAGGCGGAGGGCCGGTTCGCCCCGCTGGTCGTTGGCACCGCGCGCTCGATCTCGGGCGGTCCCTGGACCTGAGCGTCGCCGCGTGCCGGGTTTCAGCGGCAGGAGATGGCGGCGCTCGGGCCGTGGAAGCGTAGATTTTCCGGCGGACCGCCGCCCTCGATATCGGTCTGGCGCCAGTGCAGATCGATCGGATGGCCGGTTTCAACGAAGGTGAGCAGCAGATCGTAGAGCGTCTGCGCCTGGGGCGGAAACTCGTCCAGCTTGTAGCGGGACAGAAAGGCGACGGCCGCGTCGGCGCGCGGCAGCATCGCCGCCTGAAATTCCCGCAACCGTTCGAGCGGTACCGCGAGCAGCCGGACATACCGTTCCTGCTCGCTGCGGAGCGCCCAGCCGGACACGAAGCCTTCGAGATCGGCGAACCCGGTAGGCAAGAGGGAAGTGCGGGTCATGCCACGGCCATCATCGCGGCGGCGGTCGCATAGTGCTTGCGGATCAGCATTTCCTGCTGCGACAGGATGATCGTGGGCGTCGCCCCGGCACGCATCATGGCGTGGATCGCCTCCATCGTCGAAATGTCCTCGCGGAAGACTTCGCGGTTGCGGACCCGCAGATACGAATGCGCCATCCGGTCGCCGACGCTGCCCGCGGCATAGGCGTAGTCCAGGACGCGGATTTCCGTGTGGTCCACGTCGATCGGCCAGAACCACATCATCTGATGCCAGTCCGCCCCCTGGATCAGCACGAAGTGTGGAAAGAACTCCACAATATCGAATGCCCAGTCGTCGATACGGCCGGGATTGATGCCCCGCGGGAAGTCAGGGGCGCTGCAATCGAGCGGCGGAAACGCCGGATAGAGCTTGCGGCCATGACCGTAGGCGCAGGCCTCGACCGGCGGCATGGCGTGGGCTGGATTGGCCTTGGCCGAATAGCGCCCATGACGCTCCATCACTTCGAGAAAGGGCCGATGGCGCATAGGGTTTCCCTTGCCGCCCTGATAGTCGGGCAGCGTGTTACGGTGCAGGAACAGGGAATGGTAACCCTCGGTGAAGGCGTTCACGGTGATGTGCCAGTTGGCGTTAACGACGATCGACCAGTTGGCGATCTGCTCCCGGCCTGCAAAATAGCCGTGATAGCCGTCGTACAGCTCGCCGAGCCAGTGACGCAAGCGGATCTCCGGCTGATCGGAGAAATTCACGAACACCAGATCCTCCCAGGTCTCGCAGGTGACCGGCACCAGTCCCCATTTCGCCCGGTCGAGACCGGGGAACTGCGAGGCATCGGTGACGGCGGCAAGCTGCCCGTCTGAGGCGAACGTCCAGGCGTGGAAGCCACAGGTGAAACTTCTGGCGCAGCCCTTCCCCTCCGCGACCAGGCGGTTGGCGCGATGGCGGCAGATATTGTGGAAGGCGCGCACCAGGCCCTGCCCGTCGCGAGTCAGAAGCAACGATGCCTTCAGCACCGGTACCGTGACGACACAGTAGCCGTCCGGCTGCGGGATTTCATCGAGCGGCAGCACCGGCAGCCAGGCGCGGCGGAAGATCCTCTCGACTTCCTGCCCGTAGTACTCGGGCTGCATGCGCTCCAGCAGGTTGACGACATCGGGCAGGCTCGCGGTATCGCCGCGGAACCGGGTGATCGAGTCGGATGCCGCCTGGCCCGCGCCATTCATGGCGCACGACCGTTGCGTGCATCGGCCGCAGCGGTGACGGGGTGGTCGATCAGCGGCGTCACATCGACCTGCATGTATGGGAACATCGGCAGCGATCCCACCGCACCGTGCAGTGCTTCCAGGCTGTCGGTACGCCAGAGGCTGAAATTGGCGACCCGCCCCACGATCCGCCAGATGCGCAGCAGCGTGCCGGCGGCGATCAGCTCCAGCGCGCGCTCGGTCTCGCGCTCACGCAATGCGTCCCTCTCGGACTGGGGAAGGTCCGGGGGTAGCGAAACCTCGATACGAAGAAGAAAAAGCATGGCGGCTCCGCGATGCGCTGTTGGGGGAGAGCAGGTCGATCGGTGCGGTCAGTCGGCGGATGGACGGTCCATCAGCGCGAGGCATTCGTTGTAGAGGCCGTAGCCGAGATCGGTCTGCAGGCGCCGGCGGATCGGCTCGGCGAGAACCGCGCGGGTATGACGCACCAGCACCTCCGGCCGGCGGGCGATGGCGCGGGCGTGTTCCCAGGCACGCGACAGCACCCGTTCCTTGGGCACGACCTCTCCGACCAGCCCGAGACGGAGCGCTTCGGCCGCGGTGATGATCTGGCCGGTGAGCAGGAAGTAGCGTGCCCGGTTTGCGCCGAGTAGCATCGGATAGACGACGTGGACACCGTCGCCCGGTACCAATCCGCCCGGAAAATGGGCCGAATCCTGGAAAGCCGCCGTTTCAGAGGCGATGACGATGTCTGCCAGGAGCGGGATTTCCGAATGCCGCCAGGCCGGACCATTGACCGCGCTGATCACCGGTACCTCGATGTTCATCAGATTCGTCAGCATGCGCCGCCCCTCGGAGATCAGGTTCTCGGTGAACTGGGCGGTCGGGCGCGTAGGGAACAGCGGGTGGCCCGCGGTCGGGACCACGCGCGGGCCGGAAAACTCGTCGCCGGCGCCACTGAGAATGACGACGCGGTTGTCACGATCTGCGGCGATGTCGTGGAAGGCGTCGGGCAGTTCGGCATGCGGTCCGAGGCCCCATTGCAGCGGGCCGCCGTTGGTGTGCAGCACGGCCTCCAGCACGCCGTCCTCGCGGCGCATGCGGATGCTGGGATAACGTATGGCGTAGTCGTCGAATCGGCTCATCTCCAACGCTCCTTCAGCCGCCGAGATAGGCGTGGCGAACCCGTGCATCGGCAGCGAGCCGGTCGGCCGGGCCATGCAGCGTGATCTCGCCGTTTTCCAGGATGTAGCCGTAGGCGCTGGCGGCCAGCGCAATGCGGGCGTTCTGTTCCACCAGCAGGATGGGCAGGCCGGCGCGGTGGATGCGAGCGATGATCGCGAACAGTTGCCTGACCAGCAGCGGAGACAGGCCGAGGCTCGGTTCATCGAACATCAGGAGGCGCGGGCGCGCCATCAGCGCGCGGCCGACCATGAGCATCTGCTGCTCACCGCCCGACAACGTGCCGGCGGGCTGGTGGGCACGTTCGCGCAGGCGGGGGAACAGGTCGTGGACGCGTGCGAGGTCGTCGCGCCAGCTGCGATGACGGCGCTGCGTCCAGCCGCCGAGACGCAGATTGTCCTCAACACTGAGTCGCGGAAAGATCTCCCGCCCTTCCGGCACCTGGACGACGCCGCGGCGGACGATCTGCTCGGGAAGCCGGTTGGTCACATCCTCCCCCTCGAACAGCACGCGACCGCGCCGCACCGGCACAATGCCCGAGATGCAGTTGAGTGTCGTGGTCTTGCCGGCCCCGTTGGCGCCGAGCAGGCAGACGACCTGGTCGCCGGCGACGCGCAAATGGACGTCCTCCAGCGCTGCCACCGCGCCATAGGCGGCAGAAAGTCCGCTGACCTCAAGCATGCGCGTCGCGCCCGAGATAGGCCTCCACCACCGCCGGGTGGCCACGCACCGCTTCGGGCGGACCTTCGGTGATGCGGTGGCCGAAATTCAGCACGGTGACGCGATCGGCGACCGACATGACGAGTTGCATGACATGTTCGACGAGGATGATGGTGATGCCGCGCTGCCGCGCGAGATCGACCAGCAGCCGGTCGAGCTGGTGGATTTCGCGGTTGCGCAATCCCGCCGCCGGCTCATCGAGCAGCAGCAGGCGCGGTCTGCTGGCCAGCGCCCGCGCCAGATCGAGCACCTTCTGCCGGCCGAAATCGAGGGTGCCGGCCGTGGCATGCCGCCAGTCGAGCAGGCCGAGTGCATCGAGCGTCTCCTCCGCCTGGCGCACCGCGTGGCGTTCGGCGGCGATGCGGCGCGCGCCCGGCAGGAAGTCGATGTAGCGCGGCACGTGGCTGGTCAGTCCGACCAGGACGTTCTCCAGCACCGTCATGCGGTCGAGCAGTTCCACGTTCTGGAAGGTGCGTGCGATGCCGAGGCGGACGATGCGGTGCGGCGGCTCGGCCAGCAGCGAGCGGCCGTCGAACACGATGTCGCCTGCGAACGGCGTGCAGAAGCGCGAGACGCAGTTGAACACTGTGGACTTCCCGGCGCCGTTGGGGCCGATCAGGGCATGGATCGACCCCGGCGCGACATCCATGGCGAAGCGATCGAGCGCCAGCAACCCGCCGAACCGCATACCGAGATCGCGGATCGAGAACAGCGCGGTCATGGCGCGGTATGTTCCATCGTCGGCGTTCCCCTGCGCGTGCGCGGCGGCACGGTGGTGCGCAGGTTGCGGCGCAGGACGCTGCGCAGCCCAAGCGGCAGGAACATCACTGTGAGCATCAGGATGAGACCATAGGCAAGCTCCTGCCACACCAGCCATTGGGCGGGCGCGAGGCGCAGGAGTTCGGGCAGCACGCCGATCAGACCGACGCCAAGCAGTACGCCGCCAATGCTGCCGCTGCCGCCCACCACGATCATGGTCAGCACCTGAACCAGTTGCCAGATGCCAAGATCGTCGGGATGGATGAAGGAGCCGAACAACGTGTAGCTGCCGCCGGCAACGCCGGCGCAGAACGCCGATATGGTGAAGGCGGCGATCTTGCTGCGCCGGACGTCGATGCCGGATGCCGCGGCGGCGTGTTCGCTGTCGCGGATCGCCGCGAGGCTGCGCCCGAGGACGGAGCGCGTCAGATGGAGCATTGCAGCCAGCATGCTGGCCAGCAGCATCGCCATCGGCACAAACGCCCGGCGGTCGGTGCCGACGACGATGCCGAAGAGTGCCGGTGCCGCAATGCGCAACCCGTCCGGTCCGCCGGTGAGTGAGTCCCAGGTGCGGATCAGCCATTGCATCGACAGGGCGAAGGCAAAGGTGGCGAGCGCGAGATAGACGTCGCGCAGGCGGATCGCGGCAAGCGCGATGACGAAGCCGATGGCGGCGGCGAGCAGCGCCGAGAGCGGCATGCCGAGCAGGAACGGCACGCCGGCACGCATATCGAGCAGGGCCGTGCCGTAGATCCCGATCCCGAAAAAGGCGATGTGGGCGAATGCGAACTGCCCCGACCAGCCGAGCAGGACATCGAGCCCGAGCGCGAGCATCGCGTCCATCATCAGCACATTGCCGATATAGAGGAGATATTCCGGCACGACCCATGCCAGCAGCGGTGACAGCAGCACCAGGGCCGCGAGTGGCAGGAGCTGCCGGGCTGAGGGAGTGCCGAACAGGGTTCAGACCCTCCGCACGCCGACGGTGTCGCCGAACAAGCCCTGCGGGCGGAGGAGCAGGACCAGCATGATGACGAAGAACGGGGTCACCGCGATCGCCTGCGGAGCGATGAAGGTGCCGACGAGGTTCTGCATGATGCCGAGGATCGCGCCGCCGACGACGCAGCCCGGCAGGGAGGTGAAGCCTCCGATGATCGCCGCGGCGAAGGCGAGCGTCACCACGTCCCCCATGTCGGGGGTCAGCAGCAGCTTGGGCGCCAGCATGACACCGGCGAGGCCTGAGAGGCTGGCGGCGAGACCCCAGACCGACATCCGCATGCCGGCGACCGGAATGCCGACCAGCGCCGCGGCGCGCGCATTCTGGCTGGTCGCCCGCAATGCCTTACCGGGGAGAGTGTAGCGGAAGAATGCCCACAGCGCGAGCATCACCACTGCCGCCAGGGCGACGATCGCGAGATCTTGGCGTTCCAGCACGACATCGCCAACAAATATTGGGGCCCCGCCAATCAGCGGGGGAAGCCGCCGCACCTCCTGCGTGTAGGGAATGCCGCGTACCGCGCCTTTGAGCAGATTGGAAAGCCCGATCGTCGCTACCACCAGCGTCGCGTGCTCCAGGCGCCGTGACGGCCGCCGGCGTGCGATGCGGCCGAGGGCAAGGCGGTCGAACGCGGCACCGAGCACGAACAGCACCACCGGCACGGCAAGCAGCATAACCGGGCGCGGCAGTCCGAAATAGCCGACCAGCAGCAGGCCGAGCCAAGCGCCGACCATCACCAGCTCGCCGCCGGCGAAATTCACGATTTCGGTTGCCTTGTAGATGATGACGACCGACAGCGCAATCATGGCATAGATGCAGCCGGTCACCACCCCGCTCGCCGCAGCCTGCAGCAGCTTCAGCATCAGCATGGCGAATCGGCCCGCGCGGTCCCGGCGCCTGCCCTAATTGCCGTCCTGGCCGTTCCAGGAATAGACGCCTGGCTGCACCGTCTGTGTCCTGCCGTCGAACCGCACGACGCGCACACCGCGCAGCGCGTCGTGGCGATCGGGGCCGAAGCGCAGGGGTGCGGCCATCAGGTCGGTCTGGAGGTCGAGCCCGTCCATCGCCGCGACGAATCCGTCGCGCGTCACGTCGCATCCCAATCGGCGCAAGGTCGCCACGATGGCGAGCGCGGAAGGAATGCCGGTGACCATGAAGCCGCCCGGGTCGGGGTCTTCCGGATGGGCGGCCCGGTACATGCCGTACCACCGGTCGTGTACCGCCGGTTCGGCAATGTCGTTGAATGCCCACGTGTGATAGAAGTTGACCAGTGCGGTGTCGTCGCCGACATTCTTCGCGAACACCGATGGCGTCGGGATGCCCTGGGTGGATTGCAGCAGCGGTGTCGCGGTCATCCGGTATTCCGCGTATTTCTGAGCGATCAGTACCGCCGGGGCCGGATAGGCGCCTGAGATGATCACGTCTGGCCGCGCCGCACGGATATTGAGCAGCGGCGCGGTCACATCGGTGATGCTGGGCGGAATGCGCTCGACCGCGACCACCTTGCCGCCGAGACGCTCGGTGGTTGCAGTGACAGATGCGAGGTTCGACTTGCCGTAATCGTCATCGTGGACGATCACGGCGACCCGCTTGGCCTTGAGCGGGCCCGCGGCAAATTCGGCGAGGGCGGCGCCGTAGACACGCTGGGTGGATTGGAAAGAGCCGAAGAATTCCCGCTGCGGCGGGAAGACGAGCGAGTCGCCGGCGGCGTTGAGCATCACCAGCGGAACGTGCTCGCGCGTCACGAATTCCCGGGCGGCGGCAAGTGCCGCGGTGCAGGAACCGCCATGCAGAAGGAATACGTGATCGATCGTCACAAGCTTCTTGATCGCGGCGACGAGGCTGCTGCCGGTGCACTTGTCGTCCTCCACAACGACGCGAACTCTGCGCCCCGCGATGCCGCCGTGGGCATTCACGTCGTCATAGATCATGCGGGCGGCGTTGACTGGCTGGATACCGTAGGCGATGAGCGGGCCGGAGAGCGGCGCAAACATGCCGATGACGATTTCGTTGTCCGTTACACCTGGCTCCGCCGCCATCGCGGGCAGGGCCAGCGCACAGGCGGCCACGCAGGCCAGAAGATGCGTGCCGACATTTCCGAGCCAAGTCATGCCGAATTCCTCCCTTCGCGATCCGGCGGCGATCGCTTATTCATTCCGGCCGAACCTAGGTTGCAGGCCGCTCGTCTGTCAACGCATGATGGGCCGCGAGCAGGGAGGACGCAGGATGAGACGCCGCAAGCTCGGGTCGCTGGAAGTGTCGGCAATCGGCCTCGGCTGCATGAGCATGACGCCGATCTATGGCACGCCGGACCCGGAATCGGCCATCGCCACGCTGCTGCGTGCGCCGGAACTCGGCATCGACCTGATCGACACCTCGGATGCCTATGGCGGCGGCCGCAACGAGGAACTGGTCGCGCGGGCGCTGCATGGACGGCGCGAACACTATGTCGTCGCAACGAAGTTCGGCAACCTGCGGCGACCGGACGGTACGCCGGCGGTCAACGGCCGCCCGGAATACGCCGCCCAGGCCTGTGCGGCGAGCCTGCGGCGCCTGGGTATCGACACGATCGACCTCTATTATCTCCATCGCGTCGATCCCCAGGTTCCGATCGAGGAGACGGTGGGCGGCATGGCCCGTCTGGTCGCCGAGGGCAAGGTGCGGCACATCGGGCTGTCGGAGGCGGGGGTTCGCACGCTGCGGCGCGCGCATTCCGTGCATCCGATCACCGCGCTGCAGACGGAGTATTCGCTGTGGACGCGCGACGTCGAGAGCGAAATCCTGCCGACCTGCCGGGAGCTCGGCATCGGTTTCGTGGCGTATGGCCCGCTCGGTCGTGGCTTCCTGACCGGCGGGGTGACGCAGACCGAGATACTGGCCGAGAACGACATCCGGCGCACCATGCCGCGGTTCCAGGGCGCCAATCTGACACGCAATCTCACGCTGCTCGCCGCGCTGCGGCGGCTTGCCGGGAGCGAAGGCTGCACGCCGGGGCAGCTTGCGATCGCATGGCTGCAGGGTCGCGGCGAGCAGGTGGTGCCGATCGCGGGCACCAGCCGGGTGGCGCGGCTGGAGGAGAATGCGGCGGCGGACACGCTGCGCCCGGGGGCAGCGACGCGCGCCGCCCTGGATGAAGTGTTTGCCGCCGGCGCGGCGGCCGGGGAGCGGACGGCGCCGGCGCTGCTGTCCCGGCTCGGGCTGTGAGCGTCGGCTGATCGTCGGGGGGTAACGCTCAGCCTTCGGTTATGAAGTCGTACCGGCCGACGCCCTGCACCAGCAGATACCGGCTGACGCCGGCAGCGGCATTGGCCGAACGATGCACGGTGCCCGGTGCCACCGCGCAGCTCTCACCGGGCGCGAGGAGCAGGCGTCGTTCCGGCACACGCAGCGCGACCTCGATCCGCCCTGCGAGGCAGAAGAAACGGTCGGTGACCTCGGAATGATGGTGCCAGGGCAGGGTGTCGCCGGGTTGCAGGACATATTCGACCACCCGCAGACCGGGTGCCTGCGCGATCACCCGCGCCTTGCCGTCCGCGGCGGCGGTCGAGGGGTCGTGCGGCTGCTGATCCATTTTGCCTCCTCCATCCATCGCTCAGGCCATGTCTGGCGCGTTGGCCTTCATGCCTTCGCCTGCGATCGCGCGGCAGACCCGCTGCGGCGCGGTGCCGGCGGCGGCCGGGCGGATGCGCGCCGGTTCGCCGCCCCGCGCGGGAACAGCCCCGCCGTCGGTCCGCCGGGGCCGATCAGGTCGGCCAGCGTATAGCGGGCCAGCTCGGCAAGGAAAGCCTGCCCTGCCCGCCGCAGCGCCCCCTGCAGCAGGCAGCAGGTTCCGAGCACGCAGGCGCCGCTGCCGGCGAAGCAGGGGGCGAGGTCCATGTCCGGCTCGCTGCGGCGGACCACGGCCGCGAGATTGATCGCTTCGGGCGGTTTGGCGAGGCGGATGCCGCCGTTGCGTCCGCGCAGCGTCTCGATCTCACCCGCCAGCGCCAGGCTCTGCACGACCTTGTTCAGATGCGCCGCGGAAATCCCGTAGGCGGCGGCAATCTCCGCCACCGTCGCGGTGCGCCCCGGATGCAGCGCGAGAAACATCAGCACCCGCAGGCTGTAGTCGGTGTAGCTGGTCAGATGCATCGCTCAGCCGAAGATCAGAACGGCCAGGAGCAGCACGACCGCGTTCCACACCAGGATGTCCACCAGTGTGCGCAGCATCATCCGCCCCTCCGGCTCGGTCACCCCGAGGGCGGAACAGACCAGCTCGCCCGGAAAGAAGAAAGTGCGCAGGAGGAGGTTTGACATCATCGCATGTCCTGAATGGAGCGGCGTCGCGGCCGATCATGCCACGGCGCCGGCAAAAAGCAATATCCAAAATATCACTTCAGACGGATCGCCCCGCCTCGGGCGCATCGCCCCCGCACCCCGCTGCTTGCTTGCCGGGCGGCAGCCGCCGGGCACTTGCCAAGCGGCGGGCAGTGGCCTAAATGGACATTTGTGATACCAATTATAGCCGCCCCCAGCGACACAATTCCCCCGTCCTCCGGTGCTGCCGGAGGGGTGGCTGCGCCGGGCGGACGACGGCCTGCCGGCATGCGGCGAGGGGGTCCAACCTCACGGAGGCTTGCGCATGAACGCCAGCAGCGATCGGCTGTCGCGTTGGACGCCGGTGATGTTCGCCTGCGCCCTGATCAATCTCTGCCTCGGCTTGCTGCTGGCGGTGAGCGGCCTCGCCTGGCCCGCGGCGTCCGCGGGCGCGCCGGCGACCCTGGCGATGGTGCATCTCCTTGCCATCGGCTGGCTCACGCTGATGATGTTCGGTGCCCTGTTCCAGTTCGCCCCGGTCATCACCGGCCGCCGGCTGCGCAGCCAGGCGCTGGCGCTGGTGACGCTGATCGGGGTGCAAGCGGGTCTGGCGCTGATGGTCGGCGGTTTCGGCGCGCTCGGCCGTGCCGCCTGGGCCGATCGGCTGCTGCCGGCCGGCGGCACGGTGGTGACCGCTGCGCTGCTGGTCGGCAGCGCCACCCTGCTGGTGCCGCTGATCGCCAGACGGCCGGTGCCGCTGAGTGCGCGATTCGTCATGGTCGGCCTCGGCTTCCTGCTGCTGACCGTGGTGCTCGGGGTGACGCTTGCGCTGGCGCTGACCATCCCGGCCACCGTGCCGCTGCTGGCGCCGTTGCTGGCGGGCGGCTTGTCTTCGCACATGCTGGCCGGCCTCGGCGGCTGGTTCACGCTGACCGCGATCGGCGTGTCCTATGAGTTGCTGCCGATGTTCATGCTGGCGCCGCATGAGCGGGGGGTGGTGGGCATCGCGATCCTGTGGAGCGGCGGCGCCGGCTTTCTTGCCGCGTATGCCGCCGGCCTCGCCTCCGCCGTCGCCGCCGCCGGCTGGATCGCGGCGGTCGGGCAGGCCGGGGAGCTGGCGATCCTGTTCGCCGTGGCGCTCTATCTTGGCGATGTGGTGCGGCTCTATCGCGGCCGGCGGCGCCGGCAGATCGAGTTGCACAACCGCGCGGCGATCGGCGCCTTTGTCGCTCTCGGCCTCGCCGTGCTGCTCGCGGCCGGCGCGGCGGCGGCAGGCCGGCTGGCCGAGCTGGCGCCGAGCCTTCTGGTGCTGCTGCTGCTCGGCTGGCTGAGCGGGCTCGGTCTGACGCAGCTTTACAAGATCGTGGCGTTCCTGGCCTGGCTGTCGCGTTACGGCGGCCGGCTCGGCCGCGGACCGGTGCCGCGGGTGCAGGATCTGGTGAACGAGCGGGGCGCGGCCGTCCTTTTCGTCCTTTATTTCGCCGCCGTGGCACTCGCCGCCGGTGCTGCGGCGTTCGGCCTGGCCGATGCGGTGCGCGCGGCGCTCGCGCTTGCGCTGGTCGCGGTGCTGCTGCTGGCGCGGGAATATGCGCGCGCGTGGCGCGCCACCTATGCCCAGCGGGCGGCGGCGGCCGGACCGCGTTCCTTGGTTCCGTCCCCTCTCGTCCGGCAAGGAGACCGCTGATGACCGAGACCGCTCCGCTCACGCTTGACGTGCGCCCCACCCTGCGCGCCGGCGGCGAGCCGTTCACCCAGATCATGCAGGCCGTGACCGGCCTCCAACCCGGTCAGGCGCTGCGCCTGCTGGCCACTTTCGAGCCGCTTCCGCTCTATGCCGTGCTTGGCCGCAAGGGCTTCACGCATCGCGCGACCCGCCTTGCGGAGGGCGAGTGGGAGGTGGTGTTCACGCCGGACGCCTCTGCCGCCGCCGCGGTGCCGCGCCAGCCCCGGCCTGCCGCCGCACGCCACGCCGAGGCCGCGCCCGGCTGGCCGGAGCCGTGCCAGGTGCTGGACAATCGCGGCCTGCAACCGCCGGAACCGATGGTGCGCATCCTTTCCACGCTCGAACAACTGGCGCCGGGCGAGGTGATCGAGGCCTGGAACGACCGCGAGCCGCTGCTTCTTTATCCCGAACTGGAAGCGCGCGGCGCCGCCATCGACGTGCGCCGGGAGCCGGACCGCGTGCGGCTGCTGATCCGCCGGGGAGGATGAGGCGATGACCGCGCCCGCCTCTCCACTGACCGCCGGGGACGTCCGCGAGGCGCTGCGCGACGTGATCGACCCGGAACTCGGCTACAACATCGTCGATCTTGGCCTCGTCTATGACATCGGCATCGAGGATGGCCTCATCGATGTCAGGATGACGATGACGACGCCCGGCTGTCCGGCACAGGATTACATCGTCACCGGCGTCGAACGGCGGCTTGCCGATGTCGCCGGCGTCACCGGCGTGTTCGTGACGGTGGTGTGGAGCCCCGCGTGGTCGCCGCGCATGATGTCACCGTCGGCCAAGGCGCATTTCCGCATCCGCGAGGATGGCGAATGACCGCACCCGGCCCCGCGGCCGGTTGCGGTGCGCCGCACGGTGCCCGCCTGCTTCACGACAGATAGGCTTCGAGCACGCGCGCGTCGGCGCGCAGCGCCGCGCCGTCGCCCTGCGCCACCACCCTGCCGCGCCGCAGCACATAGGCGTGATCGCAGATGCCGAGCGCGATCTCGGCATTCTGTTCGACCAGCAGAATCGACTGGCCCTGCCGGTGCAGGGCGACGATGGCGGCGAACACCTGATCGACGATCGCCGGCGCCAGCCCCATCGACGGCTCATCGAGCAGCAGCACCCGCGGCGAGGTCATCATCGCCCGTGCGATCGCCAGCATCTGCTGCTCGCCCCCCGACAGCAGGCCGGAAACCTGCTGCCGCCGGTCCTTCAGGCGGGGGAACAGGGCATAGACGCGGTCGAGCAGGGCGGCTTCCGCGCCCCGTCGCGCCGCGCGGGAGAGCCTGAGGTTTTCCTCCACCGTCAGCGGCGCCACCGCCATGCGGCCTTCCGGCACATGCGCGAGGCCGGCGCGTACCACGCGATGGAGCGGCAGAGCCGAGATTTCGGCGCCGTCCAGCGTGACCGATCCCGCCACAGGCCGGTGCAGCCCGGAAATCGCGCGCAATGTCGTCGATTTTCCCGCGCCATTGGCGCCCAGCAGCGCCACCAGCGTGCCATCGGCCACCGCGAGGTCGAGCTCCGCGACCGCGGTGATCGCGCCGTAGCTAGCGGAGAGCCTGGATACGTGCAGCATCGTCCCGCCGTCCGAAATAGGCTTCCTGCACGCCGGGATGCGCCATGCATGCGGCGGGCGTGCCGTGCACCAGGGCGCGACCGAAATTCATCACGCTCACCCGGTCGCAGAAAGCGGTGATCAGGCGGACATTGTGCTCCACCATCAGCACCGTCACGCCGCTGTCGCGCAGCCGGTGGACCAGGCGTCCGATGGCCTCGCTCTCCGCTGCGTTCATTCCTGCCGTCGGTTCATCGAGCAGCAGCAGGCGTGGTTCGGCGCCGAGCGCCCGCGCGATCTCGATGCGCCGCTGTTCGCCGTACGACAGCGTCTCCGCCAGTTGCTCCGCCCGCGCCGCCATTCCCACCTGGGCCAGCAATTCCATCGCGCGCGCCCGCACCCGCCGCTGCGCCGCCCGCGCCGCCGGCAGGCCGAGCAGCGATGCCAGCAGCGATGCGCCGCGTTGCAGGAAGCATCCGGCGATCACCTGTTCCAGCGCCGTCAGGCCGGCGAACAGCCGCACGTTCTGATAGGTGCGGGCGATGCCACGCGCGGCGATCTCGTGGGCCGGCAGCGCCTCGATCGGCACACCGTCGAGGCGGATATGGCCGTGATCGGGGCGCAGCAGGCCGGACAGCAGATTGATCACGGTCGTCTTGCCCGCCCCGTTCGGCCCCATCAGCCCGGCGACGCAGCCGCGCGGCACCTCCAGCGAGAGATCGGCAACCGCCCGCAGCCCGCCGAAGCTCTTGCCGAGCTGCTCGACGGCGAGCAGCGCGGTCATCGCGCGCGCACCCGCCGCAGCCGCCATTGCCGCGGGTCGATCAGCCCGCGTGGCAGGAAGATCATGATCAGGAGCAGGGCCACACCGTTCAGCACCTGCTCGAACGCCGGCAGCACCGCCTGCGCGAGCACCGGCAGGACGGTGAACACCAGCGCCCCGATGATCGCCCCCGCCCAGTGGTACGAACCGCCCAGCACCACGGCGGCGATCATGGTGAAGGCGACGTTGATGAAATACGTGTCGGGCGAGAGGAAGTGCAGCATCAGCGCGAGCGCCATCCCGCCGGCACCGCCGGTCGCGCCGGAGATCACGAAGGCCAGCATCCGGATGCGGCGCGCCGGAATGCCGATCGTGGCCGCCACCACCGCGTCCTCGCGCACGGCCCGCGCCGCGATGCCGTACCACGAGGCGCCGAGCCGCCAGAACAGCAGCACCGCGATCAGCAGCAGCGCCGGCATCACGACGAAGGGCACGAACAGCGGCACCGACAATCCGCTGACGCCGCCGGTCAGTCCGGTGGCGTTGATCGCCACCACGCGCGTGAGCAGCACCAGCGCGAGCGACGCCAGCGCCATCCAATGGCTGTCGAGGCGGAGCAGGATCAGCGCCGCGAGCCATGCCAGCGCGGCACCGGCGACGGCAGCCGCCGGCAGCACGAGCAGCGTCGGCCAGTGCAGTTGCAGCGCCAACTGCGTGCCGATGAACCCGCCCGCGGCGGCATAGGTCACGGTGGCGAAGCTGAGGATGCCGACCGACAGCACCGCGTAGGTGGAGAGGCCGAACAGCGCGTTGACGATGGCGAAGCCGAGCGTGCTGCGATAGGCCTCCCACAGATCGGCCAGCGTGTTCGCCATCGCTCAGGCGCGCGTGAACGCGGCGGAGCCGAACAGTCCGCGCGGGCGCAGCAGCAGGAACCCGAGCAGCAGCGCGTAGGTGATGCCATCGCGCAGCGAGGAGGACAGGTACTGCGCCGTCATCACCTCGATGATGCCGAGCGCGACGCCGGCGACGGCGGCGCCGCGCACGTCGTCATAGCCGCCGACGACGACCGCCGCGAACCCCTTGAGCATCAGCCCCTCGCCCAGGGTATAGGAGACGTTCTGCGTGAGCACGGCGCCGAGCACGCCGGCCAGCCCCGAGGTTGCGCCGGCCAGCAGCGCCGTCGCCGAAACCACCGCCCGCGGATTGACGCCCGACAGTGCCGCCGCCGCCTCGTTCCATCCCACCGCCCGCATCGCGGCACCGAACCGGCTGCGCCGGATCAGCAGATGCATCGCCACCGTCACCGCGGCCATCGCGAGGATCGTCCAGCCCTGCATCCTGGCGAACGCGATCGCGCCGAGATGGATCATGCCGGACGGATAGCTCGACAGCGGGAAGCTCAGGCTCTGATGGCCGGTGGCGTCATCGGCGAGATTGTCGAGCACGATCCAGGCGGCGATGGAGGTGATCAGCGCCCCCAGCATCCCGCCGCCCTGTGCGCGCAACGGCTGAAACGCCACCTGATCGACCGCCAGCGCCAGCACCGCCGCCGCCGCGACGCCGAGCAGCAGGGCGAGCGGGAACGGCACCCCCAGGGCATCGACAGCGAAATACGCGGCGATCGCCGCGGCGGAGGCATAGGTTCCGTGCGCGGCGTTCAGGATGCCGAGGGTAGCGAAAACCAGCCCGAAGCCGATCGCGAACAGTGCGTAGAGCGCCCCGAGCGCGCATCCGTTGACCAGTTGATCGGCGAACAGCGCCATCGGCCGCCGGGCGCTAGGGCGCGCCGGACCACGGCACCAGCCTGCCGTCCGGCGACCACGCCACGATCAATGTGCCGGTGGTGTCGATCTGCCCGCCGACGATCGGCTCGCCGCCATAGACGTTGTGCTCCACCTCCTTCTGCGCCGCCAGCGCCGCCGCCAGGCTGTCGCGCGTCGGCGTGCCGCCGGCTGCTTTCAGCCCCTGCGCGATGAACCAGATCGCCTCGTAGCCCTGGGCGGAATAGATGTCGGGCGCCGTCTTGAACTGCGCCGTGTAGGCGGCGACGAAATCGCGGGCGGCCGGCGTCGCTGCCAGATCGGCGGAGAACCCGATCGGGAACGGGACACCGACGACCGCCGGACCGAGCTTCCTGAACACCGAGACCGGCGAGAGCACATCGTTGCCGACGATGGTGGCGGTGTAGCCACGCTGGCGCAGCGCCGCGATGATGCCGACCGCCGGCGCCTGCGTCGTGTAGATCAGGATGGCATCGGGGTTCATCCCCATTGCCTGCGTCGCAGCAGCGGTGAAGTCGGTGTCGGAGGTGAGCACGCTGACCACCCCCGCGGTGGTGACGTGAGCAGCCTCCAGCGCCGTGCGTGTCGCCGCCATTCGCCCCTTGAACGCATCGTTGTCGGCGGCGAGAAAATAGGCGACGGTCTTCGGCTTCACCGCCCCGGCCACGGCAAGCGCGGTGGCGGTGTCCTTCGGACCCGGCAGCACCGTCATGCTGTACACGAGCGGCGGCGCCGGCAGGCCCGGCATGGTCGCGCCGTAGATCACCAGCGGCATGCCGGCGTTGATGGTGATCGGCTTCACCGAAGCGGCGACGGCGGAGAGGATGCAGCAGGTCACCGCGATCACCGAGCGGTCGGCGATGAACTGGGTCGCATCCTGAATCGTGCGCGCCGCGTCCGAACCGCTGTTCTTCTCCGCAACCGCGATCCTGACGCCGCTGCCGAGATAGAAGGCGTCGTTGATCTCGGCGGCGGCGAGCGTGGCGCCGTGCAGATAGGACAGGCCGGCGAAGGCGACCGGCCCCGTCACCTCGCTGACGAAGCCCACCGTGTAGGTGCCGGGCGCGAGCGGCGCTGCCTCCGCCGTTGCCGCCAGCAGCAGTGCCGCGCCGGCGGCGAGATACCTGATCATTGCCGTCCGCACTGGCGTTGTCCCCCTGCTAACCGGCCACCTTTTCGGCAGGTACGCCTGTCTGAGACAGCAGCCGCGCGAAATCGGGGGCTTCCGGCAGCAGCCGGTTCTGCACGTCCTGGATGGCCGGGAAATCGAGCAATGCGGCAAAGGCGTTGTGGTCCATCAGCGGCAGCGGCAGGTTGCGGGTGGAGCGCGTCTCGCGCAGCGCCCTCAGATTGGTGATCATCGCCTGCGCCACCGTCATCAGCGCGGTCAGCGGGAAGAAGGCGATGCCGGCGATCTCCGCGATCTGCGCGGGGGACAATTCCCTCTCCAGCCAGCCGAGCACCTGCAGCGAAACCGGACGCCCCGCCGCCCTGGCGAAGCGCAGCAGCATCGCCTCGTCCTTCATCGTCTTCGAAATCGGCTGCACCATGTCGGCCCCCGCCGCGACATAGGCCCGCGCCCGCTCGATCGCCCCGGCCTCGGTGTCGGTGTCGGTGCGGGCGATGATCAGGAGGTCGGGGTCACGCCGCGCCTCGACCGCGGCCCGGATCTTGGCGACACCCTCGACGGCGGGGATCACCTCCACCCGGTTGGCGATCGCCGGGCAGCGCTTCGGCACCACCTGGTCCTCCAGGATCACCGCCGCCACGCCGGCCTGCTCGAACTCGCGCACCGTGCGCATCACGTTCACGGCGTTGCCGTAGCCGGTGTCGCAATCGGCGATCACGGGGATATCCACCGTGTTCACCACCTGCCGCACCACGGCGAGATTCTCCGTCATGGTGTAGAGTTCGACATCCGGTTTGCCGAGGAACGCGGCCGAGATGCCGAAGCCGGAGGTCAGCACGGCTTCGAACCCGGCGGACTCGATCAGCTTCGCGCTCAGGGCATCGTAGCATCCGGCGCCCCAGACCGTGCGCCGGGCGGCGAGGCGTTCGCGGAGCAGCTTGCGCGGGTTCATGACGGTCTCTCCCTTGGCAGGCGGATATCAGGTAGCGGCCGGTTGCAGGTCGCGCTTGAGGTAGGGCACCAGTCCGCCCGCCTCCAGCATCGCGCGGTCGGCGGCGGCGAGCGGCTCCAGCGCGCGCGCGGCGGGGCGGGTCAGGTTGCGCACCTCGCCGCGCTGCCAGTCCACCTCAAGTTCATCCCAGCGCTGCACGATGCCAAGAATGCCGGGGCAGGCGGCGAGGGGCGTGCCCATGCTGATCTCGCCGCGCCAGAATCCGGGCGAGAAGCTCTCCGCCACGATGCCGCCGATGCCGAGATGGCGCAGCGCGCGCAGCGGCGGATAATGGGGATGGCCATAGCCGAAATTGACGCCGCCGATGATCAGGTCGCCCCTTCGGATGCTGCGCGCGAAGTCCGGGTCGTAGCTCTGCATCGCCAGTCCGGCCAGTTCCGCGAGATCGACCACCTTGATGTTCTTGACGCCGACGATCAGGTCCACGTCGAAGTTTTCCTCGGCGAAGATCCAGGCGGCGCGGCCCTTGAGGTTGGCGAGCGGCATGGCGCTGTCCTGCCCCGCTGTCAGAGATACCGGCGCGGGTCGGCGATCCGGCCCTCGATCGCAGCGGCGGCGACGGAGGCCGCGCTCATCAGGAAGATCTGCGATTCCGGGCTGCCCATGCGGCCGGGCACGTTGAGCGTGCCGGTGGAGACCGCCTTCTGCCCCGCGGTCATCGTGGCGATCCGCCCGAAGCAGTAATCGCAGGAGGGCGAGGAGGTGAACGCCCCCGCCTCGACCAGCGTCGAGATCAGGCCCTCTGCCGCCGCCTTCGACATGATGTCCTGCGAGGTCGGGATGACATGCAGCGAGAACCCGTCCTTCACCCGCCGTCCCTTCAGGATCTGGGCGGCGATGCGCAGATCCTCCAGCCGGCCGGACGCGCAGGAGCCGAGATAGCCGGCATGCACCTCGGTGCCGATGTGTTCGGACAGGTCGCGCGTGTTGGCCGGATTGGGTGGCAGCACGATCACGGGTTCCAGCGCCGAGATGTCGATGTCGTGGACCGCGGCATAGCGCGCATCGGCATCCGAGACGACGACATCGAGCGCCATCCGCGCCCTGCCCCGGGTATAGGCGAGCGACAATTCGTCGGGATTGCACACCGCCGCCACCGCACCGGTGAACATCGCCAGCCCGCAGATCACCTGCCGTCCTTCGAGCGAGATCGACGCCAGCCCCGGTCCGCCGACCTCCATCACCTGGAACCGACACGACGCCGGGCCGAGCACGCGCACGATGTGATGGAACACGTCGCGCGCCATCACCCCCACGGGCAGCGTACCGTGCAGATTGATGCGCGTCGTCTGCGGCACCTTGAGCGACACCCGTTCGCGCACGAAGGCTTCAAGGATGTTGCGGCGCAGGCCGATCGCCAGCGTTCCGAAGGCCCCGAGCTGGCTGATGTGCCCGTCGAAATGCACGACGAAGGCACCCGGCGTGGCGTAGCCCAGTTCCGCCGCTACCTGATGGCCGATTCCGCGCCGCTCATAGAGCGGCACATTCTGTTCCGCGCACCAGGTGCGGGTCAGGATGTGCAGCTCCTCCTCCTTCGGTGTCGCCACCGGCACCATGTGGTCGATGAAAACAGCGTAGCGCCCGGGGTCCGGCAGCCGGTGGATGCCGAAATCGTCCTTCATCTGGCGGAAGATCACGTCGGTGTAGCCGGGGAAATCATAGACGACGACGAAATCGGGCCGTGCCATCACCTCGTCGCCGGCGCAGACGCCCGGATTGCCGGAGACGCGCGCCAGCACCTTTTCGGCGAGCGTGTAGCCCATCGTTTCCTCCGCTTCGTTCCCTCCGGCAGGAAAGCAAGGCCGCCGGCCGCGTGTCAATCTGCAATTCGGATTTCATACCGTGAAACGCTCATGCAGATGGCGCGAGATTTCCGCCGACGCGCTGAGCAGGCGTTCGCGGACGCCGGGGCTGCGCCCGCTGCCGAGCACGAGATGGCTCAGGCCGCCGACGCTGAGGGCACCGAGCACCGTCCCGCCGGCATCGCGCAGGGGCACGGCGATGGCGCTCAGCCCGACCGCCACGTCGTCGCTCGCGACTGCCCATCCCTGGCGCAGGATCGCGGGCAGGCCGGCCAGCAATCCCTTGATGTCGAGCCCCGGCAGCGGTGCCGCCGACTGGGCGCGGTCGAGGGCGAGGCGCGCCTGACCGGGCGGCATGCAGGCGAGCAGCAGGCGAGGGGCCGCGCCGCGATTCCACGGCATGTGCTGTCCGACGCCCCACCAGCGCACATGCACCGGATCGCTGCCGTGGACACGCTCCAGGCACAGCGCGCCGGGCGGATCGGCGACGCTGAGGAACACCGTCACGCCGCAGTGGCGCGCGAGTTCCTCCATCACCGGCCGCGATTCCTCGCGCAGCCCGCCGGTCGGCACCGCCGCCGCGATCGACAGCATATTGAGGGTCAGCGCATAGCGCTGGCTCAACGGGTGCTGCCGCACGAGGCCTTCCTCGATCAGCGTCAGCAGCAGGCGCCGCGTCGTCGCCTTGTCCAGCCCTGCGAGGCGGGCGATGTCGGCGAGCGGCAGATCGGGCTGTCCGGGGGTGAAGGCGCGCAGGACGGCGAAGGCGCGCGCGACCGCGCGGACCGTCGTCACGCTCATCTTCGGGGTAGCCACGGGTCGGTCATGCACGCTTGCCGCGGGTGACGGGGGCAGCCCGAGGCGTATAGGGGGGTTGGCACCGCTTCTTCAACCGTCCGAAGCGGGCGGATGCGGCGGCCGGCGGTGCCTGCCCCGACCGGGACAATACGGCCGCTGTGGCGTTCAAACCGGCGGTTCCCGCCGGGACGCCGGCCGACGGTTTGCGCCGGCCGGCGAGGTGCCCTATCGTTGGTGCAAAGATGGCAACGGTGCAGGGCGGAAACATGACAGCGATCCGGGAAATCGCCAGCGGGCTGCGCTTTCCGGAAGGACCGATCGCGCTTGCCGACGGCAGCGTGCTGCTGGTGGAGCTGGCACGGGGCACGCTGACACGGGTCGATCCGTCCGGGCGGACGGCGGTGGTGGCGACGCTGCCGGGCGGGCCGAACGGTGCGGCGATCGGGCCGGACGGCAAGGTCTATGTCTGCAACAATGGCGGCTGCTTCGGCTGGTTCGACAGCGGCGACCTGCTGATCCCGACCATGGTGTCCGATGCCTACAGCGGCGGTTCGATCCAGCGCGTCGATCTGGCGAGCGGGGCGGTGGAGACACTCTACACCCATGCCGGTGACGTGAAGATCCGCGCCCCCAACGACATCGTTTTCGACCGCAGCGGTGGCTTCTGGTTCACCGACCACGGCCAGGTCCGCGCGCGGGAACGTGACCGCACCGGCCTGTTCTACGCCCGCCCCGATGGCCGCACGATCCATGAGGCCGCCTTCCCGATGGATTTTCCCAACGGCATCGGTCTTTCACCCGATGAAAGCACGCTCTATGTCTCGGAAACCTTTGCCGGCCGGGTATGGAAGTTTGCGATCGGTGAGCCGGGCAGGCTGATCCCGTCCGGTGCTGCGTTTCCCGAGCATGGCGGCACGCTGCTCTATGGCGCCCCCGACTACACGCTGTTCGACAGCCTGGCGGTGGATTCCGCGGGCAATGTCTGCGTCGCCTCGCCGTCCAAAGGGGCCGTCGTGGTGATTGCGCCGGACGGGCAGAAGGTGGCGGAAGTGCAGGTCGGCGCGCCGATGGCCAGCAATATCTGCTTCGGCGGACGCGACCTGCGCACGGCCTATGTCACGCTTGGCGGACCGGGCAGGCTGGTTGCGCTGGAATGGCCCCGTGCGGGCGCGCCGACTGCATTCACGCATCGTGGATGAGGCGCGGGCACAAAGACAGCGGTCGCCGATCGTGACGGTGGCGCCGCGCCGGATCAGCTGAATTCGAGCGGCCTGCGCCGGCGCACCAGCTGCGACGCTGCCACGGCGAGCACCAGCGCGCCGCCATAGAACAGATTCTGCACGAAAGTATCGATGCCCAGCATCGTCAACCCGGTGATGCCGCTGACCAGCAGATAGACGGCGATGAACGACCCCCACGGGTTGAACCGCCCCGGCACGATGCTGGTTGCACCGAGGAACACCGCCGCGAACGCCGGCAGCAGATAACTGAGGCCCGAGAGCGGGTCCGCCGCCCCGGTCATGCCGGCATAGAGCGTTCCCGCCAGGGCGCTGAACACGGCGGAGGCGATCAGAGAGGCGAAGCGGATGCGATCGACCCGGATGCCGTTCAACCGTGCCACCTCCCGCCCGCGTCCGACGAACAGCATCCGCCGCCCCAGCGCGGTGAATTCGAACACGTACCACAGCCCGGCACACAGTATCAGACCGTCATAGAAGGCGAGTGGAATCCCGAGGAAGCGCCGCACCACCACGACATCGACCAGCGCATCCGACACGCCGGAGATCGTCTGTGATGCGCTGATCCACAGCACCACGCCGTTGATGAAGGTGCCCGTGCCCAGTGTCACGATCAGCGAGGGAATGCGGAAGAACAGGATGAACCAGGCGTTGATCGCGCCGATCAGGGCCGCGACAGCGATCGCCACGAGGATCGCAGCGCCGACCGGCCATCCCATTCTGACATTGAGGATGCCGATCAGCATCTGCGAGAGGGTCAGCACACTGGCCACCGACAGGTCGAAATCTCCCGCCGTCAGCGGGATCATCAGTCCCAGCGTGATCACCACCAGGACCGCCTGCGAGCCGAAGATGGTGCTGAAGTTGCTCCAGGTCAGATAGGTCGCCGGACGCAACGCCCCGAATGCCGCCACCACCACGGCCCAGGCCACCAGAAGGGCGAGGCGCTCGGCCGTCCGCGCGAACCCGGACGGGCGACGACGCAGGCTGCGTCCGCCGGCGTCGCAATTGGTGCTGGCGAGGTCGCCTGCCCGCCGCATCACGGTCCCCCGCGTCCGGCACGCGCCGCCAGCCCGCCAGGGCCGACGCTGCGCAGGCATTGCTCGGCGATGTGTTCCCTGGTCACCTCGGGTCCGATCAGTTCCTGCGTCACCATGCCACGGGCGAAGATCAGCACGCGATCGCAGATCGCGGCAAGCTGCTCGGCATCCGTGCTGGCGCACAGGATGACGGTGCCGGCAGCGGCCGCCTCGGTCAGCGCCCGATAGACCTGCTGGCGTGCCCCGACATCCACGCCCTGCGTCGGTTCGTCGAGCAGCAGCAGCCGCGGCGTCGTCTGCAGCCATTTCGCCAGCAGTGCCTTCTGCTGGTTGCCGCCGCTCAGCGCTTCGAGCGGCAGGTCGGGATCGTTCGGCCGCACGTCATGGGAAGCGGCGAGCTGGCGGGCGCGCCGGCCGAGGCCCTGCCGATCGAGCCACACGGCGTGCATGAATTCGCCGACCACCGGCAGCGTGATATTATGCGCCACCGGCAACGTGCCCACCCCCGATGCGCCGAGCCGGTCGGCCGGCAGCAGCGCCAGCCCCGCGGCGCGCGCAGCTTCCGGCGTCATGCCCGGCAGATCGAAGGTGTCCGCCCCGATCCCGAGCCTTCCGTGCGATGCCGGAGCAGCCCCGAACAGCAGATAGGGCACCTCCTCGAAACCAGCCCCGATCAGGCCGGTGAGACCGACGACCTCGCCCCGGTGGAGCGTGAGCGCAAGGTCGCGCACGGTCCCGCCGCTCAGCCCGCGGATGGCGATGTCGGTGGCTTCGCGTCGCATGTCGCGATTGCTGGCCTGGAACGGCACGACCCGACGTCCGACGATCAGCTCGATGAAGTCGTCGGGGCTGGCGGCGGCGCTGACCAGCGAGCCCGCCACCCTGCCGTCACGCAACACGGTGGCGCGATCGGTGATCTCGCGCACCTCGTCCACATCGTGCGAGACGAACAGGACGCTCGCCCCCTCACCAACGATCCCGCGCACCAGCCGGAACAGCTTTTCCACGCCGGGGCGCGGCAGGAACGGCGTCGGCTCGTCCAGCACCAGGATGCCGGGCCGGTCGAGCGCGTCGCGCTGGTCATGCAGGTCGGCGAAGGCGCGAACGATCGCCAGCAGCGCGCGTTCCACCGCCGGCAGGTCGCCGACCCGTGCGAGGACGTCGATATCAAGGTCGAAGCGCGCGAACATCTGTTCGACCCGCCGGCGTTCCCGCGGCCAGGAGATGTACCAGCGATGGCGCGCGGCGAGGGCGCCGATCCGCATGTTCTCGACCACGCTGAGCGACGGCAGCAGACCGAGGTGCTGGTGCACGAAGGCCAGACCGAGCCGGCGGAAATCGCCGGGGCGCAGGGGCTGGCGCACGCTGCGGCCATACACCGAAATCTCCGCCCCCGGTTCCGGCGCATGGTAGCCGGCCAGCACCTTTATCAGCGTTGACTTGCCGGATCCGTTCTGCCCGAGCAGGCCATGGACCTCCCCGGGCAAAACGGTGAGATGCACATCATCGAGCCCGACGGCACCGCCGAACGTCTTGGACAGGTGCCGCAGTTCGAGCGCCGGCGCAGGTTGGCTGTGCAACGCGCGGCTACTCCAGCCCCCACAGCCTGCGGAACCCGGCGACATGGACATCGCCGTAGCCCCGGTCGTATTCGGCCGGGGTGCCGGCCGCGCCGGCGTTGCCGGAGTCGAAGATATGGTAGGGCACCAGCAGATGATGCACCGGTGCGATTCCGCACAGCGTCCGCATATCGGCATCGACGAAGCCGCGGCCGACCCAGCCTACGCTCTCGCCGATATCCATTTCCACCTGGCCCTTCTGGATCGCGTCGATGATGAAGGGCGTGCCGTTGAACGTCGCGATCCTGACCTTGCCGCTGCGCCCGGTGATGCGCAGCGCCGGCAGGACAAACTGCGTCATGCTGTCATAGATCGGGACGATGTAGTTCACGTCGGGGTCGGCATTCAGCGCCGCCTGCACGCTCGGCTGGATTTTGGTGGACCATTCAGGGATCGGTGCGTTAATATAACTGGTCCTGCAGCCGGCGCCGCATTGCAGCGCCATCTCGTCGCGCAGGGCCTTGACGTAAGGCGGCGTCGGAACGACCTCGTCCGAGCCGATGATCAGCACGTCGGCCTTGCGGTTGGTCTTGATGGTGATCCAGTCGGCGATCATGCGACCCACCAACTGGTAGTCCACCTGCACCGAGTTGTCGATCGGCACCGCGGGCGACTGCGAATAGTCGTAGATGTGGGTGGTGACGACCTTGACGCCGGCGGCCCGCGCCGCCTTGATCTGCGGACCGAGCAGCGCCGGATCGGTGCCGCCCATCAGATCGACCAGGTCGTATTTCTGCGCCACCGCCGCGTCGATGCCCTGTACCCATTGTTCGGGCTTCGCCTGGTTGTTCCACTCATCGAGCCGGAAGCCAACGTCCCTGGCGGCGGCGGCCATGGCATTGACGATATCCTGCGCGAACGGGTTCGCGCTCGACACCGGGACCACCATGATCTTCTTGCCGGCCATGCAATGGCGGGCGTCGAAGGCCGGTCCCGGCGCGACGAAGGTCGGCGGGTTCATGTGATCGGCGAGGAGCTGTTTCGCCTTCTCCAGATCCCCCGATTGCGCGAACGCGGGCGGCGCGGCCGCGAACAGCGCCGATACGAGCGTCACTGCCAGCGCCAGCATTTTTGGGCTGTTGTCGGCTTTCATTCGCCTCCTCCTCCATTCCGACACTCGATGTTTTTGTTTCCCCCCGGCAACAGGCCGGGCCGGACCGGGTGGGCTGTCGGCGCGGTCAGGCTACGCGGGCGCGGGGGCGGGTGCAAGCGGCTTGATATGATAAGTATGACGTTTGCGCCCGCCGGCCGCGCCCTGCCCGCGTCGGGGCGGCGGCGGTCATCGGTCGGCGAATTCGCCGCCCAGATAGGCATCGACGACCTGCGGATGGTGCCGCAGCTCGGCCGCCGGTCCCGACAGCACGCAGCAACCCTGCTCCAGCACATACGCCCGCGCGGCGATTTCGAGAGACAGGGTGGCGTTCTGCTCGATCAGCAGGATCGTGACGCCCTCGCGGTTCAGCCTCGCGATCAGGGCGAAGATCGCCTCGACGTAGATCGGGGCAAGCCCCATCGACGGTTCGTCCAGCAGGAGCAGGTCGGGCCGCGACATGAGTGCGCGCCCGATGGCGAGCATCTGCTGCTCGCCGCCGGAGAGCGATCCTGCGCGCTGCCGCCGCCGCTCCCGCAGCACCGGGAAGGTCTCGAACACGCGCTCCATCGCGCGGCGCGCATCGCTGCGCGTCGTGCGCGCGAGGCCGCCGAGTTCGAGATTTTCCTGCACGGTCGATATCGCGAAGACCCGCCGTCCCTCGGGAACCACGCCGATGCCCCGGCGGGCGAGGACATGCGGCGGCACCCGCTCCGTCGGTTCGCCGCGGAATGCGATCCGCCCGGCGGAGTGCGGAACGAGATTCAGGATCGCCTTCAAAGTCGTGGTCTTGCCGGCACCGTTCGAGCCGATCAGCGCCACCAGTTCCCCTACCGCCACTTCAAGGTCAACGCCGCGCAGCGCCTCGATCCTGCCGTAGCCGGCGCGCAGGCCACGCACCGACAGCATCGGCGACCCGGGCTCGGCCTTATGCATCATGACGGGCGCGGCCGAGATAGGCGCGGATGACGGCTTCGTCGCGGCGGATCGCGGCGGGCGGGCCGGCGGCGATGCAGCGGCCGAAATTGAGCACGGTGATGCGCGCACACACCGCCATGACCACGCGCATCGCATGCTCCACCAGCAGGATCGTCACGCCCTCGGCAACCGTGTGCTGCATGATCTCCACCACCATCGCCATTTCGGCGGGGTTCATCCCGGCCAGCGGCTCATCGAGCAGCAGCAGGCGCGGGCGGGCGGCCAGGGCGCGTGCGATCTCCAGCCGGCGCTGTTCGCCGTAGGAGAGGGTGCCGGCCGGCTGACGCATCCGGTGGGTGAGCCGGACCAGGGCAAGGATCTGCTCGGCATGCTCGCGCAGGCCCTGTTCGCGTGCCCGGTCGGTACCGAGCAAGGCGGCGGCGAGCCCGGTGCGGAGCCGGAGATGTCCCCCCATCAGCACGTTTTCCAGCACGGTCAGCCCGCCGAACAGGCGGAGATTCTGGAAAGTGCGGGCAATGCCGGCCCGCGCCGCGATGTCGGCCCGGCGGCCGGCAATCTGCCGCCCCGCAATCGTGACGCGGCCCGCGTCAGGACGCAGTACCCCGCTCACCACGTTGATGAAGGTGGACTTTCCGGAGCCGTTGGGTCCGATCAGTCCCTGGATGCCGCCTGCTTCGACGGTGATCGTGAGGTCGGACAGGGCGAGCAGCCCGCCGAAGGACCTGGTCAGGCCGCTGGTTTGCAGCAGCGCCGTGGCCGCCATCGCATCACTCCCGGCCGGGTGGGGCGGATGACCAGATCGTCGCCAGACCCCCGGGCAGAAACCGCATGACCACGATGACGACGACGCCCCAGATGACGTAGTAGTATTGCTGCAAGGGCCGCAGGACTTCCGGCAGCACATAGACCGCGAAACTGCCGAGGATGGAACCGCCGATGCTGCCGATGCCGCCGATCACCACCATCACGAAGACGCGGATCGAGGTGTCGAGTCCGAAGCTGTCCGGATTGAGGAAGCGGACATAGGACGCATAGAGCGATCCGGCCATCCCGGCGATCCCGGCCGACAGCACGAAGGCAGTGACCTTGAAGCGGGCGATATTGACACCCATGCACGCCGCCGCGACTTCGTCGTCGCGCAGCGCCTTCAGCGCGCGCCCGTAGCCCGACACGATGAAGCGGTGCATCAGCGCCCACACCGCCGCCAGGATGACGACAACGAGGTAATAGAACGCCAGGTTGGCGCCGAGGCGGTGACCGAACAGCACCGGACGGGGGATGTTCGAGACTCCGTCGTTGCCGTGTGTCAGCCACTCCCAGTTGACCGACAGGGTCTGGACGATCATGCCGAAGGCGATCGTGATCACGGCGAGGAAGTGCCCGTTCCAGCGCAGCGACGGAAGGCCGAGCAGCAACCCGGATGCTGCCGTGATGCCGATCGAGGCCGGCAGCGCCCACCAGAACGCGATGCCATGGTCGGTTGTCAGCAGCGCCGTCGTATACGCCCCGATCAGCCAGAAGCCGGCGTGGCCGAGCGAGATCATGCCCGCCCAGCCGCAGATCAGATTGAGGCTGAGGGCGAGGATCGCGAAGATCCCGACCATTACGCAGAGATGCAGCGCATAGGGCGCAAGCAGCGGCGGCACCGCGACGGCGGCAACCGCCGCCACCGCCAGTGCGGCACGCGGGGCCGGGCGCCGGGACATCATCGGTGATTCGGGAACAGCCCGGTGGGGCGCAGCAGCAGCATCACGATCAGCACCAGGAACGAGATCACGTCGCGATAGTCGGTGGATACCGCGTAGCTCACGACATTGTCGATCACGCCGATCAGCAGGCCACCGGCCAGGGCGCCGGGATAGCTGCCGAAGCCGCCGATGATCGCTGCGACGAAGGACTTTATCAGCAGCGGCAATCCCAGATCGGCGGAGACGAAGATCACCGGCGCCAGCAGCACCCCGGCAACGCCCGCCACCGCGGCACTGACGGCGAAACCCTGGGCGACGGTACGGTTCACGTCGATCCCCATCATCGCCGCCACTTCCCTGTCCTGGGCGACGGCGCGGAGCCGCTTGCCGAACGGCGTCAGCACGGACATGGCGTGAAGCGCCGCGACCAGGAGCGCCATGGCGAGGATCACCAGCAGCGACTGCCGCGGCAGCACCACCCCGCCGAAGCCGAGCGGCGCGCCGGAGAACGGCGCGGGGAACGGATAGGGCTGCCCGCCGAAGATCAGCTTGGCCCCGTCGGACAGGACGATCTGCAGGCCGATGGTGACGGTGACCACGGTCATCGCATTCCTGCCGATCACCGGCCGGATCACGATGCGCTCGGTCAGCCAGCCGAGCAGCGCACTTGCCGCCACCGACGCCGGCAACGCCAGGAACAGCGGGACATGGCCGAACCGCGACAGCACCAGGGCGACGAACATCGCCGCGACCGCGAATTCGCCCTGCGCGAAATTCACCACCGCCGCGGTATTCCAGATGATGACGAAGCCGAGTGCGATCAGGGCGTAGGTGGCGCCGCTGGCAAGCCCGGAGACCACGATCTGAACAAGCATGCGCGCACCATGGCGCCCGATCGGGGTGGCGTCAGTCTCTCACCGCCACCACTTCGGGCACGAGTTGCTGGTTGTAGCGGATGACGACGCAGGAATGAATCATGTCGCCGGTCGGGGCCGAGGGATGGTAGTTGCCCTGCACGCCGCCCCAAGCGTCGGTCGATTTCAGGGCGGCGAGGAGTGCGCCGCGGTCGGTCCCGGCCCGCGCGATCGCATCCGCGAGCAGGTTGATGGCATCATAATAGATCGCCGAATGGCCGATCGGCGTCTCGTTGAACTGTGCCCGGTAGGCGCCGACGAAAGCCTGCGATGCGGCGTCGGATTTGGTATCGACCCAGCTCAGCGATCCGACGACGCCGATCGCGTCCGGTCCGGCCAGTTTGGCGAAGATGCTGTCGGCGGAGTTGAACGCGAATAGGCCCCGGAAACCGAGCTGCCGGAGGGTCTTGATCAGAAGGGCACCTTCCGGCTCGTTACCGAGGTTGCACACCGCCGGAACGCCGCTCTGCACCAGCCGGCCGGCGATCGCAGTGAAGTCGGTGTCGCCGACGGCATAGGAGAGTTCCTGGGCCGGCGCCAGGTTCCGGCGTTCCTTCAGCGCCCTGACGAAGGCGGCGCGGCCACTGCGCCCGAACTCGCTGTTGGCGTAGGTCACGCCGATCTGCTGATGGCCCTCGGCGACAATGTAGTCGGCCAGCGCCGCCATCCAGTCCGCGTCGGTGGAACGGGCGCGGAAGATGTGCTTCATTCCGGCCTGCGTGATGCGCTGGGCGACCGATGAGGTGATCTGCGCGATGCCCGCCTCCTCGCCCACGAACAGCGTCGGATAGGTGACACTCGACCAGTCGGGACCGAGAAGAGCCACCACCGTCGGGTCGTCCACCAGACGCCTGATGGCATTGAGGCCGATGTCCGGCTTTGCCTGGTCATCGACCGCCACCAGTTCGAGCGGACGGCGCGAACCATCGGGCAACTGCACGCCGCCGTTGCGGTTGATCCGATCCATCGCCCATTGCGCGGCGCGCCGGATGCGCTCGCCGATATCGGCGCCTGCGCCGGTCAGCACGGCATCCAGCCCGATGCGGATCGGCTCGGCGCCGGCCGCGGCACCGACATAGCCGACTGCCGTCAGCGCCGCCACCCCGCCGAGCACCTGCCTGCGCTTCATCGTCCTGCTCCCCCGCTATTTGCGCGCGCCCGCCCGACACATGCACCCGGCACATGCACCCGGCGCGGGAGCGGTGCCGCCGGTCGTCACGCCATCTCCCCGCTCAGCATCACCACCCCCGCGCGTTCGAGCGCGGCGATGTCCGCTGCCGCGAATCCGCAGCGCGTCAGGATCTCCCGCCCATCAACGCCGGCGGGCGGTGGATCGCGCCGCACGGAATAGCGCCTGCCGTCGAGTTGGAACGGCTGCGCCGGAACCCGCACCGCCGCACCTTCGACCCTGCTTGCGGCGAGATGGCCGGTGGCCAGGAGATGCGCATCCTCGAACAGGTCTTCCGGCCTGGCCACCGGCGCAAACGGCAGGTCTGCCTGTTGCGCGCGTCGGAAGACTTCCGCGCGCGACAGCCCGGCGAGGAGCGTCCGTATCTCCGGCATCAGCCGGTCGCGTGCCGCGATGCGCTGATTGTTGGAGGCCAGCGCGGCGTCGCCGGCAAGGTCGGCGCGGCCGAACGCCTCGCAGAAGCGCCGCCAGTGGGCGTCGCTGGTGAGGCCGAGGAAGATCTGCTCACCGTCCGCGGTCTGGAAGACATCGTACACCGACCACGCTGAGGTGCGAACCGACATCGGCTGCACCGGCGCACCCTGCAGCGCCGACTGCACCAGATGCTGGCCCATCAGGAACACTGCCGTTTCGAACAGGGCGCTGCGCACCTCGCAGCCCCGCCCGGTGCGTTCGCGCTCCCGCAGGGCAGCGAGAATGCCGAACGCGCCGAACAGGCCGCCCATCACGTCGATGACCGAGGCACCCATCCGCAGCGGCCGTCCCGGCAGCCCGGTCATGTAGGCGAGGCCGCTCATCATCTGCACCACTTCGTCGAGCGCTGCGCGGTTGCGATGCGGCCCGTCGAGAAAGCCCTTGAGCGCGCAGTAGATGAGACGCGGATGGTCGGACGCCAGATCGTCAAATCCGAGCCCCATCCGCGCCATGGTGCCGACCGCCATGTTCTCGATCAGCACATCGGCGGACCCGATCAGCCGGAGAAGCACGGGCCGGCTTTCCGGCCGTTTGATGTCGATGGCAAGCGAGCGCTTGTTGCGGTTGTAGAAGCCGAAATAGCCCAGCCCCGAGCCACGCAGTCGGCGGGTGCGGTCGCCCCCGGGCGGCTCGATGCGGATCACGTCGGCGCCGAGATCGGCGAGGAACATCCCGGCCGACGGACCCATGACGGTGTGCGTGAACTCCAGCGCCACGATGTCCTGGAGCGGCAGGTATTGGTCTGCGTCCATCCGGTTCGCATCCGTCATCGTGGTCCGTTCCCTGGTCAGCTTGCCGGAAATGCGCGCGGTGCCGGACCGTCGTAGCGGTAGCCGATATCCTTCGGCACCGGTCCCTTGATGCGCCCGCCCTGGCACATCTGTTCCCAGGCGTGCGCCATTGCGCCCATCAGGCGTGCCAGCACCAGCAGCCCGCGACCAAGCGGCGGAGCGAAGCCGAGTTCCAGATAGACCGCTGCGGCGGCGCCGTCGATGTTCATCGGAATGCGCCTGCCCCTGCGGTGTTCGATCGCGGCTGCAACACGCTGCGCAAGATCCATGAAGCGCCCGCCGATGACCCCTTCCGCCCGGGCATGTTCGGCCAGCGCCAGCAGGCGCGGTGTCCGCGGGTCGTTGCTGTGGAAGCGATGGCCGAACCCGGGTACGAAACCGCCATAGTCGCGGGCGAAGCGATCGACGAGATCTGCGATGTCGTCGAGCGTGCTGTCGGGGCCGAGCTGGCCGGCGATGCCGGCATAGAGTTCCATCGCCTGCTGGATCGCGCCGCCGTGGATGTCACCGAGCACGCCGGCGCTCTGCGCCAGGGCGCCGTTCATGGCCACGCCGCAGGTCACCGCGACGCGCGCGGCGGCGATGCTGGGGGCGTGCGGCCCGTGATCGACGCAGCCGAGCATCGCCGCCTCCAGCAGGGCGGCCTGCGGGTGCGTGGGCAGTTCGCCATGCACGAGCAGCCACTGCATCTCGGCCAGCCCGATGCGACCCATCAGATCCTCGATGGCATAGCCGCGGATGCGGATGCGGTCCGGTTCGACCCGGGTGATGCCGGTCCGCCACCACTCCGCGGTCGCCTGCATCAGCCGGTCGGCATGGCCAGGATCGTCGTTCATGGCGTCCTCAGAGATTTTCGACCGCGACCGGGAACAGGCCGGCGGTATCGGTGACCTCCATCAGGTGATAAAGGCTGAACCGGTACGCGGCCCCCGCCGAAAGCTCCGGCGGAGTGAGGGGAAAGGCGACGTTGCCGGCCGTCGAGAGGCGGCCGCGGAAGCCGTGGTGGAGCAGATACTGCTTGAAGACGGTGAGCGCGCCGATGGCGATGTCGCTCTGCTGCGCCACACACTCGACCACCACGCAGATTTCGCGGGGCGGCGCGTCGGGCGTCACATCCGACCACAGCGAGACCCCGTGACGGCCATAGATGCGGGGAAACAGCCGGAACTCATGCGGGAACAGGCGGCGCGCCGTGACCTCGACCGCGGCCAGGATCTCGTCGATCGCGGCGATGAAGCCGGGGTCGGCACTGCCGGCGAGCAGCACCGCGCGCTCGCCTTCCCACAGTGCGCCCTCGATCTTCACGCGCAGCGCGGTCGCCGGCTGCCAGGTTGCGCCGCTGACCCTCGTGCGGTGGGCATCGAGCGCGGTGTATTGGACATGATCGAGGCGCAGCAGACCTTCCGGCTCGGCAACGCCGAACGGATCGGACTGCTCATAGAGGCTGTGGGCGGCGACCGAGGTCGGCGTGGCGTGACGCACCGGGTTCATGCTTTCCAGCACGAAGCCGTCGTGGTTGAGCTCGCCGAGCATTGCATCACGCCCGCCGGGAACACAGCAGATGGACGTGCATTCGATGATCTTTGCCATGTGCATGGCGAGCGCCATGGGGTAGCCGAGGAGATGGGGAATGGCGGCGAACACGGCCGTGTCGCACGCGCGCCCGGCAATCACCACATCGGCACCGGTTGCCAGCGCGCGGGAAAACGCCTCGACGCCCATCTGTCCGACGATGCGGCTGCGCATGATCTCATCGCCGGTGGGCGTCGGGCACGGGCCGAGCGGATGCAGCCGGCCCTCTGCCTGCGCCGTTGCCACCACGGCAGGGGGAATGTCGGCACGGATGCTGGCAAGGCGGAAATGAAGCCCCTCCGCGGCGGCGATGTCGCGGATCATCGCGAGTGTTGCCGCCAGATGGGGTTCGGCGCCGGCGGTGCCGGCGGTGCCGAGCAGCAGCGGCACGTCCAGCCGGCGCGCGCCGGTCAGCACAAGGCGCAAATCCCGCCGCGTCACCTCGGGATTGGTCGCCATCCTGCCTGCGCCGAGGTAATACGGCCCCGGATCCACCGAACCCATGTCGCAGCCGATGAAGTCCGGGCGCCGCGCAAGCCCGGCGGTGAAGGCGGGCTCGGGAATGCCGTATCCGAGCTGCCCCGACGCCGACAGCGCCAGCAACGGCGCCGTCGGCGACCGATGCCGGGCGCGCAGGCGGTCGAGCGCGCTCATATGTCGAGATCCAGCAGCGGCACGTGCTGCTGCGCCCCATATACGTCACGGTCGCCGGGGCTGCCGGCGACGATCGGACGCGGCAGATTGATCTTCACCGCCAGCGCCTGCGGCACAGGCAGGAGTTCGACCACCGTCGGCGCAACGCCGTAGGCCTTTGCCACCGCCGGCGCGCTGAGCTGCGGCGAGGCGGTCGCCCGCGCGTAATCCTCGGCGCTGGCGAACAGGATATCGACGGTGAGCGTCAGCGGCCCGGCATTCTTGCTGCGCAGCACCGATGCCATCTCGCGCAGTTTCATGACGTCCCGCCTTCCCGGAACCAGTCCGCGATCTGTCCTGCGGTGGCCGCCAGCACCCCGGATCGCGCGGCCACCTGCTGCAATGTCTCGGCGAGATAGCGAATGCGATGCGGTGCGCCGATCATCCACGGATGCAGGCCGATGCCGAGGACACGCCCGCCACCCGGTTCTTCGCGCAGCCGGTCGAGGGCATCCCCGACCAGGGTGGCGAAGCGCTGAACCGGTACCCGGCGCAGCCAGAATGTCTGCACGTCGTCCCAATCCGGCTGGGCTGGGACCGCGACCAGCGAGCGGTCCGGGTTGTGCCAATAGGGAGCTTCGTCGTTCGGCCAGTCGAGCGTATAGTCGAAGCCGAGGGCCGCGAGCAGGCGGCTGGTGCGCGCGGTGACGCCGAAATCCTGTCCGAGCCAGCCGCGCGGCATCGTGCCCCAGGCCTCGGCAAGCATCGCGCGGGAGCGTTGGATATGGGCGCGTTCCGCGGCCTCGTCCATGCGGCTGGTGATCATCTGCGCCGCCGACAGACCATGCGCCACCGGCTCGCAGCCGCGTTCGCGCAGTGCCGCAATCACCGCCGGATAACGCTCTGCCGCCAGCGCGTTCACCGCCGCCGTCACCGGCAGGGCGAAACGGTCGAGCACATCGAGCACGCGGAAGATGCCGACGCGGTTGCCGTATTCGCGGTAGGTCCAGGTGCGGTATTCGGGGACGAAATCGCCGAACTCACCCCGGAAGCGTGGGTCGCGCCAGGCGTCGGAGGGCGGCGTGAGTTCGCGGTATTCGACGTGCAGCAGGATGAAGAACGCGGTGTGCGCGCCACCCGGCAGCGTCAGCGGTGTGCGGGCCGGCAGCGGCAGGAACGGATAGATATCGTGGTCCATACCCCGCCGCCGCGGCCCCGGCATCTCAGTGCCCCCCGCCGGCGGCGACAACGCCGTCGTAGGCGTACTGATAATACCAGTCGGCGATCTCCTCGCCGGTTGCCAGCCAGACGCCGGCATGGCCGCAGATATATTCGAGCGCTTCGGCGAGATACCGATGCCGGTGTGGCCGGCCCATGATGTAGGGATGAATGGCAAGGCACATGACGCGCGCCTGCTCGGCGCCCTCGGCATGGAGCGTGTCGAACATGTCGCGCGCGATGGTCAGGAATTCCGCCCCCTCCGCGGCGCCGGCCTGGAGCACCGCGTCGTTGAGGTCCATCTGGTAGGGCAGCGAGATCAGGCGGCCGGAGCGAACGCGGATCGGAAACGGCTGGTCGTCATGGTAGAAGTCGCAATAGTACTTTATCCCCGCTGCCGCCACCAGGTCGGGCGTGTTGAGGGTGTGCGACGCCGCCGGCGAGAACCAGCCGGCCAGCCGCCGGCCGGTCAGGCGGCGAAAGGTGGCGACGCATTCGGCGACGAAATCCGCCTCCTCGTCGCGTTCCAGCCCCCACAGGTACTGGGTGTTGTAGATGCCGTGGCACATGTAGTCCCACCCGCGGCGCTCGCAGGCTTCCAGGATTTCCGGATAGTGTTCGAAGTTGGCGAGGTTGAGCGAGACGGTGCAGCGCACCCCGAAGCGGTCCATCACCTCGAACATGCGCCAAAGCCCGACGCGGTTGCCGTAGTCCTTGCTGCCGTAGCCCAGGATGTCGGGGTGCGGCGTGCGCGGCCACGGATCGCGCACACGCGGCCGGCCGGGCAGGAATTCGTAATGCTCGATATTCGGGCACACCCACACCGCGACTCGCGCATTGCCGGGCCAGCGCAGCAGCGGTCGCCCGGTGATCGGCAAATAGGCGAAGCGATCGGGATCGCTCATCGTCCCCCCGTGTCAGGCGGCCCGGTTCGGCGAGGTGGTGGTCGAGGCGGAGGTGGCGGGCGTGGCACGTGGTGGATCGAACCGGTCGGCCAGCCCGACCCAGTCGGCGTTATCGAACAGATCCCAGAGCTGACGATGGTCCAGCATGGGACCGCGGAAGCCGGCCGTCGTTCCGCTGGTAGCGAGCGCGTCGAGCAGGTCGCGGCCTGCGGCGGCAAACAGGCGGGTCAGTGAATTGGGGAAGATGACGATGCGGAAACCCAGCTCCTGCAATGCAGCAACGTCGAGGACGGGGGTGCGGCCGCCCTCGACCATGTTCGCGACGTGCGGCCCCGGCACCTCGCGCACGATGCGTGCCAGCTCCTCGCGGCTCTCCGGCGATTCGACGAACAGGATATCGGCACCGGCGGCTCGGTAGCAGCGCATCCGCGCGATCGCAGCGTCGATCCCCTCATCGGTGCGGGCGTCGGTGCGGGCGATGATCTTGCAGTCCGGATCGTGCCGGGCGGCTACGGCAGCGCGGATTCGCGCCTCCATCGCAGCGGTGGAAACGACGCGCCGGCCAGGTTCATGTCCGCAGCGCTTGGGCCATTCCTGATCCTCGATCTGGATCGCACTGACGCCGGCGCGTTCCAGCTCGCGGACGGTACGGAAGATGTTGACTGTTCCGCCATAGCCGGTGTCGGCGTCGGCGATGATGGGAATCGACACGATATCGGCGATCCGCGTGATCCGCTCCAGCACTTCGCTGAACGAGACGACGCCGATGTCGGGCGCGCCGAGCAGGCTCATGGACACGCCGGAGCCGGTGACATAGACGGCCGGAAAGCCGGCCTTCTCCACCAGCCGGGCGGTGATGCAGTCATAGGCCCCCGGGGCGACGATGGTGCCGCCGGCGGCGAGCCCCGCGGCGAAGCGACGGTTGCGCCCGGGCGCCGGTCGCAGGGCCGGCGGCAGTTCGGAGGGTGGGGGCACCTGCGTCATCCGTGCCGCCACAGCGACAGAATTTCGGCGGACGTGGCGAGCGGATAGCGCGCCCCGAACAGGCGCATGCTGCCATCATGCAGCACCGGATTGGGGCTTTGCACGAGATCACTCACCACCACGACATAATAGTCGTGGTACGACGCGCCGCGCACGGTCGATTCGATGCAACCCTCGGTGGTGGTGCCGAGGATGACCGTGGTCTCGACCCGGTTGGCACGCAACAGCGCATCGAGCGGCGTGCTGACGAAGGCGTCCGGCCGGAATTTCGCGATGTCCCAGTCTTCGGGACGGATGTGCAGCCCATCGACGAGGTGCCAGCCCCAGCTTCCCGGCAGCGTATAGTCCGGGCTTTTGCCGTCGCGGCATTTGAAGCGCAGCCACGCCGGCGAGTCGCTGCGACCGTTCGGCAGCGTCGCCTGACGGATGAAGAACGTCCTGATGCCGCAGGACTGGGCGGCGGCAACGAACCCGACCAGTCCCGGCAGCATCGCCTGGATACGCGAGACGTCCTTGCCGTGGCGCGCGAAATGGCCGTCGGGGTGGCAGAAATCGTTCTGCACATCGACGACCAGCAGCGCGGTGGTGGGCGGGTCGAGCAGTTCCTGCAATGTGTCGCGCACCTCGACACCCTGGATCCGACGCATCCTACGCCCCCCTTCCCGACGGCCCAGGGCAGCACTGGACCCCCATGGGAAGATCAGGCTAACAGGGTGCTGGACCGGTGACAAGACACTTGCTATGATAAGTATGATGAGATGAGGAGATGCTGAAACGTCAGGTGGCGCGGCAGAGGGCGCAGGACGCGGCGGCGGCGGATCGGACAGGGGTCGGTTTCGCGGCCGCGGCGGCGCTGCGCGACAGCGCCGCGCCGCTTTACCGCCAGGTGTATCTCGCGCTGCGCGACGCGATCTTCCGCGGCGCACTTGCCGAAGGCGCGGTGCTGCCGAGCGAGAGCGAACTCGTGCAGGCGTTTGGCGTCTCCCGCATCACCGTGCGCCGCGCACTCGATGAGCTGGCGGCGCGCGGGCTCGTGTTGCGTGCCCAGGGCCGCAGCACGCGCGTGCGCCGCGACATCGGCACCGCGCCGATCATGGCGAATGTCGATGGTCTGCTGGAGAACAGTCTCGCCATGGGCTTCCGCACCCGGGTCGAGGTGCTGGAGCACGGGTTCGTCCCGGCCCCTGCCGCGGTCGCCGCCGCGCTTGCCGTGGCACGCGGCACCGAAGTGCAGATGGCCGTCCGGGTGCGCCGGCTGGAAGGATTGCCGATCTCGCATCTTACCACCTTCCTGCCGCCGGAGATCGGATCGCGCATCACTCGCGAGGATCTGGGCGAGCAGCCGGTGCTGTCGCTGCTCGAACGGCTCGGTGTCACCGTGACGCATGCCGAGCAGGTGATCTCGGCCGAGACGGCGACGCCGGGTGTGGCCATTGCCCTGGACGTGCCTGCCGGAGCGGCGCTGCTCAAGATCGAACGGACCGTGATCAGCGATGCTGGACGACCGGTCGAGTTCATCCGCGGCCTCTACCCGCCGGACCGCTACAGCTACCGCATGAAGCTGCAACGGGTCGGTCGCAGCCGAACCCGCCAGTGGCGGACCATCGACAAACCTCATCCCTGATCTGGGCGTCGGTGACCGTCGCCGCCCGGCCTGTCCTGGAAGGAGACCTCCGGTGTTTGCACCGCCTGCCGTGATCGAGACCGAAGTATTTGCCGAACTGCCGGCGCCGTTCCGGCGGCCCCGGCCCACCCTCTGGAGCGACGCCAACCGCGGCGGCCAGGACCTGCACTCGTTCCTGGAGGGGCCGTCCTTCGACCGCAGCGGCAACCTCTATGTCACCGACATTCCGTTCGGCCGCATCTTCCGCGTGTCGGCAGAAGGCAGCTTCACGCTCGTCGCCGAGTACGACGGCGAACCGAACGGCCTGAAGATCCATCGCGACGGGCGCATCTTCATCACCGATTACAAGCACGGCATCATGCTGCTCGATCCCGCCAGCGGGCAGGTGACACCGTTGCTGCAACGCCGCTGGAGCGAGCGGCTGAAGGGCGTGAACGATCTGTTCTTCGCAGCCAACGGCGATCTCTATTTCACCGATCAGGGCCAGACCGGGCTGCATGATCCCACCGGGCGCCTCTACCGGCTGACGGCGGCGGGGCGGCTCGAACTGCTGGCCGACACGTTCCTGAGCCCCAACGGGCTTGTCGCCAATCCTGAGGAAACCGCGCTGTTCGTCGCCGTCACGCGCGGCAACGCGGTCTGGCGGGTGCCGCTGCTGCCCGATGGCAGCACCACCAAGGTCGGCATCTTCATCCAGTTGTCGGGCAGCCTTGGCGGCCCCGATGGTCTCGCCGTGGACGAAGCAGGCAGTCTCGTGGTGGCGCATGCCGGGCTCGGCGCCGTCTGGGTATTCGACCGTCTCGGCCAGCCGCTGTACCGGATCCGCTCATGCGCCGGTCTGCTGACCACCAACGTCGCCTATGGCGGTGCCGACCGCAGGACGCTGTACATCACGGAGTCGGAAAGCGGCACCATCCTGCGGGCGACGCTGCCGGTTGCCGGGCGAACCATGTTCTCCCACATGGACCCGTGAAGCGGGCCGCGGGGCGGCGACTGCCCCGCGTCGCTGTCCATCTGCCTCAATGCCGGCAACCTACCGGCCGGATAAGCAGTCAGGACGCTTCCTCCCGAACCCAGTTTCCCGCGCCGATGCGGCGCGCGATCGTGCCGTCGTCACCGATGGCAAACAGATGCACCCAGCGGTTCCCGATCAGATCGCGGACCCCTGGGTGCTTTGCCACCACCCGCTCGATCGCGTCCTGCGGCGCCTCGATGAGGACGCTGAGCCGCAGCGGCTCGTGCATCAGTCTGCGGCCATCGTGGAGGGACTGCCACGGCAGGCCGACGCGCAGATCGCCGCCGTTTCCCTCCAGCACGCCGAGGGTGCCGACGACGTTGTGGAGAACCTTGTTGCCGGCGCCGAGCTGCCGGTTGTCGGTGACCGAGCCGTAGTATTGCAGATTGATCCAGCTCGCGACCACCACCGGCGCGGTCATGATCAGCTCCAGCACCGAGCCATCGCCGTCCTGGCGATGGTCGTAGCTGTGCAGGAAGACGCGCCCGGCGAGGTCGATGCCCCGGGTGCGCCCGCGCGGCGCGGCGATGAAGGCGGCGTTGCCGGCCAGTCCCCATTCCGGCCGCACCTGGGACCAGTCGCGGCTGCGCTGTCTTATCCTGGCATCGACCTGATCGCCGGGCGGGATCCCGAGCGATGCGGCGCGCTCGGCGCGGGCCAGTGCCGCGGCCGCCTCCGTCCAGCCCCGCAGCGCCGCAATGTCCGCTTGATGCGAGGCCGGAATCTCGTCGGGATCATGGAGCGTGATGGTGTCGGTGGTGGTGTCGTGCAGCGCACTGACGAACCAGGTGTCGGCCGGAATGGCAATCCCGCGGCCGGCCAGACCCGCCCGCACCTCGGGATCGTTCAGGATCGCTGCGGCGACGCGGGCATTCGCTTCGCCGCTATGGCCGCCGCAGGCGCCGCAATCGAGGCCGGTTGCGTGCGGGTTGTTGACCGTGGAACTGCCGTGGCCGGCAAGCATCACGAGGCGCGCGAAGCCGCCGGTCAGCGACATGCCGCGCAGCGCTGTCTCCGCCGTCGCAACGCGCTGGTCGGTGGTCAGGCCGGTGTCCCGCCCGCCGATCCGCCGCGGCGTGAGCCGGGGACCGAGACGGCGGGCCATCGCCGGCGCGATGCCGTCCCGGGCCGGGTGGGACACGGTGCGCGTCAGGCCGGCGCTGTCGCTCACCAGCTTGGCGCCGAACAGCAGGCCGGCCGTCTCGACAAAGGCAAAGGACGACACGGCCGAGGTCTTGAAGGCTTTCCACGCCCTGGCGGCCTTCCGGCGGAGGATGCGACGGGTGAGCACTCTGGTTTCATCGGCCTCCGGGGTGCCCTTGACGGCTTCGCAGATGACGAATTTCGGGCTGAGCAGGACGGGGCACTGGGCGCCGCCATGATGATGGCCGATCGGCACATACTCGATCGGGAAGCCGAAGAACCCGGCGAAGCCGATGGTTTCGACCCGCGCTGTCAGATGTTCCAGGGCGCGCCGGAACACCTCCGAGCGTACGTCGATGCAGAACGCCGCCTGGACCGCCATCCGGGGGCGGACGGCCTGTGCCGGCGGCGGGGCGGGAAGACCGGCGAGCCGGCCGATCAGCCCCCGCTGGAAGCCGCGTTCATAGGCGTCCTGGAGGATGACGCCGATCGCAAGGTCCGCCCCCGGCTGCGCGAGATCGTCCGCCGCCATCGCCTGGACGGCACTGCTCCAGGCCTGGCGGAAGGGCCGGTTGTCGTGGGTCGCAAAGAGTGCCGCATCCCATGCCAGCCGGATCGCGAGAAGATGGAGGGTCGTGTCGTCGTGCCTGCCGGAGAGCGCCTTGTTCCAGGCCAGGTAACGCGCATAGGCGGCCCAGCCGCCGATGCCGGCGATCGCCCGGTGCAGGTAGCACGCAACCGCGGCGTCGGGCAGTTCCAGCATCCGGATCACGGCCTCGATCGCGGCGAGCGGGTCGTCCGGCAGCTCGGCAATCGCCGCCCTGATGCCGCGCAGTTTCCTGGAATCGGGCGTGCGGTCATGCCCGGCAGCGGCGCGCCATGCCGGATAGGGGGGCAGATGGCGCCACGGCGATCGCCACGCGGCCTGGCCGTGATCCCAGTACGCCGCGAGCCACTTGGCGATCTCATCCACGACGAAAGAGGCGAGCCGCGCATCGCCCTGTGCGGCAAGCACTTCGGCGACGGTGACGGCGTGCGGTGCCGTCGGTGCGGGATCGGCGGCGAGCGCCTGCCTGAGCGCCGCCGGTGTGGACGGCACGCCCGGTCGCGCGGGGGAGGCGGCGAGCGCGGCCGCCAGGTCAGCCTCCGCGATGCGTCCCGCGCCGAGCGCCGAACGGAAAAACCCGTGCGGCATCAGCATCTCGACACCGGCCACATGCCGCATCCGGGCAGCGGCCGTTGCGAAGTCCTCGTGCGTCAATCCGAGGAAGGGATTGACCGCCACGAAATGCCGCAGGGGCCAGAGCGGGGCGACGCGCGCGCAGGCGTTTTCGGCCAGCCGTGCCAGGGCAATCCGGCGCGGTGAAGGAGCTGGGCCATCGCTCCCGTGCCGGTCGGCCGCGATCGGCGCGCCCGTCGGCGCCGGCGCGAGGTCCGCCATCTGATCGATCATGCCCGCCCCTCCACACCCGCACCGGGCGGACCGCTGGGGAAGGACCGCAGGACCAGGCGGTCGGCCAGCGCGTTGAGGTAGAAGCCGTTGAAGAGATGGACATAGAGCGCCCGCCAACGGGGCGTCGCGGCGCGATACGGCAGCGCGCTCTGCAGGATCGTCACTGCCCCGAACGACAGGATGACGAGCCCGGCGATCGCGAGGTCGAGCGGGCCGTGCCGTTGCTGGTCGGGCACCAGCGCACCGGCGAGCAGCCGCGCGGCGCCAGCCTGGAGGCCGAAATAGGCGACGGCAACAACGGCTGCCAGGACCACGCCGCGCGCGATGACGAAGACCGTCGGGCGGGCTTCGATCGAGGCGGCCAGCAGATGGCTCAGCCCCATCATCAGCACGGCGCCGAGCACGAACATCCCGGGCGAGGCCAGGAGCGACGTGCCGAACAGCGCCGCGACCGCCGCTGTCAGCGTGACGGCGCCCGTGACCGCGACGCCGATCCGCCAGGGATGGGGGGTGCGACCCGGCGTCGGCACCCACGACGCCCGGGCGAGGTCGATGACACTGCCCGACGAGAGGAAGGCGTGCGCCTTGTAGAGAGCGTGCGCGACGATATGCAGCACGGCCGCCGAAAATGCCCCGAGCCCGCATTCCAGCAGCATGAAGCCCATCTGCGCCACCGTGGACCAGGCGAGCGAGACCTTGACACTGGTCTGCGTCAGCATCACCACCGAGCCGAACAGCGCGGTGAAGCCGCCGATCAGGGCAAGCAGGTCGAGCGCCGGAGTGGACAGCACGATCACGCTGTCCAGTCGTACAATCAGGAAGCCGCCGGCGTTGATGATGCCCGCGTGCAGCAGCGCGGAAACCGGGGTCGGGGTCTCCATCACCTCGGGCAGCCAGAAATGGAACGGAAACTGCGCCGATTTCAGCAGCGCGCTGACCGCCAGCAGAACGGCGATGCCATGCAGCGCCGCCGGATATGACCCGGCGATCCGCATTTCCCCGGCCGCCGCAAAGATCGTCGGGAAGTCGGCGCTGCCGAACACCTGGTAGACCAGCACGGCCGCGGCGATCAGGCAGGCATCGCCGATGCGGCTGACGATGAACTTCTTGCGCGCCGCCAGCCGTGCCCCCGGACGCTCAGGGTAGAACAGCAGCAACTGGTGCAGGCCGAGGCTGGTGGCGATCCAGGCGATTGCGAAGTGCAGCAGATTGCCCGAGAGGACCAGCATCAGCACCGCCGCCAGCGTCAGACAGAGCCACTGCACGAAGCGGGCCTGGCCGGGATCGCCATCCAGATAGTTGCGGCTGTAGGCGACGACGATGGTGCCGACGAACGCGACCAGGGCGAACATCACCGCGGTCAGTGCGTCGTAGTAGAGGCTGAGGCCGAGGCCGTGGACCCCGAGCGTGAAGGTCGCCAGGGGACCGTGGCCGATCAGGGCGCCACCCGCGGCCAACGCGAGACCGAGAGTACAGGCCGTCGCGAGGCCGGCAAGACGGGCGAGGCGCGCCGGCGCTGCGCCCGCTTTCCGCGCGGGGATCACCCCGACGCCGATCAGGGCGGCAGGCCCCACGGCGAGCAGCCAGGCAGAAGCGGACGGCATGAGCGACTCCCGGATTGACCGCTGCCGTTCCTAGGCGGCCGAATTTGTTCGGTAAATTGCCAATATTGCACCATATCGTTCGATTTTATAGAATTGAATGCATGGCCTCCCTCAACTACCACCACCTCCGGCTGTTCCGCGCCATCGCCCACCAGGGCAGCCTGACGCGCGCTGCGGAACAATTGCGTCTGGCGCCGTCGGCATTGTCCACCCAGGTCCAGAAGCTGGAGGAGCAGCTCGGGCATCCCCTGTTCGAACGGCGGGGCAAGCGGCTGATCCTCACCGAAGCCGGCCGGATCGCGCTCGGCTATGCCGATACCGTCTTTGCGGCGGGTGACGAGTTGCTCAGCACGCTGCAGGGTCGCCCGCGCACCAGCCGGCAGGTGCTGCGCGTCGGCGCGCTCACCACGCTGTCGCGCAATTTCCAGCTCGCCTTCCTGCAACCGATGATCGGCCGTCCCGACGTGGAGTTGGTGGTGCGGTCGGGCACGATGCGGGATCTTCTGGCGCAGCTCGAAACGCATACCCTCGATGTGGTGCTGGCGAATGCCGCAGTGCGACGGGACCAGACCACGCCCGTGCACAGCCATCTCATCGATGCGCAGCCGGTGAGTCTGGTCGGCCGTCCGCGTGCGGCGGCGCCGGCGTTCCGGTTTCCGGAGGATTTGCGAACGCAACCGGTGCTGCTCCCCAGCCCGGAAAGCGACATCCGCGCCGCGTTCGACGGCGTCATGGCCGCGGCCGGGATCCGCCCGATCATCGCCGCGGAGGTGGACGACATGGCGATGCTGCGGCTGCTCGCGCGGGAGAGCGATGGACTGACACTGGTGCCAGCGATCGTCGTGCGTGACGAGCTCGATGCCGGGATTCTGGTCGAGCACTGCCGCATCCCGGAGTTCACGGAGAGCTTCTACGCTATCGTGCAGACCAGACGGTTTCCCAACCCGTTGGTGATGGAATTGATCTCCGGCACGGAAGGTGGCGGGGCGGCGATGAGGTTCCCGCCGCCGTTCGATCAGTCCGGCACGATCATTCGCCCGCCTGACGGGGCAGGGGGATCACCGGACGCCGCGTGATCCGTTGGACCAGATTCGGGTACAGCGGGCCGAGCTTGAGCAGGAAGTCCCATGCCATCAGCAGCGCCGCGATGGCGAACACGACATCGCCGGGCAGCCGCAGCCACTGCCAGACCAGGGTGGAGTTGTAGAATTCCACGCTGCGGGCATAGGCCAGCCCATGCTCGTGCACCGCCTCCAGTTGCGGCCAGCCGATCGGAAAGAAATTCAGCAGGACGTACGCCGATCGCGGTCCGGTGGGGGCGCGCCACCGTCCGGCCCGCGGCATGGCCGGTTGCGCCGGGATTGCTTTGGCCGCCGGACGGGCTATAATAGGCATATGTGATACCACTTAAGGACGGAGAAGCCGCGCGACCGCAACCGGGGGTACCTCGCCGATCCGGCGATCGTCCCCTCTTCCCGCCCTGTCGTTCAGCGAAGGCCGGACCCATGACCTACGTCGTCACCGAAAACTGCATCCGCTGCAAATACATGGATTGCGTCGAAGTCTGTCCGGTGGACTGCTTCTATGCGGGTGAGAACATGCTGGTGATCCATCCCGACGAATGCATCGACTGCGGCGTCTGCGAGCCGGAATGTCCGGCCGAGGCGATCGTGCCGGACAGCGATGAGCGTGCCGGCGCCTGGGCCGACCACAACCGCCGCTACGCCCAGTCCTGGCCGAACCTGTCGCGCCGGGAGACGCCGCCCGCCGACGCCGATGCCTGGAAGGATGTACCCAACAAGAGCGCCCATTTCAGCCCCGCGCCCCACACGCCCGAATAGAGAGGATCGTCAACCGTGGACGGATCGCACGCCCGGATCTCCCGATCGCCGGCCATGCTGGTGCTGAGCGCCGGGTTCCGGCCGTTCTTCCTCGCCGCCAGCCTGTGGGCGGCGGTGGCGGTGGCGCTGTGGGTCGCCGTGCTGCAGGGCGGGATCGAACTGCCGACGCGGTTCGCGCCGGCGGCATGGCACGTCCACGAAATGCTGTTCGGCTTCGTACTCGCGGGCGTCGCCGGGTTCCTGCTGACTGCCATCCCCTCCTGGACCGGGCGGCGGCCGGTGAGGGGAGGGCGGCTGGCCGGTCTGACCCTGCTGTGGCTGCTCGGCCGCCTCGCCACCCTGGTGTCGGCGCTGCTGCCGGCATGGCTCGCTATTGCCGCCGATCTGTCGTTTCCGGTGGCGCTGGCCGCGGTGGTGGCGTGGGAGATCGTCCGGGCGGGCAACTGGCGCAATCTGGGGGTCGTCGCCGCGGTCGGCCTGTTCGGCGTGGCGGACCTGCTGATGTCCCTGGAGGCGGCGGATGTCACCGTCCCGGAAGGGCTTGGCTGGCGCCTCGGGCTTGCCGCGCCGGTCATCCTGATCCCGGTGATCGCCGGACGCATCACCCCGGCCTTCACGCGCAACTGGCTTGTGTCTCACGGCGTGCGGAACCTGCCCGCCCGCAGCGACTGGCTGGATCGGGCGGCGCTGACGGTGCTGCCGGTTGCCCTGCTGGGCTGGGCGGTGCTGCCGGGTTTGCGCCCGCTCGGCTACCTGCTCATCCTGGCCGGGCTGCTGCACGGGCTGCGTCTGTCGCGCTGGCGTGGTCTCGCGTCGAGGCCGGAAAAGCTGCTGCTGGTCCTGCATCTCGCCTATGCCTGGCTGGTGCCTGGCCTGGTCGGGCTGGGCCTGTCGCTGCTGCTGCCCGCCGTGCCGATGCCGGCGGCGCTGCATGCGCTGGCGGCCGGCGCCGTTGCCACCATGATCCTCGGGGTGATGACGCGCGTCACCCTCGGCCACACCGGGCGGATTCTGACGGCCAGCAACGCGACGGTTGCGATCTATGTGCTCATCACGCTGGCGGCACTGCTGCGCGTCGCGGCGGGCTTGACCGCCACGGCGAGAATGCCCCTGCTGCTGTTGGCAGCGGCGGCATGGATCGGCGCGTTTGGAGCTTTCGCCATCGTCTATGGCCGCATGCTGCTGGCACCACGCGCCGACGGCCGCGCATGACGGTGCCCATATTGTCGCAGAAGAGGAGGACAGAGCATGTCCGAACCGATCTATCCCGCACCTTCGCGTGATCTCGCCGACAAGCGGCGGGCGCTGGCGCCGGCGCCGCACGCGGCGTTCGAGGCATTCAGCGCCGCCGTCTTCGCCGATGGCGCGATCGATACCAGGACCAAGCAACTGATCGCGGTCGCCGTCGCGCATGTGACGCAATGCCCTTATTGCATCAAGGGTCACACCAGGGCCGCGCTGCGTCGCGGGGCCACCCCGGAGCAGGTGATGGAAGCGGTCTGGGTCGCGGCGGAGATGCGCGCAGGCGGCGCCTATGCGCATGCCGCGCTGTCGGTGGCGACGATCGTAGAGGAGGAACACCGCCACGCCAAATGAGCGTCACTGCCGGCGTCGAGGGCCGTGACGCCGGCAGCCGCCTTCGGGAGACAGGACGATGAACGAGTATGCCGATGCCGTAAACGAGGAACAGCTTGCTGCGGCCACGAGACAGGTCTTGTACCTCCTCACCGCACGCGGTTCGCTGGCGGTGCACGAACTGGCCGCGCTGGTGGTCACGGCGCGCTTCTGCACCTGCGTCACCGACGCCGAGGATGCCGTCGAAGGCCAGCTCTCACGGATTCACCGGACGCTGATCGAGACGGTCGTGCAGCGCGTGCAGGCACTTGCCGCCGACCGCCCGGAACGGATGGAAACACCCGACGTGGTCGATCTCGCCTCCGATCAATCCTTCCCTGCCAGTGACCCGCCTGCCTGGATCCGGTTCGGCTCGATCGGGTCGTCGGAATAGGGGTGTCATGGTCCAGTTCACGCTCCCGCAGGGATCGCGTGTGCAGGCGGGAAAGATCTGGCCGGCGCCAAACGGCTCCCGCCGGACCACGCGGTTGCGGGTCTACCGCTGGAATCCCGACGACGGGCAAAATCCGCGCCTCGATACATATACCGTCGATCTGGACCGATGCGGGCCGATGGTTCTCGACGCCCTGATCAAGATCAAGAACGAGACCGACCCGACGCTCACGTTTCGCCGGTCCTGTCGTGAAGGTGTTTGCGGTTCCTGCGCCATGAACATCAACGGTGCCAACCACCTGGCTTGCATGACGCCAATGGAGGGCAGCACCACGCCAATGACCCGCATCGAGGGCGACATCCGGATCTATCCGCTCAACCACATGGCGGTGATCAAGGATCTTGTGGTCGATCTTGCACCTCTGTTCGCGCAGTACCGATTGATCACGCCGTGGCTGAGGACGGATACGCCGGCACCACCCGATCGCGAACGGCTACAGTCCCCCGAAGAGCGGTCGCGGATCGATGGCTACTGGGAGTGCATCCTGTGTTTCTGCTGCACGGGAGGATGTCCGAGCTGGTGGTGGAGCGGCCACCGCTACCTCGGGCCGGCCGTGCTGCTCAACGCCTATCGCTGGATTGCCGACAGCCGGGACGAGGCCGCGGAGGAGCGGCTGAATGCGTTGCAGGATCCTTATCGTCTCTATGCCTGCCACACGATCATGAACTGCACCGCCACCTGTCCAAAAGGGCTGAACCCGGGAAAGGCGATTGCGCTGATCAAGCAGGCGATGGCCCAGCGGAGTGTCTGGCCGGAAGGGGAGTAAGCGGGCCCCCGCTCAATGCGGCAGCGCCGGTCAGTCGGACAAGGACGGAGACGACGCCAGCGGCACGAGTTGCAGCACGAAGCGGGCGCCTCCTCCCGGACCGTCCTCGACCCGCACGCTGCCCTGGTGCAGCTGCATCACCCGACGCACCAGCGCAAGACCGATCCCCGCCCCCTCGCGGCGGCGGTCGGCCTGCCACAGCCGGTCGAACACACGCCGCTTCAGCGCATCGGGTACGCCGGGGCCCCTATCCTCCACGGTCACGCGATCACCTTCGACACTGACCGTGACCACGCCGCCGGGCGGCGACACGCGCAGGGCATTCTCGAGCAGGTTACGCACCGCCACCCCCAACAGCATCGGATTGCCCGACACCATCACCGGGTGCTCGGGGGCGACGAATGACAGCTCCTGCTGGCGCCGGACGGCGGCGAGTGCCATCTCCTCGCAGGTCTGTCGCGCAACTTCCACCACATCGACGGCCCGCCGCTCGCTCGCCATGACCTCCTCCGCCTGGGCGAAGCGGAGCAACTGGCCGACCAGATGCGCGAGCGCGGCCAGCTCCTCGTCCAGCCGCTCGGCGACCGGCCCCTGCGGCAACTCGGCCACCTGCAGCCGCAGCACGGCGAGCGGTGTACGCAATTCGTGCGCCGCATCGGCGGCGAAGGCGCGTTCACGCGCCAGCGTCTCGTCCAGACGGCCAGTCATCGCGTTCACCGCACGCACGATCTCGCGCAGGTCGCGCGTCAATCCTTCGCTGACCAGCGGCCTGAGCGGGGCGCCGCGCACGGCCGCGTCACCGAGGGCGGCGATTTCCTGCGCGATCCGCTGCACCGGCAGCAATGCGCGGCGGATCAGCCACAGCATCATCAGTGTCATCGCCGGCACCAGAACGCCGGCCGGCACCACCACGTGCACCAGCATCTCGCTGCCGAGCGCGGTACGCCACGTCCAGGCCGGATCGCCGAACAAGACGAGCTGCACCCACAGGCCGCGGCCGCTGACCGACTTCCGATGAGTGAGCATCCACCGATTGGTCGAACGCTGCCCGTCCGGCAGCGCCAGCAGCTCGAACCGCTCGCGCAGGCGCAGGATCGGATCGGACTGATCCGGTCCGGTCTGCGGCACCGGCGGCAGCAGTGACGGATTGGCCTGTGCCAGCAACCGTTGGCCCGGCGGGCGGCTCTTCTCGAACACCCGAAATCCATAGGCATGAGGATAATCGCGAAACAGCGTCCATTTCGACGGGTCATCCCCTTCGGCGACCGCGTCGGCGATCGTCTCGGCCTCGCTTTCCAGCGTGATCTGCGACAGCTCGTCCGGACTTCTCAAGTAGTGCACCATGAAGAACGTAAGCAGCAGCAGCACCGCAATGCCCGCGACCGAGAGTACGCGCGTCGTCAGCAAGCGGACCAGGGTCAGCGGTAGCGGCTCGGCCGTCATGCGCGTTCGGCCAGAATGTAACCGAGACCGCGCATCGCCGTCAGCGCAACGCTTGCTCCCTGCTGATCCAGGCGGCGGCGAAGGCGCGACACCGCCGCCTCCAGCGCGTTCGGTGTCACCTCGTCGTTGAGTGAAAAGACCGCCCCCTCCAGCGTCTGCCGCGGCACCAACTGCCCCTGTCTGCGCAGCAGCACCGTCAGCACGCTGACCTCCCGCCGTGGCATCTCGACCGGCGTGCCGTTGATGGTTACCGCCATCCTCGCCGTATCGAGGGTGACGTTGCCGTAGGTGAGCACGGTATCGAGCGCCAACCGGGGCCGGCGGAGCAGCGCCCGCACCCGTGCCAGCAGCTCCTCGGGCGAGAACGGCTTGATGAGATAGTCGTCGGCACCTTCGTCCAGCGTATCAACGCGCTGCAGCAGGTCATTGCGCGCGGTCGCCACCAGCACCGGCACACCCTCACCACGCCGGCGCAGTGAGCGCAGCAGCGCCCGCCCGTCGCCATCGGGCAAGGTCAGGTCCAGCACGATCAGATCGTAGGCGGCAAGCCGCAGCATCGCGCTGGCGGCATCGATGTCGTCAGCCACGTCCACGGCGTAGCCATGCTCGCTGAGCCGGTTCGTGAGCAGCGCCGCCAGCTTTCGGTTGTCTTCGACCACAAGCACCCGCATGTGCAACGCATAGCAGGTCAATCATACCCTGCCAATGCCGCAGCCGCCGACCCGCCTCCGACAAATTCGGGGCCGCGTCAGCGCCGCGTCAGCTTGGGGCGGGCAGATTGCCGCGGCAGAGGAATCGCGACCCGGACGCACGCGGCGTCATCAATGCGCCGGTACGAAAGGAAGGGGATTGCGACTGCAACAACGGCTGCTCCGGCACGCGGCAGCCAAAAGGGATCTGTCATGGCCGATGGTGGCACTACGTTCCAGTCTGCACCGTTTCAGGTCGGAGGGAGATCTTCGGCGGGCGGATCGCGCCTGCGCGTATGTCTCTATTCCCACGACACGTTCGGCCTCGGCCACCTGCGCCGAAATCTGGCGATCGCCGAGGCACTTCTCGCGCCCGACCAGGAATGCGATGTACTGTTGCTGAGCGGATCGCCCGTCATCCGCTCCTGGGCGCTGCCGGACGGGCTGCGCGTGCAGCCGCTGCCGCCGGTGGTGAAAACCGGCGCGGAGCGCTACGTCGCGCGCGACGGCGGCAACCCCTTCGGACTGGTGAAAGGGTACCGGGAGGCGCTGATCCTGAATGCGGTGATGCGCGAACGCCCCGACGTGATCGTCGTCGATCACGCGCCGTCCGGGATGAAGCAGGAATTGCTGCCGATGCTGGCGGCCGTGCGGCAGGAGATGCCGCAGACCCGCGTGGTGCTCGGCCTGCGCGACATCATCGACAGCCCCGAGGCGGTGTGCGGGTTGTGGCAGGACGAGGAAATCTACGCGTTGCTGGATCACGCCTATGACTGCATTCTGGTCTATGGCAGCCGCGAGCTGTTCGACGTGGCCGCGGCCTATCGCCTGCCGCCGGCGGTCGCGGCGAAGCTGCGCTATGTCGGCTATGTCGGCCGGGCGGCGCCCGTGACCGCGGATGCCCCCTGGCCGGGCATGGGCGACGCACCCGGCTTGCGCGTTCTGGTCACTGCCGGCGGCGGCGGCGACGGCTACGCCATGATGGCGGCGTATCTCGATGCCCTGGCGGCGTTGCCGGTCCAGACCACGGCCTCGCTGCTGGTGTCGGGGCCGCTGATGTCCGAACAGCAGCGCGCCGCCCTGGAGCACGCCGCGACGCAGCGTCCCGACGTGGCACTGCTGCCCTTCACCACCGATCTGGTGAAGCTGATGGCCCGGGCGCAACTGGTGGTGGCGATGGGCGGCTACAACACCACTGTCGAGATTCTGAGCGCCCGCAAGCCCGCCATCATCGTCCCCCGCAGCGCGCCGCGCGCCGAGCAATTGCTGCGCGCGCGCATGCTGCAAGGGCTTGGACTGATCGACGTGGCGGAGGAGGGGCCCGAGCTCGCGCGTACGCTGACCGCGCTGCTGCCCAAGGTGATCTGCGCCGCTCCCGCAGGCGGGCGCGACTGGGATGCGATCGACCTCGACGGCGCACGCCGCACGGCAATGGCGATTGCCGACCTCGCGCCTGCGCCGGCACCGATCCCGCTGCCGCCTGTGCCATCCGGCGCGCAGCGCGTGGCCTATGTGATGAAGCGGTATCCGCGGCTGAGCGAGACCTTCATTCTGAACGAGATCTGCGCGATGGAGACGCTCGGCGAGACGCTGGAAATCTTCTCGCTGCTGCCGCCGGAACCGCCGCCGCATCATCCCATGGTGGCGCGCGTGCGGGCAGCCGTCCGGCACCTGCCGGCGCCCTGGGCAGGCAAGCTCGCGGCGCTGGCGCGGGGCCATGCGGCGGCAGCGGCGGCGGCGCCTTCCGGCTATGCGCGCGCCTTTGCCCATGCGCTGCGCCTGTCGCTCGCCTCCGCCGCGCCGCTGTCGCCGTGGCGGCAATTCCTGCGCGCCGGCTATTTCGCCACCGTCGCGCGCAGGCAGGGTGTGACGCATCTGCACGCGCATTTCGCCAATGCGCCGGCGGCAGTGGCGCATCTGGTCAGTCTGATGACCGGCCTGCCGTTCAGCTTCACCGCGCACGCCAAAGACATCTACCTGACGCCGCCGGCGCTGATCGCCGGCCGGGTACGCGCCGCGCGTTTCGTCGCCACCTGCACGCACTACAATGTCCGCCATCTGCGCGGCATCCTCCCGGCGGATCAGCACGACAAGCTGAACCTTGTCTATCATGGCATCGACCTTGCCCGGTTCCGCTACCGGGCACCGTCCTATGCCTTCGCTGCCGCCGGGACGCCGCCGATGGTTCTGTGCGTCGCGCGTCTGGTGGCCAAGAAGGGGCTGGACGACCTGATCGCCGCCTGCGACCGGCTGGCCGCCGCCGGTCGTCGCTTCCGCTGCCGCATCGTCGGCGCCGGTCCGCTGCGCGATGCGCTTGCCGCCGACATCGCGGCACGTGGGCTGGACGGGACGGTGACCCTCGACGGTTCCATGACCCATGAACGGCTGATCGCGCTGTTCGCGCAGGCCGACCTGTTCGCGCTCGCACCCAGGATTGCCGAGGACGGCGACCGTGACGGCATCCCGAACGTGATCGTCGAGGCGATGGCGACCGGCGTGCCTGTGGTGTCCACGGCGATTTCGGGCATCCCCGAACTGGTCGAGAACGAGCGCACCGGCCTGCTGGTGGCCCCGAACGATCCGGCGGCCCTGGCAGAGGCGATGGCCCGGCTGCTCGACGGGCCGGACCTGGGGCGCCGGCTTGCCGCCACGGCGCGCACGCGGCTCGACCAGTGCTTCGACTGCTGGCGCAATACACGGGCGCTGCGTGATCTGGTCCGCAATCTGTCCTGCGAGGCGGTCGAGCCGCCGCTGCTGGCGGTCGGCGCGGCGGCGGCGTGACGGCCATGCGCGTGCTCTATCTCAATCTCGACCGCGGCATCCCGGTGCTGGGCGACAAGGGGGGGTCCGTACATGTCCGATCGGTGGTCACAGCGCTGACACGACTCGGCCATGACGTGACGCTGCTGTGCAGCCGTGCCGGCAGCGGCAACGCGCCCCCCCCCGGCCGGCTGATCGAGCTGCCGGTTGCGGTGACGCCGGAGGATCTGCTGGCGGAGGCGATGCGTCTCGGACTTTTCCCGGCGGCGCTGGACGATCCGCAGACACGGCGGGAGGTGACGCTGCTCGCCCATGACCATGCCCTGCCGAGGCGTATCGAGGCGGCACTGGCAGCGGCCGATATGCGGCCCGACCTCGTCTACGAACGCCATGCCCTGTTCCACATCGCCGGCATTGCTGTGGCGGCATTGTTGGGGGTGCCGCGCATTCTTGAGGTGAACGCGCCACTGGCCGTCGAGCAGGAACGTTACCGCGGCCTCGTCCTGCGCGACCTCGCCGTCGCGCGGGAGGAGTCTTCGTGGCGCGCGGCCGATCTTGCCGTGGCGGTGTCGCAGGACATGCACCGTCATCTGCGCGCCGCCAGCGTGGCGGAGCGGCAGATCCTGGTGGCGCCGAACGGCGTCGATACCGCCCTGTTCCGCCCCGACCCGCAGGCAGGGGCGAGGGTGCGGCGCAGCCACCGGCTCGGCGATGACCCCGTGATCGGCTTCGTCGGCAGCTTCAAGGCCTGGCACGGCGTGGAGATGCTGATCGAAACGATCTGCCGTCTGCGCGGCAACTGGCAGCGGCTGCGTCTTCTCGCGGTCGGCGCCGGCCCGCTGCTGGCCGCGGCGCAGGAGCGCGCGGCGGCACTCGGGCTGGCGGAGGCAGCCGTGTTCACCGGCGCGGTGCCGCATGATGCGGTGCCGGCCTATCTGGCGGCGACGGATTTCACCGTCGCCCCCTATCCGGGGCGGGACGGCTTCTATTTCTCGCCGCTCAAGATCGTCGAATCGCTCGCCGCCGGTCGTGCGGTGGTGGCGCCGGCGATCGGCCAGATCACGGCGCTGATCGAGCACGGTACCACCGGCCTGCTCTACCCGCCCGGCGATGCCACCGCCTGCGAGGACGCGATCCGGCGGCTGCTGACGGAGCCGCAGCTATGCGCCCGCCTGGGAGCGCAAGCGGCGCAACGTGCGCAGGCGGCGTGGGACTGGACCGCGGTGATCGGCAACGTCACCGCCCATCCGGCCGCCCGCCGTCCGCCGGTGGCGGACGCGGCGGCTTGAACGTGGCGCGCTGGCGACTGCGCCACTACCTGGCGGCCGAGCGGCGGCGCATCGGTCTGGCGACGCTGGCGATGGCCGGACGCGCAGGCGTGCTGGTGCTGCTTCCCTGGCCGCTGAAATTCGTCATCAACTGCGTGATCCTCGGCAAGCGTCCGCCGCACTGGCTGCGCAAGGCGCTGCCTGTACTGGCGGCACACCCGCTGCTCCTGCTCAATGTGCTGGCGGCGACGATGCTGCTGCTGGCGGTTGCCGACTCGCTGCTCGACTGGCTCGGCAACCGGCTGTTCCTCGCCGCCGGGCAGCGCAGCGTGCGCGCGCTGCGGCAGGATGTGTTCGACCACCTGGTCCGCCTGCCGCTCGCCTTCCACCGCCGTCGCCGCCGCGGCGAGCTGATGTCGCGGCTCGTCGAGGATATCGGCCGCGTGCAGGACATGATCGTCATTGCCGGCACCGGCCTGACGCCGCACCTGTTCACACTGCTTGGCATCGTCGTGGTGATGGTGCTGATCGACTGGCGGTACGCCCTGCTCGCGATGGCAACGCTGCCGGCCTTCGCCTTCGTCAGCCATCGCTGGGCCGGGCTGCTGCGCACGCGCCTGCGCCGGGCCCGCGCCGAGGACGGCGAATTGTGGGGCATGGCGCAGGAAGTGCTCGGAACGGTACCGCTGGTCCAGGCGAGCGGGCGGGAGCGGCACGAGCAGCACCGCTTCGCCCGTCGCGCGGTGCGCAGCCTACGTGCGGCACTGGCGGTGAGCGCGACGCAGGCGCAGATCGCCCCGCTGGTCAATCTGCTGATCGGCGCGGGAGCGGCGGTGATCACTTGGTATGGCGCGCTGCGCGTGCTTGCCGGATCGCTGACACCAGGCGACCTGCTGCTGTTCCTCGCCTATCTGCGCGGCATGGTCACACCGGTGCGGCAGATCGCCAAGGCGGCGCCGCAGCTCGGCCGTGCCGCGGTGGCGCTGGAGCGCATCCGGGAACTGTTCGCCGAGCCGATTGCGGTCGCCGATCCGCCCGTCCCGGTGCGGCCGTCCGTCTGTGCCGGACGGCTGGAGTTCCACGGTGTCGGCTTCGACTACATTGCGGGGGTGCCGGCACTGCGCGATATCTCGTTCGCGCTGGCGCCGGGTCGGCGGGTCGCCCTGGTCGGACCCACCGGCGCCGGAAAGACTACCATCGCAGCACTCGCCGTGCGGCTGCTCGACCCCATCACCGGCGGCGTGCTGCTGGACGGCTGCGACCTTCGCAATCTGCCGCTTTCCTACGTCCGCCGCCAGATTACGCTGATGCTGCAGGATGCGCCGCTGCTGCACGGCACGGTGTGGGAGAACATCGCCTATGGCCGCGCCGGCGCGGGGCGTGCCGATGCCATCCGCGCCGCCGCTGCCGCCGGCGTGGACGAAGTCATCGCGGATCTGCCGCAAGGCTACGATACCCGTGTGGCGGAGCATGGCGCCAGCCTGTCCGGCGGACAGCGCCAGTGCCTCGCCGTCGCGCGCGCGACGCTTGCCGGGGCGCGCGTGCTGATCCTCGACGAACCCAGCGCCAGCCTCGATCCGCTGACCGAGCGGCGGATCGCAGCGGCACTGGTGCGCCTCAGTGCCGAACGCGCTTCGCTGGTGATCGCCCATCGGCTGGCAACGATCCGCGACGCCGACCTGATCCTGGTGGTGGAGCATGGGTGCATCGTCCAGCGCGGCACCCACCGCTCACTGCTGCAGGAAGGCGGGCTTTACGCCCAGCTGCTGCGCGGTCAGCCCGCCGATGCGGTGCCCACGGTGGCGGCCGAGTAGCGGGCATGTGCAGCCCCCCGCAGGATCTGTCGCTGCTGTTCGTCCGCCACGCCGCGACCGCGTGGACCGCGGCGGCCCGCTACCAGGGCCGGCGGGATCCGCCGCTCTCGGCCGAAGGGCAGCGTGAGGCTGCGGGGCTTGCCGAACGCCTGCGCGACATGCCGATCACTCTCGTGCTCTCCAGCCCGCTCGTCCGGGCCCGCGACACCGCCGCCGCCATCGCCGCCGCCACGGGCGCCCGTCTCACCGTCGATGCCCGGCTCATCGAGCTGGCCTATGGCGAGTGGGAGGGATTGACTCAGGGCGAGGTGAAGGCGGCCTGGCCGGAAGAACTGCGCGGCTGGAAGCGGAGCCCGCACACCGCCCGTCCGCCGGGCGGCGAATGGCTCGCCGAAGTGCAGACGCGCCTCGACGATCTGCTCGCCGATCTTCAGCGGCGCACCGCGGCCGGGTGCGTGATGGCGCTGGTGAGCCATGACATCGTCATCCGGCTCGCCCTGCTTGCCGGCGCAGGTGCCGGCCATGAAGGGCTGCGCGGCCTCAGCGTTCCCCCCGCCTCGGCGTATCCGGCGCGGCTGCGTGCCGGGCGCCTGCTGTTTCCACCCATAGAGCACGCTGCCAATGTCTGATCAGTTCGCCCGCACCGGCCTCGCCCCGCCACCCGTTCGCCGCAAGCTCCGCCTGTGGCCGCTGCTGCTCGGGCTCGGGCTGGTGCTGCCGCTGCTGTCGCTGCCGCTGCCCGCGCCGCCGCCGCAGACGAGGCACGCCCCGGCGCGGCTCGCCCCGACCGTGCGCGTCGCCTCCGCCGCCAGGGGGGATGTGCCGATCGTCCTGCAGGGGCTTGGCGTCGTCACCCCGTTCGCCACGGTGACGCTGCACGCGCAGATCGGCGGCACGCTGCAAGCGGTGAACTTCCGGGAAGGCCAGACCGTGCATGAAGGCGACCTCCTCGCCCAGATCGACCCGCGTCCGTACGAGGCCGCCGTGGCCCAGGTGCTGGGGCAGTTGCAGCACGACCAGGCATTGCTCGATCAGGCGGAGACCGATCTCGCCCGCTATCGTCCGCTGCTTGCGCACGATGACATCTCGCGACAGAAATACGAAGACCAGTCGTTCCTGGTGCGGCAGTACCGCGGCACCATCGCAGCCGATCAGGCACAGATCCTCGCGGCCAATGTCAACCTCGGCTATTGCCGCATCGTCGCCCCGATCAGCGGCCGGATCGGGCTGCGGCTGGTCGATGCCGGCAATTTCGTGCCGGCCGGCCAGGCGACGGGACTCGCGGTGATTGCGCAGGTTCAGCCGATCAGTGTGATCTTCCCGTTGCCGCAGGACGATCTGCCGCGCGTGATGCGCCGGATGGAGTCGGGTGCGGAGCTCCCGGTGGAGGTGTACGACCACGGCGGCCACACGCTGATCGAACGCGGCACGATGGAGAGCATGGACAATGAGGTCGATGTCGCCACCGGCACTGCAAAACTGCGCGCCCGTTTCGCCAATCGTGAAAATCTGCTGTTTCCCAGCCAATCGGTGGTCGCCCATCTGCTGCTCGATACGCTGCACGATGCCGTCGTCGTGCCGGAGGCCGCGATCCAGGAAGGCAGCGATGGCCGCTATGTCTGGCTGCTCGGCGCCCATCATCGCGTGAAGGTGCGGCGCGTGACGACCGGCCCGGCGGCGGACGGACGCATAGCGGTGCTCACCGGCCTGGAGGCCGGTGCGCGCGTCGTGACGGACGGCGCCGACGCGCTGCGCGAGGGGGCGACGGTCGCGGTCGCCGGCGAGGCGGAGGCCGAGTGAACCCGTCGCGCCTTTTCATCGAGCGTCCGGTCGCCACCACGCTGCTGATGGTGGCGATGCTGCTGGTCGGCCTGCTTGCGCTCGGCTTCCTGCCGGTCGCGGCGCTGCCGGATGTGGACTATCCGACGATCGAGGTTCAGACTTTCTATCCCGGCGCCAGCCCCGACGTGATGACCGAGGCCGTAACCGCCCCGCTGGAGCGGCAGTTCGGACAGATGCCCGGGCTTACCCAGATGGCCTCGACCAGCAGTGCCGGAGCCTCGGTGGTCACGCTCCAGTTCGCGCTGTCGCTGCAACTCGATGTCGCCGAGCAGGAAGTCCAGGCTGCCATCAACGCTGCCGGCAATCTGCTGCCGGCCGACCTGCCGGCGCCACCGATCTACGCCAAGGTCAATCCGGCCGACGCGCCGATCGTCACCCTGGCGCTGACCTCCTCCACGCCGCCGCCGGCCAGGGTCCACGACCTCGCCGAGCAGCTTGTCGCGATGAAGCTGTCGCAGCTGCCGGGCATCGGCATGGTCGCCCTGTCGGGCGGCGGCCGGCCGGCGGTGCGGGTACGCTTCCGCCCGGCGGCGCTGGCGGCACTTGGCGTGAACATCGACGATTTGCGCACCACCATCGGCAACATCAACGTCAATCTGCCGAAGGGCGGCTTCGATGGCCGCGCCCGCGCCTATGCCATCAATGCCGACGACCAGCTGCTTGACGCGCGCGCTTTCCGCGACCAGGTGATCGCCTGGCGCGACGCGGCGCCGGTGCGCCTCTCCGATGTCGCGGAGGTCGTCGATGGCGTCGAAAACACTGCCCAGGCCGCATGGATGGACACCACGCCGGCGGTGATCCTGAACGTGCAGCGCCAGCCGGGCGCCAACGTCATCGCCGCGGTTGCTGCCATCAGGGCGAAGCTGCCTGAGCTGCGCGCCAGCCTGCCCGCCTCGGTCACCCTCGCTGTGCTGAGCGACCGCACGCAATCGATCCGCGCCTCGGTGCGCGACGCGGCGCTGGAGCTGGGGCTGGCGATCGCCCTGGTGGTGGCCGTGATCCTGTATTTCCTGCGCACGCTGCCGGCGACCCTGATCCCGAGCCTGTCGGTGCCGCTGTCGCTGGTCGGCACCTTCGTCGCCATGTACTGGTGGGGCTTCAGCATCGATAACCTGTCACTGATGGCGCTGACCATCGCCACTGGCTTCGTCGTCGATGATGCGATCGTGGTGATAGAAAACATCGCCCGCCACATCGAAGCCGGTGCCAACCCGCGGGCGGCGGCGCTGGCCGGGGCGCAGCAGATCGGCTTCACCGTGATCTCGCTCACCGTCTCGCTGATCGCCGTGCTCATACCGCTGCTGTTCATGGCTGACGTGGTGGGACGCCTGTTCCACGAATTCGCGCTGACGCTTGCCGTCGGCATCGTGATCTCCGCGGTCGTGGCGCTGACGCTGGTGCCGATGCTGTGCGCGCGGCTGCTGCGTCCGCACGCCGGCCACGCGACGCCCGCCGCCGTGCCGCAGCTCTATGCGCGCGCGCTCGACTGGGTGCTCGACCATCAGCGCCTGATGCTGCTGACTGCACTGCTGACGCTGACCCTTACCGGTGCGCTTTTTGTAGTGGTGCCGAAGGGATTCTTCCCGACCCAGGACACCGGCCTGCTGCAAGCCGTCACACAGGCGCCGCCCGGTATCAGGCTGGATGAGATGGCGCGGCGCCAGGGCACCCTCGCCGCCGCGCTTCTGGCCGATCCGGCGGTCGAGAACCTTGCCTCCTACATCGGTGTGGACGGCGTCAACCCCTCGCTCGATCGTGGCCGCATGACCATCGTGCTGCGCCCGCCCGGCGAACGTACCGAAGGCCAGGCCGCCATCATCCGCCGGCTGCAACTGGCGGCGGGGCGGGTGGCAGGGATCCGTCTGTGGCTGCAACCGGTGCAGGACCTGACCGTGGATGCCAGCGTCGGGGCCACCCGCTACCACTTTCTGCTGTCGGCGCCGACCGAGCGCGCGCTCGTCGCGTGGCTGCCGGCCCTACTTGACCGACTGCACGCCGCACCGGCGCTGACGGATGTCTCGGCCGATCTGCGGCAGGGAGGAGAGGAACTGCGCGTCAACATCGAGCGCGACACGGCCGCGCGCTACGGCATCACGCCGGCGAGCGTGGACAACGCTCTCTACGATGCGTTCGGCCAGCGCATCGTCTCCACCGTGTTCACGCCGACCAACCAGCACCGCGTGATCATGGAAGCCGACCCTGCCGCCACTGACGCCGAGGCCCCGCTCGACGACATCTATCTGCCCTCGGCGCTGGTGCCGGGCGGCCAGGTGCCGTTGCGGGCACTCGCCACCATCGCCCCGCACGCGGCGCCGCTGGCGATCGACCATCTCGCGCAGTTTCCGGCTGCGACGGTATCGTTCGATGTCGCGGCCGGCGCCTCGCTCGGCGAGGCCGTGGCGGCGGTGCAGGCCGCCGCCGCGGCGGCAGGCCAGCCGCAGGAGATCCGGCTGGTGCTGCAGGGCGCGGCGCGCGCCTTCACCGCGTCGCTGAAACGGGAGCTGCTGCTGCTCCTCGCCGCGATCATCACCATGTATATCGTGCTCGGCGTGCTCTACGAAAGCTTCATCCATCCGCTCACCATCCTTTCGACGCTGCCGGCGGCCGGGGTGGGTGCGCTGCTGGCGCTGATGCTGGCGGGCGGTGAGCTGGACATGATTTCGGTCATCGGCATCGTCCTGCTGATCGGCATCGTCAAGAAGAACGCGATCCTGATGATCGATTTCGCGCTGGAGGCGCAGCGCGCCCGTGGACTGGCGCCGCGCGCGGCGATCCGGGAGGCCGCCCTGCTGCGCCTGCGGCCGATCCTGATGACGACATGCGCCGCCCTGTTCGCCGCCCTGCCGCTCATGTTCGCCCACGGCAGCGGGGCGGAATTGCGCCGCCCCCTGGGCCTTGCGATCGTCGGCGGATTGCTCGTCAGCCAGGCGTTGACCATGTTCACCACGCCTGTGATCTATCTGTTCTTCGACCGGCTGACCGCCGTCATGTCCCGGCGACCGGCGCGGCTGTGACCCTTTCCCGCCCGTTCATCGCGCGCCCGGTCGGCACCACGCTGCTGACCGTTGCCGTGCTGCTTGCCGGAATGGCGGGCTATGCGGCGCTGCCGGTGGCACCGTTGCCGCAGATCGAACTGCCGACCATCCTGGTGCAGGCGCAGCAACCCGGCGCCAGCCCGGCGATCATGGCCAGCAGCGTCGCGGCACCGCTGGAACGCCAGCTCGCCGCAATCGCCGATGTCGCCGAGATGACGTCGCAGAACTTCACCGGCCTGACGCGCATCACGCTGCAGTTCGGCCTCGACCGGAGCATCGACGGGGCAGCGCGCGACGTGCAGGCGGCCATCAACGCCGCCCATGCGGAACTGCCCGTGACCCTGCGCAACAACCCGATCTACCGGCTGGTCAATCCGGCGGACGCGCCGATCCTGGTGCTGGCCCTGACCGCCACGACGCTGACGCAGGCGGCCCTGTTCGATGCCGCCGACAGCGTGCTGCGCCAGCGCCTGTCGCAGCTGGGTGGTGTCGGCGACGTCGATATCGCCGGCGCCTCGCTGCCCGCCGTGCGCATCGAGGCGGATCCCGACAAGCTCGCCGCGCTGGGGATCGGCATGGAGGACCTACGGGCGGCGGCAGCCTCGGCCAACGCCAACAGCCCCAAGGGCGCGGTGACGATGCAGGGACGGCGCCTGCAGCTCGCCACCAACGACCGCGCGCGCCGCGCGGCGGAGTTTCGCGATCTGGTCATCGCCTGGCGCCACGGCGCGCCGGTTCGGTTGCGCGATGTCGCGACCGTCACCGATTCGGTCGAAAACCTGCGCAATGCGGGGCTTGCCGACGGCAGGCCGGCGATCCTGCTGATGCTGTACCGTCAGCCCGGCGCCAACGTGATCGAGGTCGTCGATCAGGTGCGCGCGCTGCTGCCGGAACTCATCGCGTCTTTGCCGGGCGACGCAACGTTGGCCATCGCCACGGACCGCAGCACGACGATCCGCAGCTCGTTCGGCGAGATGCGTGTTGCCCTGCTGGCGGCGATCGGGCTGGTCGTCGCGGTGGTGTTCCTGTTCCTGCGCAGCCTGCGTGCCGCCGCGATCCCGAGCGTCGCGGTCATCGTCTCCATCGTCGGCACCTTCGGCATCATGCGGTTGCTGGGCTACAGTATCGACAACCTGTCGCTGATGGCGCTGATCGTTGCCACCGGCTTCGTGGTGGATGACGCTGTCGTGGTGCTGGAGGACATCGAACGGCATCTGAAATCCGGCCTCTCGCCGGCCGCCGCCGCCCTTGCGGGCGCGCGCGAGGTCGGGTTCACCGTGGTCTCGATCAGCCTTTCCCTGATCGCCGCCCTGCTTCCGATCCTGGCGATGGGCGGGCTGATCGGGCGCATGTTCCGCGAGTTCGCGGTGACACTTTCGGTGGCGATCCTGGTCTCGCTGGTGGTGTCGCTGACCACGACGCCGATGATGTGCGCCGTCATGCTGGCGCGGCACGCCGGCGCCGAACCCCCGGCCGCACGCCGTCCGCGGCGGCTGTTGCGCGCCTATGCCCGCTCGCTCGACTGGGCGCTGGCACATCGCACGATCATGCTGCTGACACTTGTCGCAACCGTGGTCGCGACGGCTGCGCTGTTTCAGTCGATGCCGAAGAGTCTCTTTCCGCAGCAGGATACCGGCCGGATGGTCGGTGCGATCGTCGGCGATCAGGATGCGTCCTTTCAGCTCATGCGGCAGAAGCTCGCGGAGTTCGAGCAGGTGCTGCGTGAGGATCCGGCGGTCGCCTCCGTCGTCGGCTTCACCGGGGGGCGGCAGACCAATGCCGGCGCGCTGTTCGTCACCCTCCGGCCGCTCGACCAGCGCGGCGTGCGTGTGGACGCGGTGATCGCGCGCCTGCGTCCGCGTCTGGCGGGGATCGCGGGGGCACGGCTGTATCTGAAGCCGGTGCAGGACATCCAGCTCGGCGGCCGGGCGAGCAACGCGCAGTTCCAGTATGCGCTGAAGGGCGACAGTGACACGGATGTCTATGCCGCCGCCGACCGCCTGCTGGCCGCATTGCGGCACGAACCGGCGGTGATCGACATCAGTTCCGACCAGCAGGTGCGCGGCCTCGCAGCCGGACTCGCCATTGACCGCGATGCCGCGGCGGCGCACGGTCTCTCTCCGGTGCTGATCGACAACGCGCTCTATGACGCCTTCGGTCAGCGTCAGGTTTCGACGATCTACGACGCGCTCAATCAGTATCATGTGGTGCTGGAAGTGGCGCCGTCGTTCTGGCAGCATCCCTCGGTGCTCGACCGCTTCTACGTCGCGACCAGCGGTGCGCCGCCGAGTGGGACCGATCTGACCGGCGGCATCGCCAGTCCGGCGGCGCAAGCGGCGATCCGGCGGGCCGGCCAGCCGATGGTCGGCGCGCCGGCGCCCGACCCGGCACGCGAGGCCGCGGGCAATGCCATCGCGGCGGTCGGCCGTGGCGGCGCGGCATCGGCGGCCCCGATCAGCCCGGCGCGGGAGACGATGGTGCCGCTCGCGACGGTCACGCGCTGGCAGCAGGGCGTCACCCCGATCGTCGTCAACCACGAGGGGCTGGAGACGGCGACGACGATCTCCTTCAACCTGCCGCCCGGCGGCGCGCTCGCCGATGCGATCGCCGCACTCGGCCGCCAGACCGCGCGGCTCGGTCTGCCGGCTTCCGTGCGCGGCGGCTTCGCCGGCACCGCCGCCGCATTCCAGGCGTCGCAGCGCAGCGAGGCGCTGCTGATCGGCACAGCACTGATTGCGATCTACATCGTTCTCGGCGTGCTTTACGAGAGCTTCCTGCATCCGTTGACGATCATCTCGACGCTGCCGTCGGCGGGCGCGGGCGCCATGCTGGCCCTCTATCTGGCCGGCGAGCATTTCACCGTCGTCGCCCTGATCGGCGTGATCCTGCTGCTAGGCATCGTCAAGAAGAACGGCATCCTGCTGGTCGATTTCGCGCTGGCCGCGGAACGTGGCGATGGCCTGCCGCCGGCGGCGGCGATCCGCGATGCCTGCCTCAAGCGCGTCCGCCCGATCCTGATGACCACGCTTGCCGCGATCCTGGGTGCGGTGCCGCTCGCGATCGGCGGCGCCGAGGGTGCGGAACTGCGCCATCCGCTCGGCATCGCCGTGCTCGGCGGCCTGATCGTCAGCCAGGCGCTGACGCTGTACACGACCCCGGCAATCTACCTGCAGGTCGCGCTGTTGCGTGGCGCATTGCGGCGCAGATTCCAGATATCCTAGGCCGCCGCCCGCAGGCCGGCAGCGATCCCGTCCGGTCCGTACCTGAGTGGCCGCTACAGCACGTCCGCCAGGAATCGCGCGAGCAACGGGCCGAAGCGGACCGGTGTCTCCCCGAACGGCGCGTGGCCGACTCTGTCCGATCGACGCAGCTGCCTGTCCCGCCGCCGCCGGTACGGGATCGCGCCCACGCAATTGTTGTTGACGACGGCTGGTCACCGCCGGTGATGAGCGCCGGCGGCCGGCCGCAGGTCTGCGCGATGTGCCGTCTCCCGGACCTTCGCGACACCGCCTTGACCGCAACGCGACGAGTTGCCAGTGTCGCGGACGCGCACACCGCGCGTCGGCCGATGTCGCCGCATCGCCGGCGGGCCGGCCTGAACCGGAGAGCGCGCATGCTGACTATCCCGCCCCGCCGCGACCATGCCACTTTTCTTTACAGCGACCCGGATTTCGACATGGAGCTGGCGCGGGCGGATATTGCCTTTCTCGGCATCCCCTACGGCAGCGGCTATAGCTTGGCAGAGCAGGTGCCGGACCAGGCGAACGGGCCGGCCGCCCTGCGGCGCGCCACCGACCGCATCCTGCGCAGCATCGAACGCTACGATTTCGACCTCGGCGGCCCGCTCTATGACAACCGCCCGGTGCGCGCAGTGGATTGCGGCGATGTGTGGGGCGACGTGCATGCGTCCAAAAGCCATCTGGCGCGCGCCGAGCAGGCGGTGCGCCGCATTCTGGCGGCCGGCGCGCTGCCGGTAGTGCTGGGCGGCGATCACGGCATCCCGATCCCCGTTCTGCGCGCATTCGACGGGCGCGGGCCGATCACGCTGGTGCAGATCGACCAGCACATCGATTGGCGGGAGGAGGTGAACGGCGTGCAGGACGGGCTTTCCAGCCCGATCCGCCGGGCATCGGAGATGGACCATATCGGCGCGATCTTCCAGATCGGCCTGCGCGCCACCGGCAGTGCCCGGCAGGAGGAGGTCGAGGCCGCGCTCGCCTATGGTGCCGACCTCATCACCGCCTGCGAGCTGCACGAATCCGGCGTGGACGCCATCCTGGCGCGCATTCCAGACGGTGGGCGCTACTATGTGACGATCGACATGGATGGCATGGACCCGTCCTGCGCGCCCGGCGTCCTCGCCCCGTGTCCGGGCGGCGTCACCTTCAGCGAGGCGCGGGCGCTGCTGCGCGGCCTGGTGCGCAAGGGCCGCGTGGTCGGTATGGACGTGGTGGAGATCACACCGCGCACGGATACCAATGCCCTGACCTGCATCACCGCCGGCCGACTGATCGTGAACCTGCTGGGGACGGCGGTGCGCGCCGGATGGTTCGATCGCTGAGGCCGAGGGCTGGACGCGGCGTATTTCGGATGCGAACATAGCTCCAGCGCAGAAAGGCCAGATCGGGAAGGCCAGATCGGGAAGGCCAGATCGGGAAGGCCAGATCGGGAAGGCCAGATCGGGAAGGCCAGATCGGGAAGGCCAGATCGGGAAGGCCAGATCGGGAAGGCCAGATCGGGAAGGATCGTGCCATGAAGCTGACGCGACGGACCGTCCTCGGCTCCGCCCTCGCTCTCCCGTCCCTGCGGGCCGCGCATGCGGCGGCGGGCGTGTTGCGCATCGGCGTGGGCGCGTCGCTCGCCCGGCTCGATCCGCTGCTGACCACGATCGGCGACGAATACATCTATAACAATCTGCTGTTCAACGGCCTGACACGCATGGCCGAGGATCTGAGCGTACAGCCCGACCTCGCCGAAAGCTGGGCCTATAGCGATGATCTCCGGCGCTGGACGTTCCGGCTGCACCGCGGCGTGAAATTCCACGACGGGCGGGAGATGACCGCCGACGACGTGGTGGCCCTGTTCGAGCGCCTTCTCGATCCCGCAAATGCGGCCCCTTCGCGCAGCAACTACGACATGGTTGGCCGGGTCAGTGCGGCCGATCCCTACACGGTGGTCTTCGAGCTGACCTCGCCCTATGGGGGGTTCGCCGACATCCTCTCCGACCGGCAGGTGAAGATCGTTCCGCGCGGGTCGGCGGCGCAACTCGCCTCCCACCCGATCGGCACGGGACCGTTCAGGTTCGTCTCCTACACGCCCGGCGACCGGCTGGTGATGGCGCGCAACCCCGATTACTTCGAGCCGGGGATGCCGAAGCTGGCCGGCGTGGAACTGCGCATCATCCCTGAAATGAGCGTGAAGATCGCCGCCCTGCAGGCCGGCGACATCGATGTGCTGTGGGATCTGCCGCTGGAACAGGTCAAGCCGCTCAGCGGTCGGAGCGGTCTGCGGATCGACAGCGTGCCGACCGCGTCATGGGATGCCGCCGTCATGAACAATCTGACGCCGCCGTTCAACGACCCGAAGGTGCGCCTCGCGTTCCAGATGGCGGTGGACAAGGCCGACGTGGTGGAACTGACGCTGTTCGGCCAGGGCGTGCCGACCATCAGTCCGATTCCGCCGACGCATCCCTTCTATGCCCGCGACCTCGCGATCCCGCCGGCCGATCCGGCGGCCGCGCGCCGGCTGCTGGCGGAGGCAGGGCACCCGAATGGCCTCAGCGTGCCGATCATCGTGCCGGTCGGGCGCCCGGTGCGCGAGCGGCTGGGGGTGACGCTGCAACAGCTTGCCAAGCCGGGCGGATTCGACCTGCAGGTGCAGCGCGTGCCCTTCTCCAGCTACGACGCCGAGGTTTCCGGCAAGGCGCCTCTCTACATCGACGGGTATTTCGCCCGGCCGACCATCGACACCAGCACCTACCCCTTCCTGCACTCGAACGGCAGCTGGAACGCCAAGCTGTGGCACTACAGCGACGCGCGCGTGGACGCCGCGCTCACCTCCGCACGGCTTTCCGGCGATGCCTCGGTGCAGAAGATGCAGTATATCGCGATGCAGACCGCCCTGAACGCAAACCCGGCGGGCTTCTTCGCCTATGCGGTCAACTTCGCCTGCGCCTATCGCACATCGGTCGGCGGCGTCAGGACGCACCCGATGCGCTGGTTCGACCTGCGCAGCGCGACGGTGGCGTGATGCACCCGCCTGCCGCTCCGGCGGGGCGCAGGCCCGCTGGCGCGCCGTGACATGGGCGGTTATGTCGTCCGCCGATTGTTGTCGGTTGCGCTGGTGGTGTTCGCGACCTCACTTCTGATCTTCGCGATCGTGCATATCCTGCCCGGCAACGTCGCCTATGCCATTCTCGGTGAGTATGCGACGCCCTCGGCCGTTGCGACGCTGCAGCAGCGGCTCGGGCTCGACGATCCGCTGTGGCTGCAATACTGGCGCTGGCTGCACGGCGTGCTGCGGGGCGATCTGGGCCCGTCGCTGGTGATGGACCGGCCGGCCGGCCCCCTCATCCTGGAGGCTCTGGGCCGCTCGGCCATCCTCGCGAGCATCGCCTTTGCCATCGTGGCGGGCGGCGGCATCGCCCTGGGCGTGCATGCCGCGACGCATCAGGGCCGGATTTCCGACCGGGTGATGACGCTCGCGCAGTTCGTGTTCATCGCGGTGCCGGATTTCTTCTGGGCGATCCTCGGCGTCATGGCGTTCGCCGCCGGACTGGACTGGCTTCCGGCCACCGGCTACGCCCCGTGGGGTGACGGCGCGTTGGCCTGGGCCTCGCATCTGGTGCTGCCGGTCACGGTGCTGTCGATCGGGCTGCTCGCCCATGTCTCCCGCCTGAGCCGCGCGGCGATGCTGGAGGCGCTGCGCAGCCGCTACGTGCTGATGGCCCGTGCCAAGGGCATGAGCGAGCGGCGGGTGCTGTGGCGGCATGCCGCCCCCAACGCCATGCTGCCGACCATCACCATTCTGGCGATCGATTTCGGACTGCTGATCGGCGGCGTGGTGGTGGTGGAGACGGTGTTCGCCTATCCCGGTCTCGGCCGGCTGCTGGTCTTCGCCATCGAGCATCGTGACCTCCCGTTGCTGCAGGCGGGAATGCTGGTGCTGACGACGATCTATGCGCTCGCCAACCTGGCTGCCGATATCGGCTACGCGGTGCTCAACCCGCGCATCCGCTACGGGGCGGCGGCGTGACGGCACGGGGCCGGATCACCGATCCGCTGCGGGCCGGGGGTATCACCCTGACCGTCATCGCGGTGCTCGCCGTGCTCGGCATCTGGCGCACGCCGTACGACCCCACCGCGTTCGCCGTCCGGCTGCGCCTCGCGGCGCCCACTCTCGCCCATCCGTTCGGCACCGATGAATTCGGGCGTGACGTGCTGTCGCGCGTGCTGGCCGGCGCGCATCTGTCGCTCGCCATCGGGTTCGGCGCCATGCTGGTCAGCCTGCTGCTCGGCGTGCCGCTCGGCCTGCTCGCGGCGTTCGATCGCGGCTGGCTCGGGGCGGCGATCATGCGGGCGGCGGACCTCGCGATCTCGCTGCCGCCGATCCTGCTCGGGCTGCTCATCCTGGCAGTGACGCCGCCCAGCCTGGGCAAGACCATTCTGGCCGTCGGCCTCGTCTATGTGCCGATCATGGTGCGGCTGGCGCGGGCCGTGGCGCTCGGCCTGCTGGAGGAGGATTTCGTGCAGGCGGCGCGGGCACGCGGCGAGGGCGCTGTCTCCATCCTCGTGCGCGAAATCCTGCCCAATGCCTGGCCGCCGATCATCGTCGAATGCGGATTGCGGGTGACTTTCGCGATCCTGCTGGGGGCGTCGCTGTCGTTCCTCGGCCTCGGACCGCAGCCGCCGAGCAGCGAATGGGGGCTGATGATCGCCGAAAGCCGCCAGTTCCTGGACCAGGCACCCTGGCTCGCCCTCGCGCCGGGCCTGTGCCTCTGCGCGCTGCTGGTGGCCGTCAACGCGACCGGCGAGGGGTTGCGCGCGCGGCTGGACCCGTCGCATGGCTGAGGCCGGCCGGTCCGTCGAGGGCGGGTCGGTCGAGGGCGGGTCGGTCGAGGGCCTGTCGGTCGAGGGCCTGTCGGTCGGGTTTGCCGGCGTGCGCGGCCGCGTGCAGGCGCTGGACGGCGTGGACTTCGCGGTCCCGCCGGGGGGCACGCTCGGCCTCGTGGGCGAGTCGGGATCGGGGAAATCGACCGCATTGCTGGCGCTGCTCGGGCTCCTCGGGCGGGCGGAGGTTGCGGCACGGCGCATGGCATTCGGCGGCGCCGATCTGCTGACGACCGCGCCCGCCCTGCGCGGACGGCAGATCAGCGCCGTGTTCCAGGATCCGGCCTCGGCGCTCAACCCGGCGCTCACGGTCGGGCTACAGGTTGCCGAACCCCTCCTGGTGCATGCCCGCCTGCCACGCGCCGAGGCCTGGGCAGAGGCGGCCGCATTGCTGGCCGAAACCGGGCTGCCCCGGCCGGCGGCGCTGATGGAGTGCTATCCGCACCAGCTTTCTGGCGGCATGAAGCAGCGTGTCGCGATCGCCATGGCGCTGGCCGGCCGGCCGGAACTGCTGCTGCTGGACGAACCCACCACGGCGCTCGATGTGACGGTCGAAGCAGGCATTCTCGACCTGCTTGACGGGCTGCGCGCCCGCCGCGGCCTGTCGCTGTTGCTGGTCAGCCACAACCTTGGCATCGTCGATCGGCTGTGCGACCGCGTGACGGTGCTCTATGCCGGGCGGGTGATGGAGACAGGGCCGGTGCGCGAGGTGCTGGGACGACCCCGCCACCCCTACTCGCGCGGCCTGCTCGCGGCCCTGCCGCGGATCGGCCGGCGGGATGGGCTGGCGCCGATCCCGGGGGCGCTGCCGGACATGACGCGGCCGGATCCGGGCTGCAATTTCCGCCCGCGCTGCCCGTTCGCCGCCAGTGCCTGCGCGCTCCCGCAGGCACTGGCGCCGGCGGGCCTGGACCGCACGGTCCGTTGTCACCGTGCCGGCGAACTCGCGCACCACCGCTGGCCCGCCCCGCCGCCCACCCCAGCCGCGCCGCCGGCCGGCGCCACCCTGATGGCAACGGAGGGTCTGGCGCGCCGGTTCGCGACCATGCAGGCGGTGGACCAGGTCTCTCTCGCGGTCAGGCGCGGCGAGGTGCTGGGGCTGGTGGGGGAATCGGGGTGCGGCAAAACCACCCTCGGGCGGCTGATGCTGCGGCTGGCGGCGTCCGATTCCGGCACGCTCCGGTTCGATGGCGCGATGGTGCCGCCGGCACCGTCGCTTGCGTTCCGCCGACGGGCGCAGATCGTCTTTCAGAACCCGGACACCGCCCTCAACCCGCGCCATACCGTCGCCACCATCCTGCGCCGCCCGCTGGACCGCTTCGGCCTCGCAGGGGGAAACGCGGCGGATGAGATCGCGCGGCTGCTGGCGCTGGTGCGCCTGCCGGCCAGCTACGCCGGCCGCTATCCACATCAGCTTTCGGGAGGCGAAAAGCAGCGCGTGGGCATCGCGCGGGCACTCGCCAGCCGACCGGATTTCATCGTCTGCGATGAGGCCGTGTCGGCGCTCGACGCGTCGGTGCAGGCGGCGGTGCTGAACCTGCTGGCGGAACTGCGCGCCCGGCTCGGCCTCGCGATGCTGTTCATCAGCCACGACATAGCGGTGATCGCGCATCTCGCCGACCGCGTGGCGGTCATGTATGGCGGACAGATCATGGAGGAGGGGCCGGTGGCCTCGGTGCTGGCGCCGCCCCACCACCCGTACACGGCGGCACTCCTGTCGGCGGTGCCGGAGGTGGGGGGGCGGCGGGCGCGACATGTCCTGCCGGGCGATGCCGGTGCCGTGCATGGCGGCCGCGGCTGCCGCTTCGCCCTGCGTTGTCCGCAACGGATCGGCCCGCTCTGCACCGACGCCGACCCGCCTTGGCGTGACGCCGGGCCGGGCCACCGCATCCGCTGCCACATCCCGATAGCACCGGACCGAAGAGTTCCCCGATGACCGATCCCAGGGCACTGGCAGCCGCGCTCGCCGCCGAACAGCCGTCGATGCTGGCGATGATCGAGCGCGTCGTATCCATCGACAGCGGCACCTATCACGCCCCGGGCGTGAACGCGGTGATCGATGCTTTCGCGGATTTCCTCGGCAATGCCGGCTTCACCGTCACGCGCACGCCGCTCCCCGGCCGCGGCGACCAGTTGACCGCCCGCCGCATGCTGGGCTGCGGCAGACGGCTGCTGGTGCTGGGGCATGCCGATACGGTCTGGCCCGCCGGCACCGTTACTCGGTGGCCGTTCGGCAGCGACGGCACATTCCTGACCGGGCCCGGCATCGGTGACATGAAATCCTGCGTGGTGATGGCGCTGCACGCCTTGCGCCTGCTGCTCCGGTGTCGGCTTGCGGGCATCGGCGCCATCACGGTGCTGATCGTGCCCGACGAGGAGATCGGCAGCCCCGGCAGCCGTGACTGGATCGAGCGCGAAGCGCGCCAGGCGGATGCCTGCCTGACGCTGGAGCCGTGCCGGCCGGAGGGCAGGGTAGTGGTGGGCCGCGGCGCGGTGGGGGCGCTCTATGTCCGGGCCACCGGCGTGACCGCCCATGTCGGGGCGGCCCGGGCGTTGGGTGCCTCCGCCATCGCGGCTCTCGCCCCCATGGTGCCGGCGCTGGAGGCGCTGAGCGATCCGGCGCGGGGCGTGGGCGCGTCGGTGGGCATCTTTCGCGGCGGCACGGCGCGGCAGGTGACGCCGGACGCGGCCGAGTTCCACCTGGATCTGCGCGCTGCCGACCAGGCGGGGGCAGACTGGCTGCTCACCGAGGTGCGACGGATCGCCCGGACCCCGCCCACCGACCCGCGCGTGCGCATCACGGTTGAGGGTGGCTTCTACCGCCCGCCCTTTCCGACCGGCCCGGGAACGCAGGCGCTGTTCGCCCTGGCGCAGCGCGTCGGTGCGGCGATCGGCACGCCGGTGCTCGGCGTAGTGTCCCCCGGCGGCTCGGATGGCAGTTTCGCCGCGGCACTGGGGGTGCCGACACTCGACGGCCTGGGGCCGATCTGCCACGAAACCTGCAGCCGGCGGGAACGCGTGGAAGCGGACAGCCTCGTCCCGCGCGGGGCGCTGTTCGCCGGACTGGTGCTCGGGATCGGAACGGAAGGAATATAAGCCATGGCGCATCAGCGCTTTCGCCGCTTCAACACCGGCCCCTACTATCCGGGGCAGAGCGTCACCAACGAAATGTGCATGGCGGTGCGCGCCGGCAATCTGGTTTTCCTGCGCGGCCAGACCGGCTTCACGCTCGACGGCGCATTCGTCGGGCGGGGCGATGCGGCGGCCCAGGCGGAACAGGCGATGCAGAACGTGCGCGTGCTGCTGGAGGAGGCCGGCGGGCGCATGGAACATATCTGCCGGATCACGACCTACATCACCGATCGCGCCTATCGCACCCCGGTCTATCAGGTGATCGGCCGCCATCTCGGCAACATCGCGCCGGTCGGCACCGGGCTGATCGTCAATGGGCTGGCGCTGCCGGAGATGCTGGTCGAGATCGACATCGATGCCGTAATTCCCGAGGCATGACACCGATCTTCCTGCCGGGCCTGTGCGACCCCGCCGCCGGCGACACCGTCCGCCGCTTTGGCCATTCGCCGCAAGCCGCGGCGGCCCAGGCCGAGGCGGTTTTCGGCCGGCTGCACGACGCCCTTTCCGCCGCCGGCGGCACCGCGACGGATGTCTGCAAGATCACCATGCAGATCACCGATCGCGCCCATCGGCAGGCGATCTATGGGGTGCTCGGCCGGCGCCTCGCTGGCGTCTTCCCGGTCTCCACCGGGCTGATCGTGAAGGGTTTGGCGGACCCGGACGCGCTGTTCCAGCTCGACGCCTGGGCCGTCGCCGGCGGCCCGCACACGCGCCTGCGGCGCTACCGCTCGACCGACGCGCCGTATGGTCTGAGCAGGCAGGCCTTCGTCTGCGATTTCTGCATGGTGGTGGTGGCAGGGCGGCGGATTTTTCTGCGCGGACAGACCGGGCTGGCCCTGGACGGCATCATGGTCGGGCTGAACGACCCCGTCGCCCAGGCGCGCAAGGCGATCGAGAACGTGCGCATCCTTCTGGCCGAAGCGGGCGCCGATCTGTCGCATGCGGTTCGGCTCGTCACCTATGTCACCGACCGGGCCTATCTGGCGCCGGTGCGCGAAGCGGTGGAACCGGAATTCGCCTTCCATCCCGTTGCGGGGACGGAACTGGTGGTCAAGGGGCTGGCGGCGCCGGAGGTGCTGATGGAAATCGACGTCCACGCCGTCCTGCCGGCCTGACGCCGACCGGCGGAATGTTCAGGACGTCGGCAGCCCTGGCATCCGGGCACCGCCACCGGCGCCGGCGTGATCGAGCTTCCGCCGCACATAGCGTCCGGTCCCGGCTGCGGACGCATCCGCAACGCCGTCGCGCAGAACCGGACGCCCGCGCACCAGGGTGTGCACGATCCGGCCACGGAACTTCCATCCCTCATAGATCGAGTAGCCGGCCGCGGAAACGACATCCGGCCGCTCCAGCATCCATTCGGCGGCAGGATCGACGAAGGTCAGGTCGGCATCGAGGCCGGGCACGATCGCGCCCTTGACATGCCCGAGTCCCATCGCCCGCGCCGGGCCGGTCGCGGTGAGCTCGGCGATGCGCGCCAGACTGAGGCCCCGTTTGTGGTGCCCCTCGCTCAACAGAACCGGCAGCAGCGTCTCCATGCCCGGGCAACCGGGCGAGGCCGCCCATATCCCGCCGGATTTCGAGGAGATGTCGCGGTGAACATGATCGGTGGCGACGGTGTCGATCTCGCCGCGCGACAGGCCACGCCACAATGCCTCCCGATCCGCGCTCTCGCGCAGCGGCGGGTTGATCTTCCCGACATCGCCCCCGATCCAGGTGACATCATGGGTCAGATAATGCGGACAGGTCTCGATGAAGATCCGCGCCCCCGCCCGACGATGGCGGAGCGCCGCGTGCAGCGCCTCGGCCGAGGAGGTGTGGACGACATAGAGCGGTGACCCGGCAGTATGGGCAATATAGGCGGCACGCTGCACCGCGTCCGCCTCCACGAAAGGCGGACGCGACGCATTCCAGGTCGAAAGGCCGCCACGCCCGTCCGGATCCCGCGCCCGCATCCGGTCGCGCAGCACCCAGGCGATCTCCATCGTTTCCGGGTGCGGGCACACCATGCCGCCGCTGGCAGCGGCCGTTTCGCACAGCCGGAACAGAAAGCCGTCATCGATGTCCGGCAGGCCGAGGCGTGCACCCTCCCCACCACGGTTGTTCATGAAGATCTTGAAGCTCGGCACGCCATACTCGCGCACGTAACGCGGCACGCCGGCGAGCTGGTCTTCGGTGGAGATGATGAAATGATAACTGAAATCGATCCGCGCGCCGGCTTCCGTCACGCCCACCACGTCATCGAAAACCCGCTCGAACGGCTCCGTCGCCATCAGATATGGCACGAAGCAGGAAATGCCGCCGGCTGCGGCGGCCGCGGTCTCCCGATCGGCATCGCCGGGCAGGCGCGGGCGCGCAATGTCCCTGCCGTGGCCAAGATGCAGATGGACATCGATCGCGCCGGGCAGCACCACGAGGCCGCGGGCCGGCAGCTCCGCTTCCGCGGCGCACCCCTCCCCGGGGGCGAGAATGGCGGCAATCCGGCCGTCGCGCACTGCGATGTCGCACGCCGTCCGCCCCGGTCCCGGCAGGATCGCCTCTCCCCCGCGCACGACGACATCATACGGCACTTTCATCATACGTCCCGGTTCCCCTCCGGAATGCCCCGCAGGGCGCTGGTCAGCGCCTCCGGCGATCGCCCGGCCGAAAGCGTGTCGATCGCCCGTTCGAGTGCCGCAACCGCCGCCGCCGGCAAAGACAGCCCGGCATTGCGGCGGAACTTCTCGCGCACCGCTGCGGTTGCAGCGGGCCGGCTGCGATTGCCGTAGACATCGTCGATGCGCACGGTCAGCGAGCCGCCGTCGGCGATGTCACATACGATCTCCGCCTCGAAGGCTTGCGGAAACCGCGCATCTGCCAGCTCCTGCCAGGTGATCCGCGCAGCCAGATCGCGCACCGGCGCCGAAATTTCGCGCTCGAACGTCGCCAGCGTCACATCCCCCTCCACCAGTCGGGCGGCAACGGCGACCGGCAGACTCCAGCGCGCCGCGTGCGGGGTCGGCGGCATCTGTTTTATCTGCCACGGGTCGCAGATGATCGGCGCGGCGCCGGCCGGCACGCGGCAGAGCAGCCGTTCGATCCGCTCCCAGGCAACGCCCTGCAAGGCGAGCCGGCCGGCCGCCTCGATGAACGGATGGATGTAGTGGCAGCAGGGATGGAATTTGAAGGCGGCATCGGGCAGGTGCCAGCGTTCCCCCAGATCCGCCAGTTGCGTCCGAAATCGCGCCGGCGCGTCAGTGTCCGATGCGAAGGCCGCGAACAGGCCGAAGCGTCCTTCGATCGCCGTCTCCGGCCCGGTCATGCCGCAAGTCGCCAGACGCGCGGCGGTCAGTCCGGCATGCGCCGCCCAGCCGGGGTGCAGCGATTTGACCGACGAGCCGTTGGTCAGGAATTCGAATACCCCACACGCCTGGCTGAGCGCGATGCCGAGTGCGGCGACCGTGGTGTCCTCATCCGCCCCTGCCACTTCGCTGGCGACCAGCGCCGCGACCAAGGCCCCTCCGACCGACGTGACCTGAAAGCCGCGGGACTGGAAGGCGCCGGGGGCGGCCAATCCGATCCGCACCAGGATCTCCCAGCCGCGCGCATAGGCGGCAAGCAGGGTGCCTCCCTTGGCTTCTGCGGCTTCCGCCGCCGCCAGTGCCGCCGGCGCAAGAACCGCGCTGCCATGCACGATGGAAGCGGTGTGGGTGTCATCGTATTCCAGGCTGTGGATCAGGCCGCCATTGACGAGCGCGGCATCCGCCGCCGCCGCGCCGCCGTGCCGGCCGAACACGCTTGCCGGCCCGTTCGCGGCTTCGCGCGCAAAGCGCATGTACGGACGCCCTGCCCCGCCTGCCGCCGCGGCCAGCCCCACCCCGATCGCGTCCAGCAGATGCAGCCGTGCCGCCGCTTCCACCGCCGCCGGCAGGGGCCGTGCGCGTCCGGCGCAGAGTCGCCGAACCAGTTCCCGGGCAAGGCTCACGCGGCGATCCCCGCAATCTCCCGTGCCGCCGCCAGCCCGGCCAGACGGCCGAGCGCCACCGCCGAGAGGAGTCCGTTGCCCGAGGCATATCCCAGCGCACCGGACCGGCCGCTGATCCCGGCCGCAGCACCGCCGCCCGCGAACAGGTTCGGCACCGGCCGGCCATCCATGCGCAATACGCGGCCATCCTGGTCCACGCGCAGCCCGCCCTGGGTATGGAACAGGCCCGGCACGACGCGGCCGATGTAGAACGGCGGCTGCAACGGCGCCAGACCGAAATCGCCGCGCCCGAGCCGATCGGGGGCGGTGCCGGCCGCCGCCCTGTTATAGGCATCAACCTCGGCGGTGAGCGTGTCCGGCGCCAACCCGAACATCGATGCGGCCGATCCCGCCGAGTCCGCCTTCCTGATCCCGCCGTAGCGCCAGAGTTCGACGAACTCTTCCTCCTGCGCCGCGATCTCGAAGATCCGCTGGTCGAACAGGGCGAACGTCTTGCCGCCCTGGCCCAGCACGATGCGGGCGAAACCGGAGTAGCCGAGGCTTTCGTCGCCGAACCGCCGGCCATCGGCACCGATGATGATCCCGCCCTTTTCGATCGTCGTCCAGGACAGCAGGCTTCCCTGCGGATACGCCACCGCCGCATAACCCTGGTATGCCGCCATGTTGCCGAATGCGGCGCCGAGCTTCTCCCCCCACAGGATGGCCTCGCCGGTCGAGCCGGGCGCGCCGAAATAGGTCGCGCCGGCAATCTCCGGACAGAAGCGGCGCACCAGCTCGGCATTGCCGGCAAAGCCGTTGACGGCCAGGATCGTCCTCCGTGCCCTGATCTCCACCCGGTCCTGCCCGGTAGCGACCAGCGCGCCATCCACCCCGTTCCCTGACACCAGAAGATCCTGCGCCGCGTTGCCGACGGCGAGCGGGATGCCCCGCCGTTCCACCGCCGCCAGCAGATCATCCACGAGATCCTGGCCGCGGCGCGACACGGGCGCATGAAGCCGCGGCACGGAGTGGCCGATATGCCGATACGCCGTCACCAGTTGCAGCCGCGCGCCGAGCGTGTCCACCAGCCACTCCACCGTTTGCGCCGACACTTCCGCCAGCCGGCGCACCAGGGCGGGATCGTCGGTCTCCTTCGCGATCGCGATCAGGTCGCGGATCATCCGCTCGGGGCTGTCCTCGATCCCCGCTGCCTTCTGAAAGCGGCTTCCCGCCGCCGGCACGGAGCCGGTGGAGAGCGACGAATTGCCGCCGGGCCGGTCGCGCTTCTCGACCACCGCGACCGACGCGCCGGCATCGTGTCCGGCGACCGCCGCGGCGAGGCCGCAGGCCCCCGCGCCGATCACCAGGATATCGACATCCGCCGGCATTACGCCCCGTCCTTTCCGGTCATGATGCGCACGGTGTCCGTCCAGGAACGCGCCCGCGACGCGGCCTCCCCGGCGACGATCGTTGCCATCGCCTGCGGCATGGCCGGAAACACGGCCTGCGTGTTCTCCCGGAACTTGGTCGCGAGCGTCGGCGGGTCGAACGGCTGGTCGGCGCCGCCGCGGGCACTTTCGCAAGCCTCCGTCCACGCCGTGCCGTCACGGAACCGCCAGGTGACCCGCGCCGGCCGGTCGTTCGGCGGCGCGCCAACCGCGCCATAGGGTTCCAGCCGGACACGCCGGCGCAGCGCCGCGATCTCCGCATCGGCCAGGGTGAGGCTGGCAAACGCGTCCTGCCCGCCGGTGCCGAGCAGTGTGGTGGCGGCGACGGCGTGCGGCATCGAGAACTTGGCGGCGAGGATGGTGGCCGGCTCGACCGTCGTCAGAGCAAGGCCCAAGGGGTGGGTCTCGACGACGATCTCCTCGATCCCGTGCAGCCGGTCCCGTGCCCCCGGCCGCCGGTGCAGCGCCAGGACCGATTCCAGGGCGGAGTGCGTGTACTGGCAGCAGGCGAAAATCTTGTGATAGCCGTCCAGCACACCCCAGGTCTCTCCCAGCCGGTCGGTCAGGTGAGCTGGATCGCAGCCGGTGCGGAACGATCCCACGAACACGTCATGGGCGGTCTCCGCCAGGCCGCCGATGCCGGCCTCCGCCCAGTCGGCGGCGCGCAGACCGGCCCATGCGCCGGCCGCCGTCCAGGCATTGCGCACCAGCGCCCCTTCGACCGCATGCCTGAAAGGCCCTGCGAACGCCATCGATGCCGCCCCCGATAGGCTGTCGAGCATCTGCCGGGGGCCGTGCCGGCGCAGGGCGGACACCGCCGCCGCCGCACCAATCGCGGCGAAGGCGGCGTGCGGATGCACCGTGATCGGGGTGCCGAAGGGAAAGGCCCGCGCCATCCGCGTCGTCACCTCATAGGCGATGATGAGCGCCTCCAGGATGTCGCCGACGCTGCTGCCCTCCGCCTCGCCCTCGGCCAGCAGCGCCGGCAGCAGGTAGGCGCCGGCATGGCAGGGGGCCAGGCGATAACCCTCGTCCAGTTCGCACCAGGCGGCAGCCATGCCGTTCGCCGTCGCCGCCGTGGCACGGTCGAAGCGTGCGGCGCCACGGGCAAAGATGGTGGCCTCTGCCGGGCCGGAACTGCGGCCGAGACGTGCGGTCGTCTGAACCACCTGGGGCTCCGCCCCACCCGCAACCATCGCGCCCAGATCGTCCATCAGGATGATCGCGGCGCGGTCCTGCACCGCTTGCGGGGCGCGCCGTGCCTCAGGCCCGGCCGCCCAGGATGCCAGCGCCCGCATCGCCGCCGCCGCGCGCGCACGCATGCCGTCGTCGCATTCTGCGTTCATGCTCAGAACCACCTCCAGAGATCAGAGTTGTCCGCGAGGGACTGCGCGCTCCCGTCATGGACCACCCGCGCCGATTTCAGGATAACGGCGCGTTCGACCGTCCTGAGCGTCGCCGGCACATTCTGCTCGACGATGATCAGGCCGGTTCCGAGCGTCTCGTTGACATGGCGCAGCTTGCGCATGACATCGCGCACGATGACAGGGGCAAGGCCGGTGGACGGCTCGTCCAGCAGCAGCCACTTCGGCTGCGTCATCAGCGCCATGCCGAGTGCCAGCATCTGCTGCTCGCCCCCCGACATCGATCCGGCGCGCTGCGCCCGCCGCTCCCTGAGGACCGGGAAGATCGCAAGCACGTCCTGCATGAAGCGCAGATCGAACAGCAGGCCGGAGATGCGCAGATTCTGCTCCACCGAGAGCGTCGGGAAGACATTGTGCCCCTGCGGGACGAAGGCGATGCCGCGCCGCACGTTCTCCGGCACCCGTCCCGGCGCCACCGGCTGCCCCTGCAACCGGATGCTGCCGGCCGCCGGCACATGGGCGCCGACGATGCAGCGCAGCAGCGTGGTCTTGCCGGCGCCGTTGTGGCCGAAGACGCCGATCCGCGAACCTGCCGCGGCACCAAGGCTCACGTCCTCAAGCGCGGTCAGCGGTCCGTGCCGGGCGGTGAGGTGATCGATCTCCAGCATGGCATCAGGTTCCGAAATAAAGCTCGGTCAGACGACGATCGGCGATCAGGCTCTCGACGGTGCCGCGCGCCAGCACCCGGCCCGCGAACATGAAGACCCCCTCATCACAGAGGTCGCGGATGAAGGCGACGTTGTGCTCCACCACGCACACCGAAATCCCCTCCGCGGCCAGCGTGCGCACCAGGCTCTGGATAGTGCGGTACGCCTGTCCCTCGACCCCTGCCATCGGTTCATCCAGCAGCAGGCAGCGCGGTTCGTTCATCAGCGCACGGGCGACGCCGATCAGCTTCTGCTGGCCGAAGGGCACGCTTCCCACCTCCCTGTGCGCGAAGCCGTCGAGTCCGGTGCGTTGGAGCACCTCCAGTGCCCGCTGCCGGCCCGCCTTCTCGGCCCGGTGGACGCGACCGTGCTCCAGGATCAGGGTGGCCAGCCGCTCGCCGGGATAGTGACGCGCCCCGATCAGCAGGTTGTAGAGCACGGATAGCGACGGGAACAGCCGCAGCGACTGCCAGGTGCGGCCGAGCCCGAGGCGCGCCCGGCGATGCGCCTTCATCCCCGTCAGATCCCGCCCCTCCAGCGCGACCGTACCGGAATCCGGCCGGACGACGCCGGAGACGAGATTGAAGAAGGAGGTCTTGCCGGCCCCGTTCGGCCCGATCAGCCCGACGATGCGGCCGGCGCGCAACTCAAGGTCGATCGCGTCCGCGACGACAATTCCGCCGAACCGCTTGGACAGGCCCCGGACTTCAAGACTGACCGGCATGCCCTTCCTCCAACGCGCGTCCCCGCCAGACGCTGCCGGCGGCGATCAGGCCCTGCGGGCGGATGAACATGAACACCAGCACCAGCCCGGTGAACAGAATGCCCTGCATCGGGCCGAGCAGGCCCGCCGGCAGATCGAGAAAGGTGATCGCCTGCGGCAGCACCTCCAGCACGATCGCGCCGAGGATGGGACCGAACGTGCTGCGCATCCCGCCCACCACCACCATGGTGAGCAGCGCCGCCGATTGCAGGATATCGAACTGTGCGGGTGCGAGGAACCTGAAGTAATGCGCATAGAGCCCGCCGGCCAGCCCGGCCAGCCCGCACCCGAGCGCGAAGATGGCGACCTTCATCGCCACAGCATTGCGTCCGAGAGCAGCGAAGGCCAGTTCATCGTCGCGCATCGCGCTCATCGCGCGACCGTAGCCGCTGCGCGTGATCCAGTGCAGCAGCAGCACGGACAGAACGGCCAGCGCAACCACCAGGGCGACATAGACGCCATGATCGGTGCCCGGTCGCAGCAGCGCGGGGATGTTGGTCAACCCGCCCGCGCCGCCGGTCCATCCGACGTTCTTGATCGCCTCCAGGATCCCAAGCTGAACCCCGATACTGCCGATCAGAAGATAGTCGCCGGAGATGCGCACCGATGGCAACGCGACCAGCACGGATGCGGCGAGCGCGATCAGCGCACCCGCCGGAATCGCCAGCAGGACCGGCACGCCGCCATCGCGCGCCAGCAGCGCCGAGCCATAGGCGCCGATCGCATAGAAGACGGGATGGGCGATGGAGATCAGCCCGCCATAGCCGATGACGAAGTTGAAGCTCGACGCGAGGATCACATTGAGTGCCATCAGGATCGCGATCGTGTAGAGATATTCCATGTCAGCCTCCCGCCGGCTCCTCCGGCCTGCGCGCCGCAGCCGCCACGGTGCGGAACGGGCGTTTGCGCACCGGTAGATGCACGCCGCGCGGGAACAACACGATGGCGAGGAACAGAAAGAAATAGAGAAGGAATCCCTGCCATTCCGAGGGAATGAACAGCACACTGGCGTTCTGGACCAGCCCGAGCACGACGGCGGTCACCACCGCACCGCCGAGGTTGCCGATGCCGCCGATGATTGTCGCCGCAATCGCGAACAGCAGCAATTCGATCGCGCTGGTCGGCTGCACCTGGGCGCGCGTTCCGTACAGGAACATCGCCAGCCCGTTGATCAGGCCGGCCAGGACCATCGCCGCCAGTTGCGCGCGGTTGCGGTCGATGCCGTAGAAGGCGGCCAGATCGGGGTTGTCCGCGACCGCCGTCATCGCCTGCCCGATCCGCGACAGGTGCAGGAACGCGAAGGTCGCGATCAGCGCGACGGCGGTCGCTCCCAGCGCCAGCATGTCCCACTGGCTGACGGCGATGCCGCCCACCATCGTTACCGGCCAGAACAGCGACGGAAATATGGTCGCCGGCCAGGTGCCGAAGAGCAGCATCGCGACGTAGGAAATCAGCTCGGAGACGATCAGAGTAAAGATGAACACGAACATCGACGATGCGCGGCGCCGCTGCAACGCACGGAAGCCGAGAACCTGCAGCGCGACCGCCATGAAAGCGGCACCGGCAAGCGCCGCCAGAAGACCGGCCCAGCCCGGGGCGCCGCCGCGCGCAACCGCCGTGAACGCCGCGTAGAACGCCACCGTCATGATGGCCGCCTGTGCGAAGTTGAAGACGCGGTTGACCTTCAGGACGAGCGCGAAAGCCAGCGCGAACAGCACGAAGCAACTCGTCGTCGCGAGCGAAGTCCAGAGGATTTGCACGAGAATGAGGGGTGAGAACATGCGGCCCCGCAAACGGCAGCCGCCGCCGCAGCGGCGGCCGGCGCCGGTTTGATGTCGGTTCAGCCGACCATGGCGAGCTGTGTCCAGGCGCCGTTCTGCACCTGCATCAGGTAGACCGATTTGTTGACGGTGTGGTCGGGGTTGATGGCCAGCTTGCCGGTCAGCGGAAGCTGGAAGGTTCCGATCGCCACCATCTGCTCCCGGAAGCTCTCGCCGGTGATCGGCCGCCCGTGATCGTCGAGCGACCTGAATACCGTCGTGATCAGGAAGGGGACATCGTACAGGTACTGGGTGTAGGGCAGCCCGTTCGGCTCGCGGCCGACCTCTTTCTTCCAGCGCTCGACGTATGCCTTCACGGCCGGGCTGTCGGACGCGCCCGGTGCCAGGGAAGTGGCGATGACGCCGTTCGCCGCCTGGCCCAGCTGCTGGATCAGCCGGGGATTGTAGATCGCGGAGTAGGACGAGATCGTCTGCGTCATGCCAAGCTGCCGCAGTTGTGCGATCAGTTGCGGCGTGTCCGCCACCAGCCCCTGGATGTGGATGATGTCGGGCGAGGCAAGGCGCACCTTCAGGATCTGCCCTGTCCAGTCGGTCGCCTTCGGGTCATAGGCCTCATACGCCACGATCTGTGCGCCGGCCCTGGTGAAGGCATTGCGATAGACCTGGGCAGCGGTGATTCCGGTCTCGTTGTTGATGAACAGCACCGCCGCGCGCTTCCTGCCGAGCGTGGTCGCCGAATACCGGGCGACGGCGGTGATGTCCACCTCGGCGAGGGGGAAGGTGGTGTAGACATAGTCGCCCAGCCGGGCGATTTCCGGCGAGTTGGCGCCGACCGAGAGTTCCACCACCCGGCTGTCATTGGCGATCGGCGCCACCGCTTTCACCACCTCCGACCAGGCGGTCACGAACACTGGAACCTTTTCGACGGAAATCAGGCGGTTCACGGCCTCGATCCCGGTCCGCGCGTCGGCCTGGGTGTCCAGAATGACCGCCTCGATCATCCTGCCGTTGACGCCGCCGGCGGCATTGACCGCCTCGATTCCCCACTGCGCCGCCTTGACCTGATCCTGACCGTAGGTTGCCTGCCCGCCGGTCATCGGCATCGCCAGCCCGAAGCGCAGCGGCGCCGGCTCGGCATGCAGCGCCCCGGCGCCCGCGCCCGCGCCGATTGCCCCGAGTCCGCCGAGCACCGCCCGCCGCGTCAGGCCTGCCGCCCGCTCGATAGCCGCAACGTCCGTCATTCTCTCCCCCAATCTTTTCAGGATAGCGCGTCGAGCTTGGCGATTGCCTCGTCGGTGGACATGACATCGGCGTATTTCGCCGCCATGTCGAATAGGTTCACGGCATGCGACGTGGCGCTCCTGTCATACACCGCGTCCTGCGGAACCAGGACGCGGAAATTGTAGGCAAAGGCATCGACGACGCTGCCGCGCACGCAGCCGCTGGTGGTGCAGCCGGTGACAATCAGCGTGTCCGCCCGGCAGTTGATCAGATAGCTGGCCAGCGGCGTGCCGAAAAAGGCGCTGGGATGCTTCTTCGGCAGCAGAATATCCTGCTGTTGCGGGGCGATGTCGGCGACGAACTCGTACCCCTTCCCCGCCACTGTCATGATCGCCGGAACCTTGTCCGACAGGCGTCCGTAGTCGAACCCCTCCTTCGGTGCGACATGCGGATAGAGCACCGGCCAGCCGCGCCTGCGAAAGACCCCGAGCAGTCGCCGGATCTGCGCCACCGCGGCCCAGCCCACGTCGCCGCAGGAAGTGGGGAACTCCGCAATCGCCTCCCGGAGCGGCCGGGGAACGGTGCCGACGGTGCGGTATTGCACATCGATGATCAGCAGGGCCGGCCGCTGCCCGATCCCGGTCGTGCGTCCGAAGCCCGCGGCATTGTAGGCGCGCTGCTCCTCCTGCGGGATGATACCGTCCCACGGCTTCGATGTCGGCATTTGCGCTCCTCTTCCAGCGTCAGACCGGCAGCGGCGGGCCGGTCGCGGTTCCGGTACCCCTCCGCCCGGTCGGAAGGCCGCTCCGGCCTCAGCCGACATCGCATTGGCGCGCCGCCTTCGCCATCCTTGCCTACCGCCCCGGTCTGATATCTGATATCATTTACTCCGATCTGATCTGATCCGGCTTTGGCGGGGCCGTCAAGCCTCGCCCGGCCAGGGAATGCCGACCTGTCGCGGCGTGGCCGGGTGCGCCGGGTCGGGCGGACGGCAGGTCCGCAGACGAAAGGAACGTCGTTGTTGCGCTCGAACCGATCGCGGCCACAGGCAACGCCGGCACAGGATGCCGCCGCCAAAGCCGCCGGACTTCCCCCGCCCGCGGAGGCGAGGCCGCGCATGAGCCTGATCCTCGATCGGAGCCGGCCGGAGCCGGAGGATACGCCGACCGCCTATTCCAAGGCAGGGCACGTCTATACCGTGCTGCGGCGGCGGATCCTGGATGGCGTGTACCAACCGGGCGAATGGCTGCGGCTTTCCCAGATCGCCCGCAGCCTCGACCTGAGTGAAATGCCGGTTCGCGACGCATTGCGCCAGCTTGAGAAGGACGGTCTGGTGACCATCCATCTGCATCGCGGCGCACAGGTGGCCGCCCTGTCGTTCGAGCGGGCGCTTGAGATAACCGAAGTGCGCATGATCCTGGAATGCTCGGCCGCGCTTGCGGCGCTACCTTTCCACGACCGCCTGTCGCTCGCGTCCGCGCTTGAGATCCTGTCGCAGATGGAGAAACTCACGGAAGACTTGGTCGAGTTCGCGCTCAAGAACCGGGAATTTGCCGGCGCGATTTACGCGCCGTGCCGGAATGCGTTCCTCTCGCAGCACATACAGCATCTCTGGGATCAGGTGTGGCAATACTCTTCAACCGCTGTCTTCGAGGTGATGCGGCACCGGGTCGAGGATTCGCTGGCCGAGAATCGTGACATCTGTAACGGAATCGGAAAGGCCGACAGAAGGTTGGTCCGGGAGGCGTATGAGCGGCGTTTGCGCCGGTCGCTCGACGCATGGCGAAACGCAATCAGGCTCGCGCACCGCCCCGGCGTCGGCGCCTGAGCCAGATGCGGGGGCTTACCCCGCCGGCGCCGCCGGGCGCCGTGCGTGCAGCCAGCCATTGAGGGTGAAGCGCGCGTCCTCGAACATGCCGGAGGGAACGTCCAGCTTCAGCACCTCGTGCATCAGGCGGCTGTCGAAGAACACGATCATGTTGTCTTCGGGCACGATGTCGGCGTAACGGTCGGGATCGAAGTGCGGCGGCTCGGCGGCCATCGTCTCATAGAGGCGCAGCGCGCCGCCGTGGAAGCCGCAGGGCTGGCGGAGCAGGAAATAATAGACGAAGGTGATCTCCCGATACGCGATCTCCGGCCCGGCATTGTCATTGTGAATCCGGAAGAAATCGCCGTCGCCATGCACCGTCATCTGCATCTCGACATGGCCGGGGGCGAAGCCGGGCCGCAGAAGTGCGGTGCCGATCGCCGGCAGTGCCGTCGCGATCTCCTGGCACATCGCCTGGTAGAGCGCCGGCATGGCATCCTCGAACAGCACGCGGGAGCGGCGGTAGCCGGCCTCGCCGCTGGTGACGCCGGAGGCGACGAAGCGGTCGCGCAACTGCTCCGCCGCCGTCACCGCCGCCGCATGCAGGTCAGGCGGAAGGAAGTCACGGATGGTGAAGCAGCGTGCCGGCAGCAGACCGGCGGGCGGTGTGGGCGGCGTCGCACCCGGCTCTCCCACCAGGGCGATATCGAGCAGACGGAGCGCGAGTTCGGCGCGCCGGTCGGCCGGCAGTGCCGGATCGGTGAGCAGCGCCTCCAGGGTATCGAGCGCGCGGCCCATCAGCGCCTCGACCCGCAGCTGCACCGCCTGCGATCCCATCGTGTCGTTCATCTCGGCCCACTCCGGTCCGTGCTGCCGTTGGCCTGCGAGAGGGGAAAGCCAAGGGCTGTCTGCAATGTCTGCGGCGATGCGGGTACGCCATGCTCCGCGGCGTCGAGTAGCCCCCGCGCGGCGGCATCGCCCTGAAACTGCGCCACGTAATGGCCAAGGCGCGCCGCCGCGGAGGCCGGATAGCCGGCGGCGAGCAGGGCACCGCCCAGCAACAGATCGAGCGGCGGATAGTCGCGCCAGACATAGGTGAGCGCACGCGCCAGTGCCACCGCCTGGTTGAAGTCGCCGCCGCGATAGGCGAGCAGGGCGCGATCATAGCGCAGCGACGGATCCTCGGCCGGCAGCGGCGCGGCATCCAGCGCGGCGCGGGCACCGGCCAGGTCGCCGACATAGATCAGGGCGCGTGCCGCCCCCAGGCTGGCCGGCACCGGATCGAACGCCTCCGCCGTGCCGCTTCGTGCCAGCGCGCCATACGCCGCTGCGCTGGCGGCATAATCGCCAGTGGCATAGGCGTATTCCCCGGCGAGCCGCAGCGTCGGCACCGCATCGGGGGCGAGGCGGCGGGCATGCCCGAGCAGTTCGGCCGCTGCCGCCGTATCATGGTCCCGCCACAGGGCCAGCAGGCCGAGCCGGGCCACCGCATCGACCGCGGCGGGGTCGAGTGCCAGCGCCGCAAGCAGACTCGCCCGCGCCGCCGCCACCTGCGACAGGCCGAGTTCGCCGCGGGCCCGCAGGATCAGCAGCGCGGCGCGGTGCGGCGGCGAAAGCGTCGCGTCGGACCGTGCGGCCTGCACCGCCTCGGCGAAGCGCTCCAGACGCAGCAGCGCGAGCGCGCGGGGAACGGCGAGCCCGGCCGGCCCGGCGCCGCGCGCCTCGGCCCGCGCCAGGTCGGACAGGCCCATGTCGTCGTTGCCGGCCAGCAGCGCGAACCGGCCGGCCAGTTCGGCGACCCGCGCGCCGCTGCTGCCCTGCGACAGGTCACCATGCAGCACGAACGCGATGGTGCGCACCGCCGCCGCGACATCGGGTGCCACGCCGGCGCCACCCGCATCTTCGATCAGCCCGACGGACACGGTGGCGAGCACATCGAGCAGCGGCGGATCGGCCGCGCGGCGGCGCAATCGCGCGGCAGCAAGACGCAGCACCGAACCGGTGTCACCGGCGGCAACGGCGCATTCGATCGCGGCAACGGAGGGGGGTGCGGGACGCCATGGCCGCCATACCGCGACGCCGGACAGCGCAACGGCGACGGCAACGGCCACCAGCGCCCGTGCCGCCCAGCGCGGCGCTAGGACGTGGTGTCCCCGTCGTCGGCCCATTTTTCCAGCATTTGCCGGACGCGGGCGCGCACCCGCTGCGCCAGCACCGCGCCGCCGGCCAGCGCAACGCCGCTGCCGAGCAGGAGCGCGGTCGCCGGCTCGGGGACAGCACCGGACGGACCGGGCCCGGAAGGCGGCGTCGATCCGGGGGACGGCGCGGGTGGCGGAGCGGGCGGCGGTGATGGGGAAGGCGCGGGGGACGGAACAGGCGATGGTGACGGCGGGGGCGACGGGGACGGTACAGTGATCGGCGATGTCAGATTGCCCCCGAGCGGGCTGCCGATATTGCCCTTTTTGGGGCCGTGGATGTTGGATTTGATAGGAGTGATCAGATTGCCGCTGAGCGGGCCGCCGATATTGCCCCGGGCCGGGCCGCCGATATTGCCCAGAAGCGGCCCTCCCGGGCGGGGACTCAGGCCTTGCGCCTGCGCGCTGCCACCCATGGTGAAGGAGGAGACGAGCGGGCTGGCGAATCCGCTGCCGATGACCAGCCGGCGCACGAAGGCGCGGCGGGTCTGATCCACGCTGGCCAGCAGCAGTTCCGGAATGTCGCCCTGTTCCATCGCCGCCCCTCGAACTGGCGCCAACCGTACCTGTACCACAAGGAAAGCGCAAGCGTTTCGAACCGGCCTGCGGCCCCGCGGGCGCATCGCCCCGCACACGATCGTTCCGTGCCGATGCCCATGAGCCGCGCGCAAGGCAGCCAGGATGCTATATATGGTGTAAAATTTGGCCAGATTGGACAAGATGTAGCGAACCCCGAAGGAATCGCCGATGCTTGCTGGTCTTCCGGTGGCCCACGATCGCCCGGCCGCGCCTGCCGTGCCCGGGACCGCGTTCGGTACTGCGCCGTTGCCGGCTCGGCCGCTCGACTCCGGCATGGGTCTCGCCGTTGCCCGCCGCACGATTTTCCGCCCCGCGGATGCAGAGGATTTCGGGCGGGTCGCCGACCGGGTGGCCGCCGGCAACATCGCCTTGCTCGGGCCGGCGCAGGCCGCCGCGGCGGCGGTGGAGCAGGCGCGGCTGCGCAACGCCATCGCCAGCGGCGCGCTGCTCACCTCCGGGCGGCATCTGCAGCACGGCGATGCCGACCAGCCGACCCGCAACATGGAGGTGTTCACCAACTGCGCCACCGCCATCACGTCCTTCGCCAAGTTCTACCTGCTGATGAACGGCTCCGGCGTCGGGCGCTCCTATGACGACGACCTGATCGCGGTGGACTGGGCGATGGCGCCCGATCTGCGCGTCTGCCTCGCCCCCACGCATCCCGACTTCCCGGCCGATGCGGCGGCCCGGGAACGCTTTGCCGCGACGCTCGACGCCGCTGATCCGCAGGCCGCGCTGCGGCGTCTTGATGCCTGCCTGCTCACCGACCCGGCCGAGGCGCCGGCAGCTTCGCGCTACCACCGTGTCGCCGACAGCCGCGAGGGGTGGGCGAAGGCCGTCGAGGTGCTGGAGGCGATGGCATTCCGGCGCGAACGTGGGGTGACGCTGCTGCTTGACCTCAGCGATGTCCGCCCGGCCGGCGCGCCGATCCGCGGCATGCAGGGGCGGCCGGCGTCGGGGCCGCTGTCGCTGCTGCGCGCCTTCCTCAACCTGCTGCACCATGTGATCGCGCCCGCCCGCGCCCGCGATCCGGCCGGCGATCTGTTCCAGCCGTGGGAACAGGCGCTGCTCGTGGACCATTATCTGTCGATGGAAGTTCAGGTCGGCGGCGCACGGCGGTCGGCGCGGATGGCGACCAAATCGTGGCGCGATCCCGGTGTGCTGCGCTTCATCCGCGCCAAATCCGACGGCGGCCTGTGGACCGCGAACCATTCGGTGATGGTGGACCGCACCTTCTGGGCGTTGCAGCGCGCTGCGGACAATTCCGCGCCGCGGCACCCCGCGCGCAGTGCCGAACTGGCCCGCCACGCCGAGGCGGTGTTCGCCGAGGCCACCCGTTGCGCCTACGCCAACGGGGAGCCGGGGTTCGTCAACGGTGACGCGCTGGAGGATCACCGCACTCGCTTCGCCTGGCACAAGCCCGTCCACGAGGACGGTCGCGATCTGCGCAGCGCGCGCTATTGGGTCGATGACGCATCCGGCCTGATCGCCCAGCTCTCCCGCCAGGCGGCGTCGGCCTGCTTCCCCGTCACCACCAATCCGTGCGGCGAGATCGCGCTGCACGTCACCGGCGGGTATTGCGTGATCGCCGATTTCGCCCCGCTGCTCGCCTGCCCGCTGCCCTTCGACGCCTTCCCCCCGGGCGCGCCGCCGCGCGCCGCCGCCGCGCTGTGGGATGCGCGGGTGGCCGATGCGGTGCGGCTCGGCGTGCGCTTCCTGATGCGCGCGAACCGCATGGACGCGCTCTATGCCGAGGAAGTGGCACGCACCAACCGCATGGGAATCGGCCCCACCGGCCTGCATGAATGGGCGTGGATGCGCTTCGGCCTCGGCTTCCGCGACCTGCTCGACGAGACGCGGGCGGCGCCGTTCTGGGCCATGCTGGCGCAGCTCTCCGAGACCGCCAAGCGGGAGGCCGCGGCCTATGCTGCCGAACTCGGGCTGGCCGAGCCGGTGACGGTGACGACCGTGAAGCCCGCCGGTACCACCAGCAAGCTGTTCGGTCTGAGCGAAGGTGCGCATCTGCCGGCACGGCGGCGCTATCTGCGCTGGGTGCAGTTCCGCGGCACGCGTGCCGCCGACGGCACCTGGCCGGCGGATGCCGATCCGCTGCTCCCCGCCTGTGCGCGGCAGGGCTATCCGGTGCGCACGCTGCACGGGTTTCCAGGCATGAGCATCGTCGGCTTCCCGACCGAAGCACTGCTCCTGCGCCTCGGCCTCGACGGAAACCTGCTGACGGCGCCGGAGGCGACGCCACAGGAGCATTATCACTGGCTGCGCCTGCTGGAGCGTCACTGGATCGGTGCCGCGCAGGGCAACCAGGTGAGCTACACCCTCAAGATCGCAACCGACCGCGTGACGCTCGATGCCTTCCGCGCGATCGTCCTGGCGGAGCAGCCGCTTGTGCGCTGCTGCGCGGTGCTGCCGATGCGGCCGGACCATCTGCTCGGCTATGAATACCTGCCGGAGGAGGATGTGTCGGCGGAACGCTTCGCCGCCATCACCGCGGCGATCGACGCAACGACGGAGCGGGAGGAAGGCGTGGACGCGGTGCATCTGGAATGCGCCGCCGGCGCCTGCCCGATCTGATGCCGGGTTGCCCGGTTGGCGGGCGGCGGCTACCCGACCTGGATCGGGCTTTCTGGCGCGGCGAGCTGGTCACGGTCGCGCCAGGTGGGGCGGACGTAGTTGATCTCCATCAGCCGCCGCACCCCGTTGATCCGGCGCTTCTCGAAGCCATGCCAGGTGTCGGGGCCGGGGACGAAGATGACGGCCGAATCGAACGTCCCGGCGGAGCGGCCGACCCAGCGCCGTTCGGCATCGTAGATGTCGGTGCCCCAGTTGGCCGCGTCGGGGCCGGTGAACAGATAGACCACCATCGAAAACAGCTTTTCCGGGATGTCGCGGTGCGGCTCCAGCCAGGCGCCGTCGATGTCCTGGATGTATTCCATGCGCAGGAAGCTGCCCGCGACCGGCACCGCGAGCGTCGCGGCGAGTGCTGCTGCCACCGCCGGAAGCTGCAGGGCGGCGGCAAGCACCTCGCAGGTCGGGAACCGCGCGCGCAGCGCCGGCGTGATGAAGCAGCGCGCGGCGTTGTAGCTCGCGCGCGTGCCGTCGGTCTCGCCCAGCAGGGGCGGGGCGATCGGCAGGGTCAGGATGCCGGTGCAGAGATCGCGCGGGAACACGTCCCGCAGCTTCCAGTGCCGGTAGGGCCGGTCTGCACGCTCGGCGCCGTGCAGCGCGGTGCGGAATTGTGCCGCGACCTCGGCGGTCGTGGGCAGCGGCGGGTACTCCATCAGCCGCCGCCCGACAGGCGCCTTGGTGCCCAGTCGATCACGCGGCGGAGCAACGGCACCGACTTGGCATGCGCGCTGAGACGGTGGCGCATGTATTCCTTGCGCACGTACCACTCGGAATCGACATAGCACAGCTGCAGGCTCATGCGCTGACCCTTCTGCGGCAGGAAGCCGTGCCAGGAATGGCTGCTGACGCGGAACATCAGCATGCGGCCGAATTCCGGCGCGAACTCGAAGGCGTAGTTGTCGCGGTCGGGGCTGCGCAGAACACGCAGCCGGCCGCGCTCATACGGCCATTCGCGCGACAGGCCGAGCAGCACGGTGACGATCTTGTGCCGGCTGTCGGGATGCGCATAACCCTCGTTGTAGTGGCCGCTGGTGTTGCCCATCATGACGATGCAGGGTGGCCGGCCGGAGAGGTCGATGTCGAACTTCGCCTCCACCAGTTGGCGGAACCGGACGCTCAGCAGATCCTGCACCACTGCGGCGAACATCGTGCCATACTGCAGGTCGGGCAGCGCGTAGCTGCCGCGGTCGGGAATCGGCGGCGCGTCGGCCAGCACCTCCTGCTTCAGCCGCGCCGGCAGCGCCTGCGGCACGAAGGCGTAGTCGTACGGATCATGGTGCAGCTCGCATGCGGCAATCGCCGCTTCGTCGAGCATGCCGAGCTTCACGTTGCTGTCCTGCATGGTTCGCTCCTGCCGCGGCAAGCGGCTTGCTCAGAAGGCGGGAAGGTCGGGTGCGTGCTGCGCAACACAGGCATTGCCCTCGACTTCCACCAGCCATTCCGGGCGGCACACCGCCCCGCGGAGGAGAAGGCAGGGCACGTCCGGGAAACGTTCGGCAAGGATCGCCACAATCCGCTGCTGGTCGGCGGGATCGCGCAGATAGACCAGAAGATGCTGCAACGACTCCGGTTCCGCGCCCCCGGCACGAAGCAGCGCGGCAACGTTGTCGAGCGCGCGCCCAAGCTGCCGCTCCACGTTGCCGACATGCACCACCTGTCCGGCGGCATCGATGCTGGCCGTGCCGGAAATCAGGGCATGGGCGCGGTCGGCGTAGCCGATGCGGGTGCCGCGCTCGAAGGTGATGCCATAATCCCTGGTCGCGCACAGGCGGGCAAAGTCGTTCAGGTACGTGACCTGCTCGGGCAGCAGGCCGAAGATCGAATAGGCGTCCATCAGCACCACGTCATAGCGGTGCGCACAGGCGCCCTCGATGCCGGTGCTCGCCAGGTAATGCGTCTCCGGCAGCAGGCCGTGACGGGCGAACAGCTCGCTGCGTGCTTCCGCCATCTCCTGATAGAAGACATCGACATCCTTGACGTAGATCCAGGTGCGTACACAGTTGTCGGCCAGCGTCCCGCCATTGTCGGCGAGCGTCTGGATCAGCTTGCCGAACATCTCGTGCGTCTGCGCCGACGCGGAAAGCTGCCGCTGGGTCAGCGATGAGCACAGCCGCGTGCTCCACAGATGCCCCAGGCCGCGCTTTTCCAGCAGCATGTGGCCAGGCGCCAGCTCCCGCTTCGTCAGCGCCTCGTCGCTTTCGATATGGTAGGCATGGAGCGCGATGCGCCCGCCCGGCAGGGGCGGCTGCTGGACGATGGAGGTGGCGACCGGACTTTCCAGCGGTTCCGAAAACAGGCCGCTGCCGCGCAGGGCGGCCGCCTGATTGGCGGCGTCGCTCAGGAAGAAGCGGCGGAACACGGCGCTCGACGGATCGAGCCGCAGGGACTGCACCGCCTCGGCATAGCGCTGGGCCAGCGCGTCCAGCTGGCGCGCGAACGGCAGGTCGGGCGGGGCCGAGACGATAATGGAATGTTCCGCATCGCCGGAATCGCCACGGAAGCTGCGCCAAGCGAGTCCGTCGTGGGTCGGCATGCACTCATTCTCCGGCGGGGGGCAGGCAGGTCAGGCGTGGCGGTTACGCCGCCCTCCCGCCCGGCGCTTTGATGTGAATCAAATCGCGCCGCGCCGCCGGACATCGGCCGCCGCGGTCAGGGGCGGAGGAAGCGCCGCGCGCTGGCTTCGTATTCCGCCGCCCGCGTCAGCTCGCGGATCAGGGCGGCGGGCGGCTGGTTGGCGATCGCGCCCGGCGGCGTGCCGGCGCGCAGCGCAGCGAGGGTATCGTGCACTGCGCGCAGGGCCGCCATGAACGGCAGATGGCCCTGAAGGCTGATCCGCACCCCGGCCGCCGCCAGCGCCGCGCGGTCACCCAGTGCCGCCGGGGCGTTGCCCAGGATCAGCGGCAGGTCGGTTGCCGCCGCGAGCGCCGTGAGCTGAGCCGGGGCGGTCACCCCGGTCAGGAACACCGCATCCGGGCTGAGCGCGGCATAGGTGCGCACCCGCGCCACCGCGTCCCTGGTCCCGGTGATCCCCGCCGCCCCGGTGCGCGCGATGATGGCGAGCGCGGGGTCTTGGCGCGCCGCCAGCGCCGCGGCGATCTTGCCGGCGCCTTCCTCCACGCTCAGCAGCACCGGATCCGCGGTGCCATAGGGGGACGGCAGCGCCGTATCCTCGATCGTCAGCGCGGCAACGCCGGCGGCTTCCAGTTCCTCCACCGTGCGCATGACATTGAGCGCGTTGCCGTAGCCGTGATCGGCATCGACCAGCAGCGGCAGGTCGGCGGCGCGGCAGATGCGGCGCGCCTGTTCGGCGAACTCCGACAGCGTCAGCAGCACCAGGTCGGGCGCACCCAGCACGGCGAGGGCGGCGATGGAGCCGGCGAGCATGCCGACCTCGAACCCGAGGCCGGCGGCGACCCGTGCCGACAGCGGATCATGCACCGAGGCCGGGTGGACGCACGCGGTGCCCGCCAGCACCGTGCGGAATCCCTGTCTGCTGCGTCCTGCCCGTGTCTCTGCCATCGTCTTTCCGCCGCCCTGCCCTGATGCGTCGCCTGCGCGCCCCGCTATACCTGGAATCCGCAGGACTCCGGGTATATCGCGCCTGGGGTTGGCGGAGTGGCCGCGCGCCAACCTATCGGATGCCCGGCTTGCGGGGAACGACGGATCTATCATGCGCGGCCACGCGGCGGAACCGGAGGGGACGGGGATGGCGGAGAACGGTGCGGAGGATTTTCAGGCCCTGCATGAAATCGTGCAGGCGGCGCACGCGGCGCTCGACCGCGATCTCTGGGACTATGTCGCGGGCGCAGCCGGGACCGAGACCACGCAGCTGCGCAACCGCCGCGCCCTCGACCGCATCGCCCTGCGCCCGCGGGTGCTGCGCGACGTGTCGCATGTCGATGCCTCGGCCTCGTTCCTGGGCAGGGAGGTGCGCCTTCCGGTGGCGCTGGCGCCGGTGGGCGGCCTCGAATCGATCGGCGCTGGCGGCGGGGTGACGGTGGCGCGCGGCGCCGGACTGGCCGGCGTGCCGTTCTTCCTGAGTTCGGTCACGCTGTCGGGGCTGGAGCGGGTGGCGGCGGCGGCAAGCGGGCCGAAAGTGTTCCAGCTCTACACGCGCGGCGATGCCGACTGGATCGACGCGCAACTGCGCCGCGCCGCCGAGCATGGCTATGACGCGCTGTGCCTGACCGTGGACAGCGCCCATTACAGCCGCCGGGAGCGTGACATTGCCAACCGTTTCGCCAAGCCGTGGCGCAGCGGGGGGGCAGGGATGGAGTTCCAGGCGGCGCTGAGCTGGGACGATGTGCGCCGCATCCGCGACCGGCACCTTCTGCCGCTGATGCTGAAGGGCATCGCCGTGCCCGAGGACGCGGAGCTCGCGTGCCGCGCGGGAATCGACGTGGTCTATGTGTCCAACCACGGCGGCCGGCAGCTCGATCATGGGCTGGGCGCGATCGAACTGCTGCCGGACATCGTGCAGGCGGTGGCCGGGCGGGCCAGGGTGATGGTGGATGGCGGGTTCTGCCGCGGCACCGACATCGTCAAGGCGATCGCGCTGGGCGCGGCGACGGTCGGGATCGGCCGGCTGATGTGCTACGGTCTTGCCGCCGCGGGGGAAGCGGGGATCGCGCGCGTCATCGAACTGCTTGAGGCGGAGATCGTCGAATGCCTGGGCCTGCTCGGCCTGGACGGCTGGGATGGGCTGAACGCCGCTTTTCTCTGCCCCGCCGAGCCGGTGGCGCCGCCCGGCGCGTTCAGCGCCTTTCCCCTGCTGCGTCTGAAGCCGCCTGTGTCCTAGAGCGCGGCCGGTCGCAGGGTCTGCGTCGCCGTCGCATGGGCGGCGATGCCCGACCAGTCATAGCGCATCGGCACCATGCGGCAGGCACTCCATGCCGGGTTCTGGTCGGCGTAATGCGGGCTGCCGGGATGGCCGGAGGCACCGTGAAAGACGGCCCAGCGGCTGTTGTCCCACGCGCCGACATCGAACACATAGCGGCACAGCGAACCCGACGTGGCCTCCGGGCCGGCGGCAGGCATCAGGCCGGTCGCCATCACCGTGTCGCTGTCGCCGCCGATCGGCAGCGACGGCGGATCGAGCAGCCCCGCCCAGTCCCGGTGCAGCGCCGAAAGCGGATGGACGAGGCGCGGCCGGTGCACCGCACCCCAGGGCGCGGGCGGCGGGCCGGACGCAACCTCCGCCAGCGCCGCCGCGAACATCTCGGCCCAGCTCCAGCCATCGAGCAGCGAGGTGTCGTCGGCGCGCAGCAGCGTCGGCAGCGTCCACCACAACTGGCCGACCGGCGCGATCGCCGGCGGCACCGCGGCCCAGGGGTGAGCGACCGCGCCGGCAAGGCCGGAACGGTGGGCGAGCCGTGCCGTCATCGCGCGGCGGAGCGCGATATAGCTGCTCGCCGCTACCGACTCCGCCTCCATCCGGCCGTCCCAGGCGAGGATCGCCATGCGCAGCGCCGCCGCCGGGGGGTCGGCCGGAGCGGGCAGGGCGGCGAGACGGTCGCGGAACAGCAATGCATTGGCCGAGAGCCGGTCGGCATGCACCACCGCCGCATCGCCGACCGCAAAGCGCGGGCGCGCCGCGATCATTTCGGCGATCCGGCGGGCGCGATAGGGCGGGTGGCAATCGGTGCAGAGATAATCGCCGCCGCCGTCGGCGACGACCCGGTTGTTGGCGGTGACGATGACCCCCTCCGCAGGGTCGATCGCCTGCGGCATTGCTTCATGCGGAATGAAACCCTGCCATGCGCCGTCGTCCGTCCAGCCGGGCACGGCGAACCAGCCGTTGGCGCGCGGCCGGCGCGGCACCAGTGCCCGCACGCGATGGCCGATATGCCCGGCGGTATCGGCCGCCACCAGATTGTGGTCGATCAGCCCCCAGCCGCGCGTCGCCTCGTAGAGCTCGGCAACGCTGCCGGCGCGCAGCATGCGCGGCAGGCAGTCGAACGAAAGGTCGGTTTCCGCGAACTGCACCGAACGCAGCGCCAGCGCCGCGCCGTCCTTCGGCTTGCCCGCGATCACCGGGCCGTTGCGCGTCTCGACGATGGTGACGCTGCGCGGCGCCTCGCCCCGCACCGCGACCTGCTCGGTGCGGATTGCGGCCGGCTGCCAGCCGTCGCCGACGCGCGCCGAGGTGCCGGCGGCGTCGAACTGCTCCAGATAAAGGTCGTGGATATCGACGAAGGCATGCGTGACGCAGCAGGCGACGCGGCCGTTGTGCATGAAATGCGGGAAGCCGGGCACGCCCGGCACGGTCAGCCCGATCGCGTCGAAACCGTCACAGGCCAGGTGATGCTGGGCATACATGCCGGGGATTTCCAGCAGCCGGTGCGGATCGCCGGCCAGGATCGGCCGGCCGGTCGCCGTGCGTGAAGGCGCGATCGCCCAGTTGTTGCTGCCGCCCCCGCTCTCATCCGCCCCCATCGCCGCCAGCAGCGCCTCGATCGCCGGGCGCAGCGCGGCGAGATCGGCGGCGAACCGCGTCGCCTCGGCACCCGGCGGCAGGCACAGCAGATCGCCGCCGCCGTCGTCATAGCGAAGCTTCGCCGCCAGCGCCGCCCCGACCACCGGCAACGCCAGGATACGCCACAGCTTGAACCACACTGAGCCCATCAGCAGGCCGAGCCGGCGCATCACCGCGATCGGGTGCCACGGCTGCCAGCGTTCCGGCACTACCCCCAGCAACCCGTATTCGACCGGGAGCGGCGCGCCCGAATCGAGGAAGGCGTTCACGCCGGCGACATAGCAGGCGAGCATCGCCCGTCCCTCCGGCGACAGCGCATCGTGGTCGCGGCGGCAGGCGTCGGCGATGCCGAGCCGGCGGCACAGAATGTCTCCCTCCACCGCCGCGGCGCCGAGCCATTCGGCGGCACGGCCGAGGGCACGGTGACGGTTGAGGTCCATCTGGAACAGCCGGTCCTGGGCATGGACGAAGCCGAGGGCGAAATGCGCATCGCCCTCGTTGGCCGCGCGGATATGGGCAATGCCCCATTCGTCCCGCTGCACGCTCACGCCAGCGGCGAGTCCGGGCAGGACGAGAGTGCCGTCGAGCGGCGGGACGGCGGCGCGCAGCGCCTCCCCGGTCACCGGCGGCATCACGCAGCCCCCAGCCGGACGTTCCAGAAGATCGGGAAGCTCGACGCGATCAGGTCGAGCAGCCGGGTGCGATAGCCGGCGGGCCGGGCGAACTGGCCCCACATGACGGACGGCACTTCCTTGTACGCCTCCACCTGGATATCGGCCGCGATCACCCTGCGCGCCGCCCGGTCGGGCGCGGCAGCGAAGGCGGCGAGAAGTCCGCTCATCCTGGCACTGCAACTCCAGCCCGGATAGTCGCCGCAGTTGTTCGCGACATAGAAATGCGTGAGCGGGGAAGCCATGTCGATGCCGTTGGAATAGACCGGGAACAGGCTCCATCCGTCACGCTTCGCCCGGCGTGCCAGCACCGTGCCCCAGTCCATCACCTGTTCCTCCACCGTGAAGCCCGCCTCGCGCATGCGCGCGGCCAGCACGCTGCCGGCCGCCTGGGAGATCGAGCCGGCGACCTGGAGCATGATCACCTTCTCGCCCTTGTAGCCGGTGCGGGCGAGCGCGGCGCGCGCCGCGGCCACATCGAAGGTGGCCACCGCCGAGCCGGCATCGGTTGCCAGCGGCGCGCCGCACATCCAGAAGGATTTGCAGGAATCGAGCCGATACGGCGGGGCGATGCCGGCCGCCTCCAGCATCTCCTTCTGATCGACGAGGTGCCACAGCACCGTGCGCACCGCCGGATCGGCGAACGGGCCGCTCGCGTGGTTGAGGCGGAAATTGCCCTGGAACATGTCCAGCCCCCTGAGCGTCATCAGCCGCACGCCCGGTGCCTTCGCCAGCAGGTCGAGCTGATCGAACGGCAGGTACTGCATGTAATCGATCTCGCCGGCGATCAGCGCATTGGCGCCGGTGGCGTCGTCCGGCATGACCCGCAGCACCACCTGTTCGACCTGCACGACCTTGCCGCCGGCGAGGAAATCCGCCGGTTCCTGGCGCGGTGCGTAGCGGTCGAAGCGTTGCAGCACCATCACGTCGCCGGGGCGCCACAGATCGGCGCGGAAAGCGAACGGGCCGGAGCCGATGATCTCCCTGATCCGCCCGCTGCCCGCCGCGGCAATGATGCGCGCCGGCATGATGCAGGGCAGCGGCGCGTTGGGCTTGCCGAGCACCGACAGCATCAGCGGAAACGGCTGCTTGAGCGCAATCGTGAAGCTCTGCGCATCGTCGGCGGTGAAGGTGGCACCGGCACCGAGCAGCATGCGCCCGAGACTGTCGCGCGGCGCCCAGCGGGCGAGGGAGGCCACGCAATCCGCCGCCGTGACCGGCGTGCCGTCGTGGAACAGCAGCCGGTCGCGCAGCGTGAAACGCCATGTCAGCCCGTCGGCCGCGACCTCGTGGCGCTCGACCATCTGCGGGCGGATGTCGCCCGCCGCTGTCATTGCGAACAGCATGTCGAACACATGATAGCCGAAACTGCGCGTGATCGCCGCCGTGGTGACGTGCGGATCGAGAATGACGGCCTCCGATTCCAGCACCACGGTCAGGTTCATGGCGGCAGCGCGCACGGCTTCGGTCCGCAGCAGCGTGCCGACCGCGGCGGCCCCGGCCAGCAGGCCGCGCCGTGAAAGGGCGGATTGGCCCATGCGCGCTTCCTCCGAATTGCGGGCGGCTTGCGCCGCTCACCGGTGTGGCGGATGATATATCGGATATCAGGTCTGGCAATGGCGGATGCCGGCGGCGCCCGCTGCCTCCTCGCCGCCGGCGCTGTGGTGGGCGGCCGAGGGGACGGCCGGCAGCTCAGCCACCCGGGTCGAGAACGCGCGGCAGCGCCACCGGCGTCGCGCCGAGCAGCGTCAGCTCGTCCACGCGGCCCTGGTCGATGTCGATCAGCAACCGCAACAGCCGCGCCCCGCCCTCCAGCGTATCGGCCTGCACCGCCGCCCGCAGCGCTGCCCCGTCCCTGCTGCGCAGCGCGTCCAGCATGTCGAGATGGCGGTGGCGTCCCGGATAGGTCGGCGGCGCGTGCGGATAGAGATAGGCAAGCAGCGGCGACGTGCGCAGCCACAGACCCTGGATCATGCCGAACAGCTCCGGCATCGCCGCCGCACGGTAGATGCGGGAATGGAAATGCCAGTTGAGCCGCACCGCCTCCGCCGCCACCGCCATGTCCTCGGCTCCCGCCTCCGCCGCCAGCAGCGCGGCATGCAGCGTCTCCAGCGTTGCGATATCCTCGGCAGTGGCCCGCTCCGCCGCCTCCTCCGCCGCCAGCCCCTCCAGTTCCAGCCGGATGCGGCGCAGTTCCAGGTATTGCGCCGTGCTCAGCCGCGGCACCGTGAGCGCGCGGTTGCTTTGCAGCAACAGGGCCCGTTCGCGCACCAGTTGCATCACCGCCTCGCGCACCGGCGTTTCGGAAACGTTCAGGGCGGTGGCGAGATCGCGGATCTTCAGCCGCTGATACGGACGCAGCCGTCCCTCCAGCAGTTCGGTGCGCAGGCAGTCATAGACCTGCGCATTCAGGCTCGACCGCGTGACCGGGGAAAAGCTGGACGCATACGCCATGGCGGCACAAGTGTGCGTCCGGTGCGCGGGCGTGCCTATCCCGCATTTTTCGATACTTTTGCCGGCGCCTGGGATATAGGATATATCAGCGTTCGACAATTCCCACTGTGCCCGATGCCGCAGGCTTCCGATCCGCTTCCGTCGGCCTCTTTCCTGCCCGTCGATGCTGCGCTGCGGGCGCGGGCGTCGCGGGTCATTCCCGGCGGCCTGTGGGGCCACATGAACGCGCGCCTGCTGCCGGAGGGATATCCGCAATTCTTTGTCCGCGCCGAGGGTTGCCGGCTGCATGACGCCGATGGCCGCCTGTTCGTCGATTTGATGAACGCCTGGGGGCCGGTGGTGCTCGGCCATTGCCATCCGGTGGTGGAGGCGGCGGCGCGGGCACAGGCGGCGCAGGGCGACTGCATGAACGGTCCGGCGCCGGTGCTGGTCGATCTCGCCGAGCTGATCGTCGATCTGATGCCGCATGCCGCCTGGTGCATCTTCGCCAAGAACGGTTCCGACGCCACCACCCTTGCGCTGACGCTGGCGCGGGCCGAAACCGGCAGGCGCAAGGTTCTGGTGGCACGCGGCGCCTATCACGGCAGCCTCCCCTGGTGCACGCCGGGGATCGCCGGCGTGACGGCGGAGGATCGCGCGCATCTGCGCCATTACGACTTCAACGACGTGGCCGGGCTGGAGGCGGCGGTGGAGCGCGCCGGCACCGACCTTGCCGCCATCCTGGTATCCGGCTTCCGCCACGATGTCGGCCGCCGCCACGAAATGCCGACGCCGGCCTTCGCGCAGCGGGCACGCGCGCTGTGCGACGAGACGCGGGCAGCGCTGATCCTGGACGAGGTGCGGACCGGCTTCCGCCTCGACCTCGCCGGCACATGGGAGACGCTCGGCGTGCGGCCCGATCTCGCCGCCTGGAGCAAGGCGATCGCCAACGGCCATGCCCTCGCCGCGGTCACGGGGCAGGAGCGGTTCCGCGCCGCGGCGCAGGAAGTCTATGCCAGCGGCTCGTTCTGGTACGGCGCGGTGGCAATGGCGGCGGCGGTGGCGACGCTGACCGAATTGCGGCGCATCGACGGGACGGCGCGGATGGCGGTGCTGGGCCAGCGGCTGCGCGACGGGCTGGCCGAGCGGGCTTCGCATCACGGCCTGCGCATCGATCAGAGCGGCCCGCCGCAGATGCCGCTGCTGCTGTTCGCCGACGATCCCGAGTTCCGGCGCGCCAACGCCTTCTGTGCCGAGGCGCTGCGCCACGGCGCCTATTTCCATCCGCGCCACACGATGTTCCTCTCCTGCGCCCACACCGAAGAGGACATCGATTTCGCCCTCGACGCCGCCGACGCCGGATTCCGCCATCTCACGCGCTGACGTTGCCCGGCTCCGGTTTGCCCCCGCCGCCCGTCCCCTCTATGCCGCAGGGAGCAGGAGGAACGCTCATGACTGACCTTGAGGAAACGATCGCGGACGGCGTCGCGACGCTGACCCTGAACCGCCCCGACCGCCTGAACGCCCTCTCCGATGCCATGCTGCGCGGCCTGCTCGAGGCGCTGCCGCGGCTCGGCATGAACCAGGAAGTCGGCGCGATCGTGCTGACCGGCGCCGGGCGCGGCTTCTGCGCCGGCGGCGACGTGAAGGCGATGGCGGAGCG
>JAJZNE010000040.1 GCA_021847995.1 Pseudomonadota bacterium | reverse complement strand
GCGTCACTTCCGACAGCGGGTTGGTCTGGTCCATGAACTGCGAGAGCTGCGAGGAGCCGAAGAATTCCCGCACCGCCGCCGCCGCCGGCTTGGCATTGATCAGATCGTGCGGCATCACCGTGTCGATATCGACGCTGCCCATGCGCTCGCGGATCGCACGCTCCATGCGCAGCAGGCCGACGCGGTACTGGTTCTCCATCAGTTCGCCGACCGAGCGCACGCGGCGGTTGCCGAGGTTGTCGATGTCGTCGATCTGGCCGCGCCCGTCCTTGAGCTCGCACATGATCTTGACGGTGCGCAGGATATCCTGCTTGCGCAGCACCCGCACCGAGTCATCCGCGTCGAGTCCGAGGCGCATGTTCATCTTGACGCGCCCGACCGCCGAGAGGTCGTAGCGGTCGGGATCGAAGAACAGGCCGCGGAACAGCGCCTCCGCCGTCTCCGGCGTCGGCGGCTCGCCGGGGCGCATGACGCGGTAGATGTCGATCAGGGCGTCGTCACGCCCCGTGTTCTTGTCCACCGCGAGCGTATTGCGGATCCACGGGCCGTTCGACTGGTCGGTCGCGAGCGTCGGCAACTGCGTGATGCCCGCCTCCTCCAGCGCCGCAAGCCTTGCCTCGGCCAGTTCCTCGCCGGCCTCGGCATAGATTTCGCCGGTCGACTCGTTGACCAGATCGACGGCCACGAAGCGGCCGAGCAGATCGGCGCGCCCCACCAGCACTTCGCGGGTCTTCTCGGCGATGCGCCTGGCCCTGCTCGCCGTCAGTTTGGCGTCGGCTTCGGCGACGATCTCGCCGGTCTCGGCATCGACCAGCGGCTCCAGCAGCTTGGCGCCGCGGAACGCCTCCGGGTCGAACGGCCGTGCCCAGCCCTTGGAGGTGCGCGTGAACACCACCTGGCCATAGAAGGTGGCGAGGATCTCCTCAGCGTCCATGCCGCGAATCTCGGCGATGTCGAGCGTCTCGCCCTGGGCGGCACGGGCGGCACGGAGCTGCTCGGTCGCCGCACTCTCCAGCGCATAGAGCAGCGTCGTCACCGGCAGCTTGCGCTTGCGGTCGATGCGGACGTAAACGAGATCCTTGCTGTCGAACTCGAAATCGAGCCAGGATCCGCGATACGGGATGACCCGCGCGGCAAACAGGTACTTGCCCGACGAATGCGTCTTGCCCTTGTCGTGGTCGAAGAACACGCCGGGGCTGCGGTGCATCTGGCTGACGATGACGCGCTCGGTGCCGTTGATGATGAAGGTGCCGTTCTCCGTCATCAGCGGCATGTCGCCCATATAGACCGGCTGCTCCTTGATGTCGCGGATCGAACGGGCACCGGTGTCCTCGTCCACGTCCCACACGATCAGACGCAGCACCACCTTGAGCGGCGCCGCGAAGGTCATGCCGCGCTGGATGCATTCCTCGACATCGTATTTCGGCTCTTCCAGCTCGTAATAGACAAACTCCAGCCGGCCGCGGCCGGCAAAGTCGTCGATCGGGAACACCGAGCGGAACACTTCCTGCAGGCCGGTCTGGGTGCGGCTGTCGTACGGCACGTTCATCTGCAGAAACGCCTCGTAGCTGGCGCGCTGCACGTCGATCAGGTTCGGCATCGGCGCCACTTCGGGAATGCGCCCGAAGGTCTTGCGGATGCGCTTGCGCCCGGTAAACGATCTGGTGATCGCGTTCATGCCTGTCCTGCTGCCCCGTGATGACGGACGTGGGGGGATCGCCACTCTCTCGTCACGAAACGGCCCGCCGCGGCCCCGCACCCCCCGCCGGAACCGCGCACCCCAACCGCTTCGCCCTGTCGTTCAGCGCGCGAAACCCGCGCGTCAACAGCCTCGCGAGCGGAAACCACCCGGGTTTCCGCCCGCTTCACTCCTGGCTGCGGCCCCTGCGAGGCCGCGATCGTCAATCTGTCTCTCGTTGCCAGTTATTTCACCTCGACGCTGGCACCCTGCTCCTCCAGCACCTTCTTGATCTTCGCCGCCTCATCCTTGCTGACGGCTTCCTTCACCGTCTTCGGCGCACCCTCGACCAGATCCTTGGCCTCCTTCAGGCCAAGGCCGGTGATGGTGCGAATCTCCTTGATGACGTTGATCTTCTTGTCACCGGCCTTGGCCAGAATGACGGTAAACTCGGTCTGCTCCTCGACCGGTGCCGCGGCGGCAGCGGCCGCGGCAGGCGCGGCCGCAACCGCCACCGGCGCGGCGGCGGACACGCCCCACTTGTCTTCGAGCAGCTTCGAAAGTTCGGCGGCTTCCAGCACACTCAGGCTGGACAGCTCGTCAACAAGCTTCTGCAAATCGGCCATGATCGGTACCCCTATCTTAGTCCCGGATTGGTTGCTTGCAAGCCCGCTCATGCGGGCCTGTCATCATTTTTCGCCCCGCAGCGCCGGTCAGGCCGCCGCGGCGTCCTCCGCCGCAGCCGCGTCCCTGCGGGCGAAGGCTGCCAGCACCCGCGCGAGCTGGCCGCCCGGGGCCTGCAACACCCCGGCGATGCGCGTCGCCGGCGCCATCAGCAGGCCCACGAGCCGCGCCCGCAGCGCCTCCAGCGACGGCAGTTCCGAGAGCGCCTTCACCCCCGCCGCATCCAGCGTCTGGCCGCCGATGGCGCCGCCCAGCACGGTGAACTTCTCGTTTGTCCTGGCGAACTCGACGGCCGTCTTCGCCACCGCCACCGGGTCCGCCGCCCAGGCCAGGGCGGTCGGTCCCTTCAGCAGCGGCGCGATGCCCTCGAAGCGCGTGCCGTCCAGGGCGCGCGCGGCCAGCCGGTTCTTGGCGACCTTGAAGGTCGCCCCCGCCGCCCGCATGCGCCGGCGCAGCTCCGTCACTTCCGCGACGGTCAGCCCCGCATTCTGCGTGACCACCACGATCGACGTATCCGCCAGCACGGACGCAAGGGAGGCAACGAACTCCCGCTTCTCCGTACGGTCCAAGTCCCGTCTCCCTCGACATGGCCGGATGCGGCGCCGCCGCCTTCGGCCGGGTTGCCCTCGGGGTCGCGTCCCACCCTGCACGGGTGCGCCGCGGCCCGGTTTGCCTGTCGCGAGAGCGGGAGCAGCCCCGCCAGCCGGACGAGCCGAGGCATCGGACCCGGAGCGGGACCGATCAACCCGGGCTTCCCCATCTCCCGCGCGCGGGCCGCTGGCCCCTTGGCGCCCCGTTCGCCGAACGAACGGGATGACGTGCGGTCTCGGACAGGTGCGGGGGCCTTCCGGCCCCCTGCCCGCCGCCGCGTCCCTGACGGGACGCGGGGCGTATCGTGTTCGCTCAGGCGGTCAGGCTCGTCACATCGACCCGGACGCCAGGGCCCATGGTCGAACTCACCGCCGCCTTCTGCACATAGGTTCCTTTCGCGCCGGCCGGTTTCGCCTTCACGATGGCATCGGCGAAGGCACGGGCGTTTTCCAGCAGCTTGTCGGCCGGGAAGCTCGCCTTGCCGATGCCGGCATGGACGATGCCCGCCTTCTCGGCGCGGAATTCCACCTGTCCTGCCTTGGCCGCTGTGATCGCGCCGCGCAGATCCATCGTCACCGTGCCGAGCCGCGGATTGGGCATCAGCCCGCGCGGGCCGAGGATTTTGCCGAGCCGCCCGACCAGCGCCATCATGTCGGGCGTGGCGATGCAGCGGTCGAAATTGATCTCCCCCGCCTGCACCTTTTCCGCCAGATCCTCCGCCCCCACGACATCGGCGCCGGCGGCCTGCGCCTCCTCGGCCTTGGCGCCGCGGGCGAAAACGGCAATGCGCAGCGTCTTGCCGGTGCCGTTGGGCAGGCTGACCAGGCCGCGCACCATCTGGTCGGCATGGCGTGGATCGATCCCCAGATTCATCGCCATCTCGACCGTCTCGTCGAACTTCGCCCGCGCATTCGCCTTGACCAGGGCGATCGCATCGGCCAGCGGATAGGACCGGCTGCGGTCGATCTGCTTCGCGGCGGCGGCAAGCCGCTTGCCCTGCGCCATCGCTCAGCCCTCCACCACCGAAAGACCCATCGAGCGGGCGGACCCGGCGAGCATGCGCACCGCCCCCTCGACATCGTTGGCGTTCATGTCCTTCATCTTCTGGGCCGCAATCTCGCGCAGCTGGCTCATCGTCACGCGCCCGACCGTCGCCCCCTTGCCGGGCGCCGTGGCACCGCCTTCGATCCCGGCGGCCTTCTTGAGATAGTAGCTGTTGGGCGGAGTTTTGGTGATGAAGCTGAAGGTGCGGTCGGCGAACGCGGTGATCACCACCGGCACCGGCATGCCGGGTTCCATCTGCGCCGTGACGGCGTTGAATTCCTTGACGAAGGCCATGATGTTCAAGCCGCGCTGGCCAAGCGCCGGGCCGACCGGCGGCGACGGATTGGCCTTGCCGGCGGGGATTTGCAGCTTGATATAGCCGACGATCTTCTTCGCCATCCCAGGCTCCTTAGCACACGGGACCGCGGTGCATGCGACCGGCCCGCACAGGGGTGCGGCCCACGGTCTCCCGCGTTCCAAGATGAAGGCGCGCCTCTAGCGCCGGGCGCGCCGCTTGTCCAGGGGCGATTTCCGGTCAGGACAGATCGACCTCGGTGCTCAGCACGTATCCGCTGGCGTCGCCTTGCACCACTTCGACCCATTGCGTCAGATTGCGCCACACCAGCCGGCGCACGGCAAGCTGCGTTCCAGGCGGCAGCATCGCCAGCACCGGCGCTCCGGCTTCCGGGTCCCGGCGCAGGGCGGCGGGGCGGTCGTGCACCGTCGCGGTGTGATAGACCGGGCCGCCGGATGCCGGCACCGGCTCATCGCCGATGCGCAGTTTCGGCCCGTAGGCCACCAGCGCCGCCGCCGCCACCGCCAGCCCCAGGATCGTCCCGACGGCAAGGCGGCGCAGCTGTCGGGTCCGGCGCTGCGCGTCCAGCGCCGCCTGCAGCGCCGCCCCCTCGCGGCGCAGCCCGTCGCGCTCCTGCCGCAGCGTGGCCGCTTCGGCCTCCGCCGTTTCCAGCCGCTCGCGCAGCCGCGCGATTTCGCGTTCCAGCCGCCGCACCCGCGCGGTCTGCGCCGCCGCCGAGTCGGCGCCGGCCATGAAGATCGCCTTGAGCTGTCCCCCGCTCAGGCCCAGCCGCCGCGCCAGCGCCCCCACCGCGCGCCCGGCATTGTCCGCCTCCCCGCCGTCCGAGACGAGCATGGCGAGGCGGTTGGCGAGCCGTTCGATCTCGTCTTCGCTGACGCCGCTCATGTCGCCAGCGCGATCAGGAACGGGCCGGGGCGGAGGCAGGACTGCGCGAACAGGTCGTTGAACTGCTCCATCGTCGTCGCCCGCGCCGCCGCGACGCCGAAGCCTTCGGCGATGCGCAGCCAATCGATATCCGGATTGCCGAGATCGAGCATATCGAGCGCGGTGCGGCCGGGATTGGCCCCGACCGCGGCGAGTTCGTGCTGCAGAATGGCGTAGCGGCGGTTGTCGAACAGCACGGTGGTGACATCCAGCCGCTCCCGCGCCTGCGTCCACAGCGCCTGCACGGTGTAGAGCGCCGAGCCGTCGGCCTGCAACGAAACGACGCGCCGGCCCGGCGCGCCGATCGCGGCACCGGTCGCGAGCGGCAGCCCCTCGCCGATCGCGCCGCCGCACAGTTGCAGCCAGTCATGCGGCGCCGCGGCGTGGGTGAGCGGAAAGAAGCTGCGGCCGAAGGTGATGCTCTCATCGACCACCACCGCCTGCTCGGGCAGCAGGGCTGCCAGCGAATGCGCGAATGCCTCCGGCCCGATCGCGCCCCGTGCCGGCTCCGGCGGTGGCGACACGGGGGGCGACACGGCAGGCGCATCCAGCGCCTCGGCCAGCGCCGCCAGCGCCGCCGCCGCGTCCTGCTCAGGCCGCGCCAGCACATGCACGGACGCATCCGCCGGGGCCGGCCGGCCCGGCTTGCCGGGATAGGCGAAGAACGTCGCCGGCTCCCTCGCCCCCACCAGGATCAGGTGCCGCACCCCGGCGAGAGCCGCCACCGCCGCATCGACCGGATAGGGAATCCGTTCGATCGGATAGCGTCCGCGTCCGCGCGCGACCCGCGCATTCGACCCCGGCGCCAGCAGCCGCGCCCCGGTCGCCGCGGCAATCCGGTGCGCATCCGCAAGCGCCGCCGCCGCCAGCGCCGGTCCGCCCAGCAGCAGCAGCACCCGCTCGCCGCCCCGCAGCAATCGGCGGGCCTGTTCGATCGCCAAAGCATCGACGGCCGGTGCAGCCGGCACCGGCAGCGCGGGTGCAACCTCCCCGCCCGCCTCCCAGCAGGTGTCGGAGGGCAGAATGAGCGTTGCGATCTGGCCCGGCGCCGTGCGGGCCACCTGCACCGCGACCGCGGCATCGCGCCCGACCTCCCGCGCATGCCGCGCCGTGCGCACCCAGGCGGAGGCACCGCGCGCCCATCCCTCGGCATCGGCGGTCAGCGGCGCGTCGAGCGGGCGATGATAGGTCGCCTGATCGCCGACGCAGTTGACCATCGGCACATTGGCCCGCCGCGCGTTGTGCAGATTGGCGAGCGCGTTGGCGAGGCCGGGTCCGCAATGCAGCAGCGTCGCCGCCGGCTTGCCCGCCATGCGCGCATAGCCGTCCGCCGCCCCGCTCGCCACGCCCTCGAACAGCGCCAGCACGCAGCGCATCCCCGGAATGCGGTCGAGGGCGGCGACGAAATGCATCTCGCTCGTGCCGGGATTGGCAAAGCAGGTATCCACCCCCGCCCCCAGCAGCGTATGCACCAGACTCTCCGCACCGTTCATCGTTCCGACCCTTCCGCGATCCCGTCCCGCCCATAAGCCGCAGGAGCCATGATGACCACCGTTCTCTACTCCGAATCGCTCTATGCCGACGATACGGTGGAGCGCGACGTGTTCGGGCCGGACGTGCGGCTGCTGGTGCGCGCGCCGGCCTCGCTCGCCGATCTCGCCGCGGAGGATTGCGCGCAGGCGGACGGGCTGATGCTGTTCCGGCTGTTCGCCTCCGCCGCCGACCTCGCCCGCTTCCCGCGGCTGCGCGTGATCGTGCGCATGGGCGTCGGATATGACCGCATCGACCGCAAGGCCGCCGCCGGGCGCGGCGTCATGGTGTGCAACGTGCCCGATTATGGCACCGCGGAGGTCGCCGACCACGCGATCGCTCTCACGCTCGCGTTGCGCCGCGGCCTCCTGCTGCATCACGAGGCGCAGCGCCGCACCCCGCCCGCGGCGTGGGAGCCGATCGCGACGCCGCTCGTGCGCCGGCTGGACACTCAGACCTTCGGCATCGTCGGCCTGGGCCGCATCGGCACCGCGGCGGCCCTGCGCGCCAGGGCCTTCGGCTTCCGCGTGGTCTTCTTCGATCCCTACCGGCCGAACGGCACCGAGCGCGCGCTCGGCCTGTCACGCGCCCGCTCGCTCGACGAGCTGCTGCGGCAGAGCGACGTGCTCTCGATCCATGCGCCGCTGTCGCCCGAGACGCGCGGACTGATCGGGGCGCGGGAACTGGCGCTGCTGCCGCGGGACTCGGTGGTCGTCAATACGGCGCGCGGGGGCATTCTCGACCTCGATGCCCTGGGCGAGGCGCTGCGCAGCGGACATGTCGCCGGCGCCGGCATCGATGTGCTGGCGGTCGAGCCGCCGCCGGAACCGGCGCCGGCACTGCTGCGCGCCTATCGGGCGCGCGAGCCGTGGCTCACGGGGCGGCTGCTGGTGACGCCGCACGCCGCGTTCCACTCGCCGCAGGCATGGGACGACATCCGCCGCAAATCGGCCGAGACGATGGCGGCGGCGCTGCACGGCCGGCCCCAGAACGTGATCGCACCGGAAACACCATGATCCGGCGCCGTCACCGCCGCGGCCACTATGGGCGGGCGGCATAGCCGAGCGCCGCGGCCTCGCGCCGGCGGGTGAGGGAGGCATAGGCACGCAGCGCCGGACGCTCGACCAGCAGCCAGGTCACGGTTGCCACCGCGAGCGTCAGCGCCGTGGTGCTGATGACGTAAACTGCCTTGTGCGCGGCCGGCATCAGGGCCAGATGCCGCCAGAGCGTCGCCTGCAACGTTTCCACCAGCGCGAACGACATGTAGTAGGAATAGGAAACCTCACCGAGCCAGACGAGGCCGGGAATGCGCGCGAGCAGTGCGCCCCGCCCCTGCATGCCGGCCAGCATCAGGCCCGCCAGCAACAGCCACATCGCCGCGATCGTCGCCACTTCGGCGTTCGCGATCGCGCCCGCGACGGCGCCGCAGGCAGCGAGCAGGGCAATGGCCTGGCCGTTGAACCAGCGCGGCAGCAGCCTGAGCAGCGGCAGGATCGCCATGCCGGCGATGAATTCGGGAAAGAAGCGCATCAGCCCGCCGTCGAAGGTCAGCGACAGGCCATGACGGCTCGCCACCATGCGGGCAAGGATCGCGCCGAGTAATGTGAGTGGCAGTATCACCGCGAGACCAGTACCGTTCTGGCCGCGCAGCAGCGCCCACAGCAGCGGAAACGCCAGATATCCGGCCCATTCGGCGCTGATGGACCACGACGGATAGTTCCACGCCCAGCGGTCGCTGAACCCCCACGCATGCACGAGCGCCAGGTGGCGCAGCAGTTCGCCGACGCCGAACCGGTCCGGATCCCGCGGATGCACCTGCAAGACCCACGCACTGCCGATCAGCAGCGCCAGCGCCAGGATCATGGCGATATGCACGGGATAGATGCGGGCCAGCCGCTTGCCCCAGAAGCGCCGCGCCTCGGCCAGGCCGGGGGCCAGGTCAGGATGCGCATACGCGAGGATCATGCCCGACAGGATGAAAAAGCCGTCCACCCCCAGGTTGCCGCGTTGCACGAAGGCGCCGGCCCATCCCGCCTCCGGCGCGTAGCGCGCCTGGAGGTTGAGATGGTACGCGAAAACCCACGCCGCGAAGATCGCGCGGCAGCACGTAAGGTCACGAACATGCTTCATCGCCGGACGGCATCACCCACTTGCAACGGCCGCAATGCCCCGCACACGCCACAGAGAGCCGCACCGCGCAGGAAGCCTAGCGCGAATGTAAGCGGGCAGATTGCGCTGGCGGCGGCAACTCTTGCGGTTTTGATCGCCGCTTCCGCGCGGGCGCAGGATTATCCCGCTCAGGGGCAGGCTGCACCGCCCGCGACGGTGCAGGCGCCCGACGGAACCCGGCAGCGTCTGGTGGGGCCGCATTTCGATGCCCAGGGAAAATTCGTGCCACAGCACTATCAAGCCGCCCAGAAGCCCAAGCTCCACGGCTATTTTGCCAACCAGGAGCAGAAGCGCCAGCAGCATCAGACCGGCTATGCGGAGCCGACGCCGAACTACACCACGCCGCTCGACCCGGCCGACCTGAAACCGATCGAGGGCCGCTGAAGGCATGCCAGGGGGGCACAACGTGGCAGCGATTGCGGGAACCGCACCGGCGGCGTCGCTGCCGCGGGCAGTCACTGTCGTGGCCGTGCCATTCCTGACCGTGATCGTCTGCACGCATGAGCGCCCACGCTATCTGGCGACCTGCCTCGCCGCGCTGGAGGCCGGGCGTTCCCCCGACGACGCCGTCACCGGCGCGGATTGGCGGGTGCTGGTGGTCGACAGCGCCTCCGGCCCCGCCGCTGCGGCCGAAATCGCGGCGCTGGCCGCGGCGCATGGGGCGGCCCTGCTGCGCGTCGCCGAAGCCGGCCTGTCGCGCGCGCGCAATGCCGGCCTCCACGCGGCGACAACGCCGTGGGTCGCCTATATCGATGACGATGCCCGCGTGGCGCCGGACTGGGCGCGGGCGATCGCGGCCTGCATCGCCCGGCTTCCGGCCGGCGCGGCGGCGCTGGGTGGCCCGATCGTGCCGGCGTGGGAAGCGCCCTGCCCGCGCTGGTGGCCCGCCGAACTGATCCCGGCGCTGACGGTGCTGAGCTGGAGCCGCCCCGGACAGGTGGGCGACGGCAGCCTGCCGCGCCATGTCGAGCCGTACGGCGCCAACATGGTGTTCCGCACCGCCGCCCTGCGCGCCGTCGGCGGCTTTCCGCCGCGGCTCGGCCGCATCGGCGCCAAGCTGCTGTCGGGGGAGGAGGCGTGGGTGATGCGCCTGCTGCGCGACGCCGGCCATGAAATCCACTATGACCCGGCGATCATCGTCACCCACAGCATCCAGGCCGCCCGGCTGACCCCGCGCTGGCTGCTGCAACGCCAGTTCTGGAGCGGCGTGTCGGAGGCAATGGTGGCGGCGCGCCTCGACGGTCGGGGCAGCGCCCTCGTCAAGGGGATGCGCATGGTGCTGCATGCCGCCCTGCGGGCGCCGCTCGCGCTCTATCCGATGCGCACGCCGGCGATGATCCGCCAGCGCTGCGCGCTCGCCTTTGCCTCAGGCTATCTGCGCGGCCTCCTGGTCGGCATGGGCACTGACGACTGATGCCGCGGCACCCTGCGCCGCCTCCCGCTCCAGGGCGGCGCGGGCGAACACGGCGGAAACCCACGCGAACATGATGCTGGCGGTGCCTGCGATCAGCGTGTTGTCGGTGCGGGAATGCACCGCGAAGGCGATGAAGACGGCGCGCATGATGAAGCGGTCGGTGCGGCGCATGCCGCGTGTCCAGCGCGTCACCCACAGCGCGAGGGTGACGAGCAGCAGGGTTTCGCCGACATAGCCGCCCTCCACTCCCACGCGGAGATACTCGTTGTGCGCCGCGGTGGTGCCGAGCAGCTTGGCGAGCAGGCTGTCGGGATCGATGACGGACTTGGCGGCGCCGATGCCCCAGCCGAACATCGGCGACAGATCCCAGGCGTGGCGGAACTCCGGCCAGATCAGGTCGCGACCGGAAAGATTGTTGGCATCGCTGGAAAGCACGTTCAGCAGACGGATCGCGCTCGATCCGCTGGCGAAGGCGACCAGCACCGGCAGCGCCAGCGCCCCGAGCATGATCAGCGGCAGGCGCCGGCGGGCCGGAAACACCTCCGCCCGCAGCGCGAAAAAGGCGAACGCGGTGACGCCGAGGGAGCAGGCCAGCGGCGCGCGGGCGCCCGACAGGGCCAGGATGACGAAATTGATCACCAGGGCGACGACGTTCCGGTTGCGGCCGTCGCGGTACAATTCCACCAGCGCGGCATAAACGCCGGTCGCCGCGAATCCTCCCAGGAACGCCGGGTGCGTCGGCCCGGCCAGCCGCATGACGCCGTCGAGTCCGGTGAACAGAGGACGGATGCCGGGCACCGCAAGCACCAGCCCGAAGCCGATGATGAACGACGGCACCCACACCGTCGCGCCGATCAGCGCATTGCACCAGCGCCGCGACAGGCGGCTGAAGGAAAAGGCGAACGGCGCCGCCGAGCCGAGCAGGGAGCGGACACTGTCCATCAGCGTCATCGTCGGCCACAGCCCGTGGGCGAGGCCCATGACGAAGATCACGATGAAGGCAAAGCCCGGATTGAACAGATCGAAGCGGGCGCCGTAGCGCAGCATGCACACCGCGACCAGCGCCAGCCCGGCCAGCTTCACGCCGGCAATCAGCAGGTTCTCCTGTCCGATGAACTCGCCGAGCCACATCTCCGGCGTGGTGGCGGCGATCAGCAGCCAGGCGACCGACGCGGTGACAGGGAAGCGGAGCACCGGCACCGCCAGGCACAGCAGCGCGCCGGCGGCCAGGAACAGGGGCAGGAACCGCGGATTATAAAGCGATCCGGCGGCAAGCGCCGCCAGGAACGCGGCCATCCCGAGCAGCACGAGGCCGGGCGCATCGCCGCCGCCGTCGATCAGCGGCGGGGGTTGCGGCGGCCGGCGGCGGGCGGCGGGACGCGTGCCGATGCGGGAGGCGGACACGCTCACCCGCCCCCGACCCGTGATGCCGGATTGCGATTTAGGCCCGCCGGATCAGAGCAGCCACCATCCCGCCAGCGCCAGCACAGCAAGGCACGCGGCGCCGAGCGCGGAACCGAGGAGAAGGCCCCGCATCGCGGCGAACTCGTCCCCCTCATCGTCGGCCGGCGGAGGCTCCTGCACGTCGGCGACGGCGGCGTGCGGTCCTTCATTCTGCCGCAGCGATGCAGGGCCGGACGGTGGGTTCGTGACAAGCATGGAACGCCGGCAGCACCCAGGGTTGAGCGACACCGGCAACGGTAGCCCGATCTGCTATTGCGGATCAAGGACAATCGCCGCGCCGTTCGCAACCATAACTTTCCCGCCATGATCGCCGCTATTCCCGGTAATAGCCGCCGTAGCGCGGATGGTACACCTCCGCGTCGGAATGGCCGGAGCGGACATGCGCCCGCGGATCGACGCGGGTCAGCGACACGCCGATCACGCGCGCATCCGCCTCATCCAGCAGATCGAGCGAGCGGGAGACGACGCTGCGCGGCGTTTCGCGCCAGCGCACGCACAGCAGCGTCGCATCGGCGATCCGGGAAATGATGCGCGCGTCCGTCATGGCGAACACCGGCGGCGCGTCGAGCAGTACCAGATCGTAATCGCGCCGCAGCCGGTTCAGGCATTCCGTCATTGCGTCGGACATGAACAGGCCGAGCGAATTGGCCTTCGACGTGCCGGCGGGAATGTAGTCCATCGCGGTCAGCCGGTCGCGCCGGATGATCTCCTCCAGGTTGGCCTGGCCGAGGAGGTAATCGACGATGCCGCGGCTGTGTTCGGCGCGCATCAGCCGCCCGAAGCTCGGCTGACGTACGTCGCAGTCCAGCACCAGCACCCGTTCCCCGTTCATCGCGCTCGACCGGCCGAGTGCCATCGCCGTCGTGGTCTTCGCCTCGGCCGGCCGCGCCGCCGTGATGGCGACGATCTTGGGATGCACGCTGTCCAGCCACAGCCCGGCACGCAATGCCCTGATCTGCTCCGAGAACGGCGACAGCGGCTTGCGCACCACATAATCCTCCATGCGGATGCGGCCGAGCAGCTTCGGGCGCACCGCAGGGACGAGAGCGAAGCAGGGCAGCCCGAGCACGGCGCGGACATCATCGCCGCTGCGGAATGTGCTGTCGGCGACCTCCAGCAGATAAACGACGAGCAGCCCGAACGCGATGCCGAAGGCCGCCGCGGCGGGAATCAGGATCTTCATCTTCGGGAACGACGGCTCCGGCGGCGGCAGCGCCTCGGAGATCACGCGGGCGTCAGGCTTCTCGATCGCGCTCTGCTGCGCCGTCTGCTGCACGCGCGTCAGCACCGCCTGCAACAACGTACGTGCAGCATCGGCATCGCGCTGCATGGCATTCAGCGGGATCATCGCCTGGTTGTTCTTGTCCACCTGCGACTGCGCGAGCTTCAGGTTGGACTCGAGACTGGCCACCCTCGCCCTGTCGGCCCGCACTTCCGCATCGGCGGCGGAGACGGTGCGGCCGATCTCGCTGCCGAGGGAGCGTTCCAGGTCGTGGATCTGGTTGCGCAGGCTCACCACATCGGGGTGGTTCGGGCCGAGGCGGCTGAGCAGCGACTGCAACTGGGCGTTCAGCGTGTCCATCTGCACGCGGAACTGCACCACGTTCGGCGCCACCGATGCCTGCGCCGACGCGCCCTGCTTGCCGCGCGCGGCATCGAGCCGCGCTTCGGCCTGTGCAAGGTCGTTCTTCGCGGCCAGCAGGTCGGTGGTCATGCGGCTGATCTGCTCGGTATCGAGGCCGGCCTGCACGCCCTGAAACAGCCCGCTGCGCGCCTTGTAGTCGGCGATCCTGTCCTCGGTGGACTGCACTTCCTTGCGCAGTTCCTGCGCCCTTGTCTCCAGCCACTGGCTCGCCGACTTCACCGCCTGGAATTTCGCCGCCAGCTGGTCGGTGATGTAGAGCTCCATCACCGTGTTCACCGCGTCGGCCGCGAGTTGCCGGTCAACGGAGGTGAACTTGACCGACATCACATGCGACTGACGCAGCGCCTCGACCACGATCGCCTGCTGCACCGCCTGCTCGACGGAATGACGCACTTCCTCCGGTGAAGGCGGCGCCTTCGGCACATGCGGCGCAAACACGGCGGCGAGCGAGGGCGAAACCGGATCGAACAGCGCCGACAATACGCCACGCGCCCCGTGACCCAGGCGGGAAAGCAGGGAGGGTGGACGCAACGTCCAGTTGAATTCGGGATCGTCCATCAGATGATAGCGGTCGATCAGGCGGGAGGCGACCGACAGGCTGCGCACCACCTCCGCCTGGCTTGCCATCACCGCATCGGTCATCGGATCCTCGTGCAGGATGCTTTGCAGCTCCTGCGCCGCATACTGCGACGGCTCGTACAGCACCGAGCCTTCGGCGGTGTAGCGCGGCGTGACCTGCTTCAGCGCCACGAAGGCGATCAGCGGAATGGCGATGGCGCAGATCAGCAGCGGCAGTTTGCGCCGCCGCAGCGCCGAGGCCGCCATCGCAAGCTGTGCCGCGGCAGCCGCACGGGCGTCGCGGCCCGCATCGCTGCCGGCATGGCTGCTGCCGTGATAGCGCCGGCGCCGTTCGCGCGGCGTGGCGTCGGCCGCGATCTCGGTCGGCATATGCAACATGGAATTCCTCCGGCCGCTCCGGGTGGGGGCGGGTTCGGGCGCGGGCGCGTCGAGGGACGCGACGGGTTCAGTAGGCATTGTGCATCCGCAGCACGATGACAAGGGTGCGCAGCAGAATTGCCATGTCACGCCAGAGCGACCACGACTCGATGTATTCCAGGTCGCTTTCGACGCGCCGGATCAGCTTGTCCTCGGTGCGCGTCTCGCCGCGCAGGCCGCGCACCTGGGCGAGTCCGGTCAGGCCCGGCTTGACCCGGTGGCGCGCCGCATAGCGGTCCACCACCTGTTCGAACGGCCGCGATCCGGCGCGGGTACCCGGCGCATGGGGCCGCGGCCCGACCACCGACATCTCGCCGCGCAGGATGTTGAAGATTTGCGGCAATTCATCGAGCGATGTGCGCCGCAGCAGCGCCCCCACCCGCGTCACCCGAGGGTCGTTGCGCGTGGTCTGCCGGCGGACGCTGTACTCCGCCATGTGATGGTGCATGGTGCGGAATTTCAGCATCTCGAACTCACGGTTGTTGAAGCCGATGCGCTTCTGGCGGAACAGCACCGGGCCCGGCGTATCGAGCCGGATGGCGATCGCGATCAGCGCCATCGGGATCGCGCAGAGCAGCAATCCCAGGCCGCCGACCAGCAGATCCTCGCCCCGCTTGATGACACTTCGCCAGCCCGAGATCGGCCGCTCGGCGACATCGAGGACCGGATGGCCGTGCAGATCGAGGCGGCCGCGGCGCGGGAAGTGATAGCTGATCAGGTCGGGTGCGAGCCGCACATGCACCGGATAATCGGACAGCGTGTCGATCAGTTCCAGGATGCGCCGTTCCTCCGCCCACGGCATGGCGAGCACCACCTCGTCCACGGCGCCGCGGCGGACCAGGGCGAGCAGATGCCCGACCGGCCCCAGCACCGCGACCCCCTCGACCAGTCCGTCGGCGGGATCGGCGTGATCATCGACCACGCCGAGAACGCGCACCGATCGTTCGTCGAGCTGGCGCAGCAACCGCAGCAGCCGCGCACCCGCGAGGCCGCTGCCGACGATCACGGTGCGCTGCGCGAATCGCTGCCCGGTCCTGCCGCCCAGCGCGCGGGCCAGGCCAACCCGTCCCAGGACGAGGCCGCCGAGCACCAGCACGGCCGCGCCGGCCGCCCAGACCGGCGCCAGATCCTCCGGCGTGCCGAGCAGCGTCGCCGCCAGCGCGAGCACGGCAAGCGCCCCGCCGCCGGCACGCAGCATGGCGCGCACCTGTTCGCCGCGCCGGAACAGGAGCGGATGCGCATAGGCACCGGCAATGCCGGCGGCACCGAGTGCCAGGGCGAGCAGCAGCAATGCCAGCCGCCCCACCCGCGGCAGGCCCGGCGCATCGGGCGCAAGCAGGGCGGCAAGGAACGGCATGCCGCCGCAGACCGCGGCATCGAGGACGAGCGCCGCCAGGCTCGCAGCCGGCGGCGGCAGCGGCGGCGCGGTCAGCCCGACGTCGAGCAGGCTCGCGGCGGAAGCGTGCGAGGCCCGCAGAACCGCCGGGCGCAGCGTGGGGCCGATCCGGCTCATGGCATCGTCCATCAAATTCAACCGTACGTGTGTGACGTGGCTCGTGGGGGTCGGATGGTCGCGACGTGAAGCACTTGGTCGTCACGGCCAAGAATTATCATCTTGCGGTGCAGCGAAACAAAATAACTTTGTCGTCAACGAGCATGCCAACGGTTATTCCATCCGAGGTTCCATCAACCATAGGTGAAAGGTATCCTCGCATGCTAAGCCCTTTCTTCATTCCGGTACAGAACAACTTTAAAAACGATTGCGCTTTTTGCATCGCAGCGACCAGATACAGCATGCGTTCCCTGCCGCGCCGCATGGATTGTCCTGCCGTTGCCGCCGTCCTGGAAGAAGGCCGGTAAGGGGTCTTGCAGCCTCGACGATTGTCTTTGCCTCATTTCGTCCTCCGGATTGCCCGGCAATTGTGTCGAGTTGGCACGATGGATGCGCAATCGCCCCCGATGGTGGGTTTGGTTCGCCGCACAACGCCACACATCCCGGATGGCTGCACCGCAGATTGCCGACGCGCAGTCGCCGATCGCTGTGCTTTTCCGGCCACGCATGGCGCGCCGCCGTTCACGCCGGTCGGCGGCGCATGCCGACCGTGCGCAGCGCCGCCAGCACGCTGCCGCGCAACAGCAACGCCGCCCCCGGCACATAGACCGCGGCTCCCACTGCCAGCCGTACCGCGATCAGCAGCACCGGCGCGCGCGGTTCCCCCATCGCGCGCGGCACCAGCAGCGCCGCCGCGATCGCGAGCGCGGCCAGACCGAGCGCCGGCAGCCCGGCCCGCACCTGGCGGAACACCGAGTCGCCGAGCAGCCGCGCGGTACCGTACTGCATCGCCGGAAAGACGATGATCTGTGCCGCCGCCCACACCCACACCGCGGCCTGGGGTGTCGCGGGGCGCACCACCAGCACGCCGGCCAGCGTCAGCACCGTCAGGCACGACATCGCCGCCAGGGTGAATCGCGTGATGCCGCGGGCAATCAGCGCGGTCCCGGCGGGGCCGTAGAGAAAGCCGTACATCGTGATCACGATCAGCACCTCCGATGCGTCGGCCGAAGGCGCCCAGACGCGGCCGAGCAGCAACCGCACCAGCGGGTCGATCACCACCAGCATCGCGCCGAACATCGGGAACAGCACCAGCGCCGTCAGCTCCAGCAGCCGCGCCACCGAGGCACGCAGCGCCGGCAGGTCGCGCTGACGTTCCGACATCGTCGGCAGGCTGAGCCGCCAGAACGCCGTGCTGACCAGTTCACGCACGGTATCGACCAGGCGGAACGCCATATGCACCTGGCCCAGCGCGGTCGCCCCGGCGGTGCCGCCGATCAGCAGCGCGAACAGGCGATAGCGGCTATGCTGCACCAGCGTGCTCAACACCAGCGGCAGGCCAACGCGCAGCAATTCGCGCACCGGTGTCCAGCGCAGGACAAACAGCGGGCGCCAGTTCGTGCGCAGGACCAGCGACAGCGCACCGAACAGCGACGTGACCAGTTGCTGGGCGACCAGCGCCCAGGCGCCGGCACCAAGCACGGCAAGCCCGATTCCGACCAGCGTGCCGCCGCCCTGCCCGATCAGCGCACGGCCGGCCAGCACGCGGTATTCGCGCCGCCGGGTCAGCAATCCCTGCATCACGCCGCCGGCACCGACCAGTGGCAGCGGCAAGGCCAGGGCGAGGCCCATCGCAACGATGCGCGGCTGGTCCATCGCCTGCGCCACCGGCAGCGACACCGCCGCCTGCACCAGCGCCGCCAGCACGCCGACCACGGTGGAGGCCCACAGCGCGCTCGATGCCTCCTCGTCGTCGATCTCCAGGCGCTGCACCAGCGGATCGGCGAACAGGGCGTTCACCACCACCCACAACAGCACATGCACGGCGACCACCGCGGCACCGACCCCGACCTCGGTCGGACCGACGAGACGGGCCACGATGAAGGCGGAGATGAAGGACAACCCGGCCGAGGCCCCGGCCTCCAGGCCGGACCAGAAGACATTGCTGTGCAGCAGCCGCATCACGTTATCCTGTAATGTTCTGACACTCTCGCGAATGCGAATGCGCAGGCGCGGCGTGCCGGGGCAGAATAACTGCGTGACCGGGCCGCATGGATAAACACACCGCCAGCGCGCTGCGCCGGCAGCGTGCTACCCAGGCGGCCGCAGGGCGAACGCTGCCGGACGCCGGAAGTTGGGAGCATCATATAGACGTGTCTTCCCTCTCATTGCCAGCCGTGCCGGGGACGCGTGCCGTCCAGGCCGGCGCTGCGGGGCGCCGCACGGATCTCGACCGCGCCAAGGGATTTGCGATTCTGCTCGTGGTGTTCGGCCATCTGGTGGCGCGCCACGGGCCGGTCGGCGTCGGATGGTACGAGCCGCTGCGCATCGCGGTCTATCTCTTTCATATGCCGCTGTTCATGTATCTCAGCGGCTACGTCACCTTTCTCTCCGGCACGGCGCGCACCGGGCTGCGGGCATGGCCGCGCCTCGTGCGGCGGCGGGCGATGCGGCTGTTGGTGCCGTTCGTGCTGTTCGGCGTTGCCATCCTGCTCGGCAAGCTGCTGCTCGCGCGATTCCTGCCGGTGGACAACGTTCCCCCCGATCTCTGGCACGGATTGCGCGCGCTGGTGTGGGACACCGATCACAGTCCCGCGACCTCGGTCTGGTATATCGGCGTGCTGTTCGTCTATTGCGTCGCGACGCCGCCGCTGCTCGGGCTGCGCGAGGGCGGCATCGTGATCGCGACGGTTGCTGTGCTGCTCTATCTCCTGCCGCTGCCGCCGGTGCTCTATCTCGACCGCATCGGAACGTATTACGTGTTCTTCGTCGCCGGCGGCCTGGCGGCGGACGCCGGTCGCCGCTGGCTCGACACGATCGATGCGATGTGGCCCGCGGCGCTGGGGGCGCTGACCCTGGCGGTGCTGCCGGTTGCATTCGGCTGGCTGCACTTCGACTGGGACGCGGGATCGCAGGCATTTCCCTATAAATGGGCACTGCTGAGCGCCGGCCTGCTCTCGCTGCCGGCATTGCATGGTCTGGTCCGGCAAGGCCCGTCCACCGGCGCCGGCACCCTCGGCGTGCTCGGGCGGCATGTGTTCGTGATCTACCTGCTCAACACCGTGTTCATCGGACTCGCCAAGGCGCTGCTGCTCCGGGCCGTCTCCTGGGATGGCTCGCATTTCCTGCCGTTCGCGACGGTGCTGATGGCCGCCGGGACGCTCGGCCCGCTCATGACCAAGCGGTGGGTTCTGCGATGTCTGCCGATGCTGGACCGGGCAACGGATTGACCAGCCCGGCCGGCGCGCCACGGCGCAGCGCCAGACCCGCGACGACCGGCACGAACACCGGCAGCCACGCGATGCGGCTCTGATAGCGGTCGTGCGGGCCGGACAGCGCGCCGGTGATCGCGGCATTGCCGAGAAGGCAGATCAGCGCGCCGGCGCATAATGCGGCGACACGGTGCCGGCGGCGCAGGGCGAGCAGAAATGCGATCACCGTTGCCGCTACGCCGGCCAGCAGCGCCGCCGCATGCAGACGCTTGAGCCAATCCGGTACTGCAAGCCGTCCCCGCGTCTGCAACGCGGCATCGTAGCGGCGCGCCTCCGCCGCCGGGAAGTCGCGATGGATCACCGGGGTCACCGTGACCGGCCACGCCATCAGGCCGTCGCCGGTCGCCACCATGCCGAGCTGACGGAGGAAATTGCTCAGCGCCGCGCGCAGCACCGCGCCCGGCCGCTCGGCAAGCGTGGCGCGCAGGATGGCATTCGCCTCCGGTGCCTCGCGCACCGCGCCGCCGACGCGATAGAGCGCGCTGTCCTCACGCCACAGGAACAGGTCCGCATCGGTCGGCTGTCCCTCCTGCACCAGCAGGCACAGCCGCCAGCCGGCGTGCGGGCAGTCCTGGCGCAGCGTCGCCATCGCCGGACCATCGGCAAGACTGCGCGCCAGCACGAAGATGTTACCATAGGGTGCCGGCGACACCCGTCCATGCCCGATCAGATTGACGGCGCTGAGCGCGAGCGTCGCCGCCAGCAGCGGCCCTGCCGCCAGCATCACGCCGCGGAGGCCGGGCGCAGCGGCGGCGCCGAGCGGCCGGCGCAGCAGCAGCAGACTCGCCAGCAGCAGCCCCGCCAGCGGCAGATTCGACTGGTGCACGGAAATCAGTCCGGCCGCGACCACTGCCAGCCCGAGATGCTCACGCCGGCCGACCCGTTCCGGCGCGACCGCCAGAACGCACATCACAATCGCGAGAAGGGCCGTGGAAAAGTCGGGAATGAGCTCGGCCGTCACCCACGGCAGGCCGGTTGCAACCGCCAGGACGCCGACGATCGCCGCAAGGCCCCGCGGCGAGCCGGCAAAGACGCACAGCGCGACCCGCAGCAGATAGAGCGTCAGCGCCGCCTGCGCCACCACCACCGGCCAGGTGGTCAGCATGGCGTGCAGCGGTACCATCAACAGGCTGTAGAACACCGGCCGGTCCCACCCGAGATGCCGCTCCGGAATCTGTAGCAGGTACGTGCCGCTGTCGGAGAACACCAGCGGGTAGCCGTTGAGCAGCGCCGGCCAGAGCAGCACCGCCAGCAGCACCGCCAGCAGCACCGCCAGCAGCACCGCGAACCCCGCTCCCGCCGACAGAAGGCGCCACGCGCGACGGCAGCCCGTCAACCCCAGGTTGCCAGACGCTTCACATTCCGTCGAGATTGATAGAGAAGGCATGAGCATCAGATGACGTTGCGGTATGATAAAACCCCGTTTGCGAGCAAGAGGGGAGTAAATCATCCGTGCGCTTTATCCATAGTGCTACGATTGCAATTGTTCTGATATCAGGACTGCTGGGGCTCGCCGCCTGCGGCGGTCCCGGCAACCTTCCCCCGATTCCCCAGACCAGCGATGCCGATTATCGCCTCGGTGCCGGTGACCAGGTCCGTATCATCACTTTTGGCGACGAGCAAATGACGGGCGAATTCCGCGTCAAGGATGACGGCAACATCTCCATGCCCCTGATCGGTGCGGTCAAGGCGGCCGGGCTGACCACCACCGAGTTGCAGAGCGAAGTGGCCGAGGAACTGACCAGCCGCAATCTCTATCGCAACCCCAGCGTGTCGGTGGAGGTGATCGCCTATCGCCCGGTGTTCGTGCTCGGCGAGGTGGCGCATCCGGGACAATTCCCCTACCAGCCGGGAATGACCGTGGTCTCGGCGGTCGCCATTGCCGGCGGCTTCACCTACCGCGCCATCGAGAGCGAGGTGTCGATCGTGCGCAACGTCAACGGCAAGCCGGTGGAGGGCCGGGCTTCCCGCGATACGCCGGTGCGGCCCGGCGATGTCATCACCGTCTATGAGAGATCGTTCTGATGCATCCTGAAAGCCGGACCGCGACCCGCATTTCCGCCGCCCGAAGCTGACAGATGGGTACTCACGAAATCGCGAGCGAAGATGGCCTAGCCGCGTGCCGGCCAGCATCGTTATGCTGCTGGCGCGCGCGGCCGGCATTGCAGCCCTCGGTACGCCCGATGGATAGCAGGGAGAGCTTTACATTGCAGACATCCGCCCCGGCCGCGCCCACCCCCCGCCGGCCCGGCCCGCATGCGCTCGCCGCGGCCGCGGCTGCGCTGCTGGCGCCGCTTGCCGCGCGGGCGCAGATGCCTGACCGCAATATGCTGAACCAGTATTTTTCCCAGGGCGTGCCCGGCTACGGCACCGCGCTGGGCACCACCGTGATGTCGCGGCAGGAACCGGAGTACGATCCGCTCGGCATCCGCGCCGGCGACTTCATCATCCGTCCGGAGTTGGATGAGAGCGTTGGCTACAACAGCAACATCCTCGGGCAGGTGCCGGCGCAGGGCAGCCTGCTCGAGGAGACGAGCGCGAACCTCGCGATCAATTCCGACTGGAAGCGCGACAGTCTCGGCGCCGCCTTCAACGTGACCAACATGCAGGTGCCGAGCTTCTCGAACCAGAACCAGACGACCTGGTCCGCGGCCCTCGGCGGCAGCTACCAGATCGGCGACGATGTCGCGACTCTCTCCGCGAGCCATCTCTATCAGTTCATAGAGCCGTATGGCATCGACGTGGCCTCGTTCAACCGGCCGGGCGTGCTCTACAGCGCGCCGATCCCGTTTCAGGTCAACGACGTGCGTGGAACCTATGCCAAGACTTTCGGCAGCTTCAGCCTGATTCCGGGCTTCGACTTCATGAACACCACCTATGGCGGAGCACCCGTCTATGGCCTCAACGGCTTCGTGCCGCCGGCGGCGGTGAACGGGGTGGTCGATGGCGTCCCGACCAGCCTGGGCTTCCTCAACCACAACACCTATGAGGGCGATCTGACGGCGCGCTATGAATATGCGCCGTTGCGCGACTTCCTCGCCGTCGCGCGCGAGCAGTACATCGTCTACACGTCGCCGAATTCGCAGTTCGGGCCGACGCGCAACGGCAACGCGATCGACATGCTGGTGGGGCTCGACTACACTGCCAACGGCGTATGGCGCTACCAGGTGCTCGGCGGCTACGAGATTCGCCAGTACTACAACTACAAATCGCACTCCGCCCCGGTTTTCGAGGGCAACCTGATCTGGCAGCCGAGCGGCGTCACCACCGTGTCGCTGCGCGGTCTGCGCACCATCGACGACGCCGTGGACCTCGACGTCGCCGGATTCATCTACACTTCCGGCCGGCTACAGGTGGACCACGAAATCCGGCGCAACCTGCTGGTCACCGCCTACACTGCGATCGACCATGCCTATTATCTCTCCAGCGGCGGCGGCAACGAAACCTTTATGGGGGCGGGCGGCGGCCTCACCTATCTCATCAACCGCAACATCCACCTTTCCCTGACCTATGACTGGGTGGACCATAACGGGCAAAACGGCTTCGGGCCCGATTACCTGCAAAACGTCGGCCTGCTGACGCTGAAGTTCGCGCTCTGACACGCGCTCGCGCACCGAGGCAGAACAGGGAGTCCGGCATGTCCGCACCGATCGCGCTGATCGTCGAGGACGAGTTCCTGATCCGCCTTACCCTCGGCGAGGCGCTGGCCGAAGAAGGCTTCGAAGTGCTGGAGGCGGCAACCGGGCCGGAGGCGCTGGCCATGCTGCGCGCGCACCCCGACATCGCGTTGCTGGTCACCGACACGAATCTTCCCGGCGGCCTCGACGGGCGGGAGGTGGCACGGCAGGCCCGCGGCATCGTGCCGGCGCTGAAAGTGATTCACATGACCGGCCTCCCCGGCGCGGGGGTGGAGGGCAGCGCGCCCGGAGAGGCGTTCATCGCCAAGCCCTATCTGCCGTCGCAGGTCTGCGCGACAGCGAGGCGGCTGACGGGGCGCTGACCGGCGCCGGCGATCACGGCCGAGGGATCGTCGCATGCCGATTCGTCCCCATGTATTCCATATCTGGCGTGTGGTCGGAGGGAGAACATGTCCGCCTTGCATCTGGGCCGCCGCGCCCGGGCGGCGCTTGCCACGGCGGCGCTGCTGGCACTCGGTGCCTGCGCCGGCTCCTACGCCGCGAGTCCCTACCTGGCCTATGGCTACGGCGCTTATCCCTATTATCCCGCCTATGGCGCCTATGCCGCGGCGTATCCCTATTACGGGTTCGGCGACTGGGGCTGGGGCGGTTGGGGCTGGCCGTTCTTCGGCGGCTTCTGGGGCGGCTATTTCGGCCGCTTCGGCTATGGCGGATACGGCGGCGGCTATGGCGCCGGCGGCTGGGGCCGCTTCGGCTATGGCGGCGGCTACGGGGGCGGCTACGGCGGCGGCTTCGGCGGTTTCCACGGCGGCATGATGGGCGGCGGCTGGCGGCACTGACGCCGCCCCGCCGGTCAGTCGGCGAACGCCGCCGTCGTCCGTCGCGTGCCGAGCAGAAAGGCGTCGGCCACCAGTTCAAACGGGCGGGCATCGACATGGCTATGCCGCGCCGCCAGCAGGGCGGCGAAATGGGCATAGATGTCGTGATATTCGCGCCGCGGTGCCGCCACCACCTCGACGCCGTCGATGTCGAGGCGTCCGCCGCCGTCCGACAGCACGAGCCGCCGTCCGGCGCGGGTTTCCACCGTGATCTGCCAGATCTCGTCGCCGCTCTGCCGCCAGTCGAATTCGGCGCGCAGATCGCCCTCGCCGGCAAAGCGCAGGCTGGCGGCGATCGGCGCCTCGGCATTCACCGGCACCACCAGTTCGGCCGCCGCGACGAACAGCTTCTGCGGCAGGATCTTCACGGCGATGGAGAGCGCATTGATGCCGGGGTCGAACACTCCGAACCCGCCGGCGCGCCAGATCCACGCCTGGCCGGGGTGCCATTTGCGCACATCCTCCTTCCACTCGATGAACAGGCGCGCAACCCGCTCGCCCGCCAGCCGCGCGCGGGCGGCATCGACGGCCGCGTTGTACTGGGAATGCCACGTCGTCATCAGCACCACGCCGCGCTCTGCCGCCGCGCCGGCCAGGTCGGACAACTCGGACAGGGTCGCCGTTGGGGGCTTTTCCAGCATCACATGCCTGCCGGCGGCCAGCGCCGCTCGGGCGATGGCGTGGCGCGCCTGCGGCGGCGTGCAGATCGCGACCGCGTCCAGGTCGGGCAGATCCCGCAGCAACGCCGCCGGATCACGGAAGGACGGCACCCCGGCGATGTCGAGACCGCGCTGGCTCACAACGCCGGCCAGCGTGAAGTCGGCGCTCTCCGCGATCACCGGCAGGTGCTGGTCCTGCGCGATCTTGCCCAGCCCGATGACCGCAATGCGGTACGCTGCCATTGCCTTCCCCCTCCCGTCGGGCGACTGAGGCTAAAGGAAGGCGGCCCGCCGGGCCAGTGCCGGCGGGCTACTTCACCGCCCCCAGCGTCAGCCCCTGGACCAGATAGCGTTGCAGCAGCGTGAAGATCACCGCGACCGGCAGCGTCGCCAGCAGTGTCGCCGCCATCACCTGGTTCCACTGCACCGAGTACCGCCCGGCAACCAGGTTCACCACGCGCAGGGTCAGCGTCAGCTTCGCCGGATCGCGCAGCAGCGTCAGCGCCACGGTGAACTCGTTCCAGGCGGCGACGAAGGTGACGATCGCGGTCACCGCGATCGCCGGCGCCGCCAGCGGTAGGAAGATGCGCAATACCGCCCCGGCGCGCGTGCAGCCGTCGATCCACGCCGCTTCTTCCAGATCGCGCGGGATGGTGGCGAAATACGACGCCAGCATCCAGACCGCGAAGGCAATGTTGAACGCCGCATAGATCAGCACGACGCCGGTGCGCGTATCGACCAGCGTGCCGCCGCCGAACGGCACCGATGCCGCCATGCGGAACAGTCCCAGCACCAGCAGCACCGGTGAGAGCATCTGCGTCACCAGGAGGAACTGCCGGTAGAGATCGCGCCCCGGCAGATCGAGCCGCGCCACCGCATAGGCCGCCGGCACCGCGACCGCGAGCGCCAGCAGCGTGGCCGCGATGCTGATGCCGAGACTGTTCAGCGCCGCCGTGCCGAAATCCGCCGCCGTCCACATATCGGCGAAGTTGCGCCACGCGAGGCGCTGCGGCAGCCAGCGCGGCGGCCAGGCGAGCACCTCGTCGATCGGCTTGAGCGCCGTGGACAGCATCACCGCGAACGGGAACAGCACCAGCAGCAGCAGCGGCGACAGCGCCGCCCAGGACAGCAGCGACCGCCCGATCAGGCGCCGCACCGTCATGCCCGCTCCCGTTGCAGGCGCACGTAGAGCAGCGTGGCCGCGAACACGATCGCCAGCATCACCAGCGACACCGCCGCTGCCGGCCCGGGCCGCCCGAGGCGGAACGCGACTTCGTACAGATAGGTCACCAGGATATGCGTGCCGTTGTCCGGCCCGCCCTGCGTCATCACCCAGATGATCGGGAAGGAATTGAACACATAGATCACGTTCAGCACGATCGCGATGTTGACGAAGCCGCGCAGCAGCGGCAGCGTCAGATGGCGGAACGATTGCAGCCGCGTCGCCCCGTCGATGCTCGCCGCCTCATAGATCTCGCCGGGGATGGACGACAGGCCGCCGAGCAGGATGGTGGTGGTGAACGGGACCGAGACCAGGATGCCGGCCCCGATTTCCACCGGGAAGGCCGTCGCCGGCCGCGCCATCCACTGCACGTTGCCGTGCAGCAGACCGAGCGTGCGCAGGGTCGTGTTGACCATGCCGTGGTCGCCGTCGAACGCCCACAGCCACACGATCGCCGCCATCGACAGCGAGATCGACCACGGCAGCATCACCAGCACCCGCGCCAGCCCGCGTCCCACGAAATCCTGCCGCAGCACCAGCGCGACGCCGGCCGAAACCAGGACGGTGCCGCCCACCACCGCGCCGGTCCAGACCAGGGTGCGCAGCAGCGCCGCGCGGAACACCGGATCGGCGAACACCCGGGCGAAGTTGGCAAGACCGACGAAGCCGCGCACCTGCCCGAAACGCGACACGTCCGATACCGAAAGCCTCAGGATCTCCCAGAACGGATAGAGCAGCACGGCAAGCGCGAGCAGCAGGCTCGGCAGCACCAACAGCCAGGCGGCGGCTTTCCGGCGGCCCGCGCGGCCCCTCACCCTCGTCCGCGCCTACTTGCCCAGTGCTTCGTTCGCGATCGCCGCCGCCTGCTTCAGCGCCGCCGCCGGCGGCATCTGCCCGACATAGACGGCCTGCACCGCATCCGACACCGCCTTGGCGGTATCCTCCCACCCGGTCACGGTCGGCGCGAAATGCGCGTCCGGCAGCAGATCGACGAATGTTTGCAGGCGTGCATTGGTGGTGAAATACGGATCCGCCGCCGCCGCCTTCGTGGTCGGCAGGAAGCCCTCATTCCTGTTGAAGGTCACGCGCGGCCCCCTGGTGAACAGGAAATCGAGGAACTTCCACGCCGCCTGCTTCACCTTGCTGTTCTTGAACAGCACCACCGAATCGGTCACCGCATAGGTTGCGTTGCGCGCCTGCTTCGGCACCGGCGCGATGCCGTACTCGAGGCCCGGCGCCTCCGCCGCGATCTGGTTGATCAGGAAGGGGGCGGTGATCACCATCGCCACGCGCCCCTGCTTGAACAGGTTCTGCAAATCCTCGCGGCTGTAATTGGTGGGCCCGTCCTCGGTCAGGCCGGCGTCGATCAGACCCTTGTACATGTTGAGCGCGGCGACGCCGGCATCGGACTCGAACGCGGCATGCCCGTCGCGCACCACGTCGCCGCCATAGGTCCACAGCGCGTAGTACCAGTAGACATCGGTCTCGATCGCCTTGCCCTGGAGGCCGAATCCCGCAATGCCCTGCGCCTTCAGCTTCACCGCGTCCTGGCGCAGCTCGTCCCATGTCGCCGGCGGGGCGCCGATTCCGGCCTTGGCGAACAGGGACTTGTTATAGAACAACGCGCGGGCCGAGGCGGCGATCGGCAAGCCGAAGGTCTTGCCGCCGATCTGGCCGGGGGCGAGGAAGGTGCCGATGAAGCGGTCGCGGAACGCCTGGTCCATGTAGCCGTCCAGCGCCTCCGCCTGACCGTCCTTGACGAAATCGAGCAGCCAGCGCGTGCCGATGATGGAGATGTCGGCATTGGTACCGCCGGCGATGTCGGTTTGCAGCTTCTGGAGCAGGTTGTCCCAGTTGACGACTTCGATCCTGATGTCGATGCCGGGATTCTGCGCATGGAACTGCTGCGCCATCTGCTCGAAATAGGGGCCGGTCTTGTCGCTGTAGTAGGCCGCCGTGACCCGCACCGTTTCCGCCCGCGCCGCCGCCGAGCCCAGCAGCACCAGCCCCGCCGCCACCATCGCCCGCACCCGCATCCGCCTGCCTCCCTGTTCGTTGCCGCGCCGGCGGAGCGTATCGCCCGCCAGTGCGGGATGCATCTGGAAATCCGCGCCCGGGCGGCTATGATCCGGCATGGCAATGCCCGCCGCAAGGAGGAAACCAGGATGCGCTCTCTTGCCTGCTCGGCTCTGCTCCTCGCCCTCGCCGCTTCGCCCGCCGGGGCCGCGCAGTTCACCCTGACCAGCCCCGACATCAAGCCCGGCGGCACGATCGGCGACACCTTCGTCTTCAACAGTTTCGGCTGCACCGGCCAGAACATGTCGCCGGCGCTGTCGTGGAAGGGCGCGCCCGCCGGAACGAAGGGCTATGTGCTGACGGTTTATGACCCCGACGCCCCGACCGGAAGCGGGTTCTGGCACTGGGTGATGTACGACATTCCCGCCTCCGTCACCTCGCTGCCGCAGGGCGCCGGCGCCCCCGGCAAGACGCCGGAGGGGGCGGTGCTCGGCAACACCGACTATGGCGCCCCCGGCTATGGCGGCCCCTGCCCGCCCAAGGGCGACAAGCCGCACCGCTACATCTTCACGATCTATGCCGTGAATACTGACAAGCTCGACGTGCCGCCGAACCCGACGCCGGCCGTGGTCGGGTTCGTCACGCATTACGCGACCCTGGCCAAGGCAAGCTTCACCGCGCGCTTCGGCCGGCCGAAGTAACGGCACCCGTCGTCAGGCACCGATCCGCCGCTCGATCGCCTCCCAGATGCGGGCGGCAAGGTCGGTGCCGTCGAAGCGGTCCACTTCCTGCAGGCCGGTGGGCGAGGTCACGTTGATCTCGGTCAGCCAGTCGCCGATCACGTCGATGCCGACGAAGATCAGGCCGTCCCGGCGCAGCGTCGGGCCGATCGCGGCGCAGATCTCGCGGTCCCGCGCCGTGAGCGTGCTGCGCTCCGGCCGCCCGCCGACATGCATGTTGCTGCGCGCCTCGCCGGACGCCGGCACGCGGTTGATCGCCCCCGCCGGCTCGCCCTCGATCAGGATGATCCGCTTGTCGCCGACGCGTACCGCCGGCTCGTAGCGCTGGATCATCAGCGGCTCGCGCGAGCGGGCGAAATGCATCTCCAGCAGCGCGTTCAGGTTGGGGTCGTCGTGGCGGATCAGGAACACGCCGGCGCCGCCGTTGCCGAACAGCGGCTTGACCACGATGTCCTTATGCGTCGCGCGGAACCCGCGGATGGCATCCCAATCCCATGTCACCAGCGTCGGCGGCATCAGGTCCGGGAAATGCGTGACCAGCAGTTTCTCGGGCGCGTTGCGCACCGCGGCGGGGGCGTTCACCACCAGCGGGCCTCCCCGCCCGTCGGCGCGGTGCACGTGCTCCAGCATATGCGTCGCGGTGATATAGGCCATGTCGAAGGGCGGATCCTGGCGCATCAGGATCACGTCGGTCGCGGCAAGGTCGAGCAGGCGCGGCGCTTCGGCGCGGAAATGCGCCCCCGGCACGCGCTGGACGGTGATCGGGCGGGCGAGTGCGCGCAGCCGCTCCTCGCGCCGTGCGCCCGGCTTGGCGATGCCTTCGGACAGCGCCATGTGGCGCACCTCGTAGTGGAACAGCCGATGCCCGCGCGCCTCTGCCGCCAGCATCAGCGCGAAGGTCGAATCGGCATCGATGTTGATGCTCTCGATCGGGTCCATCTGGACCGCGACGGTCAGCGGACGCGGCATGGGCGCTCTCCTGCGGCGGCTCGCACGGTCTTTCCGTCAGTTCGGGCGCGAGCGCAACGCCTCCATCGCCGCCCGCGCCGCCGCCGCCTCCGTGTCCGGGGCGATCGCCGCGATCTCGCCGAGGGCTGCCATCGCCGCCCCGACCGCGCCGCCGAGCGCCGCCAGCCGCGCCGCCTCCCACCATAGCGCCGTCTCCCGCGGCGCGATGCGCAGCATGTCGTGCAGGCAGATCAGCGCCCCTGCCGCATCGCCCGCCCGCTCCCGCCGCAGCCGGATGTTGTTCTGCAAACGCAGCAGCACCGCCCGCGTGCCCATCGGCGCCAGCAGCGCCGGCCGCCACGCCGCGCCCGGCCCCTCCACCTGCCGCAGCAGGGCGTGCAGGGCCGGCACGTCCAGCACCCGGCCGCCGGCGAACGGGTCGATCACCACCGGCGGCGACGCATCGCCGAGCGCGATCAGGAAATGGGCGGGAAAATCGATGCCGTGCGCCGCCCAGCCGGCGGCCTGCGCCGCGTGCAGCCACAGCACGCCGAGCGCCACCGGCAGCCCGCGCCGCCGCTCGATCACCCGGATCAGATTGGCGTTCGCGAGGTCGTCATAGGCGCGCGTATCGCCGACATAGCTGTGCTGCGCCACCAGCAGGTCGGCCAGCGCCGCCGCCTGCGCCGCCGTGTCGCCCTCGGCGATATCGCGGCCGATCAGCGCCGCCTCCCGCGCAAGGCCGGAGAGATGCGCGCGGCAGCCGCGCCAGTCGGCCGCCGGTGCATCGATGCGGGCGAGTTGCAGCGCCGCCTCGGCAATCTCGATCTCGCCATCCGGCAGGGCGCCGATCGCGACCAGGGCGGCGCGCGGGTCGGTCATCCGGCCGGCGTCGCCCCCGCCTCCTCGGGCACATAGAGCGCCGACCCCTTCGCGCGGAACGTCTCGCTCATCTGCTGCATCCCGGCCATCCGCTCGGCATCCGCACGGATGTCCTGGGTGATCTTCATCGAGCAGAATTTCGGGCCGCACATGGAGCAGAAATGCGCCACCTTGTGCGCCTCCTTCGGCAGCGTCTCATCGTGGAAGGCGCGCGCCGTGTCGGGATCGAGGCCGAGGTTGAACTGGTCCTCCCACCGGAACTCGAACCGTGCGCGGCTGATCGCGTCGTCGCGCAGCTTCGCCGCCGGATGCCCTTTCGCCAGATCGGCGGCATGCGCCGCAATGCGATAGGTGATGACGCCGGTCTTCACATCGTCGCGGTTGGGCAGGCCGAGATGCTCCTTCGGCGTGACGTAGCACAGCATCGCCGTCCCGAACCAGCCGATCATCGCCGCCCCGATCGCCGAGGTGATGTGGTCATAGCCGGGCGCGATGTCGGTGGTCAGCGGCCCGAGCGTGTAGAACGGCGCCTCCCCGCACTCGCGGAGCTGCTTGTCCATGTTCACCTTGATCTTGTGCATCGGCACATGGCCGGGGCCTTCGATCATCACCTGGCAGCCCTTGTCCCAGGCGATGCGGGTGAGCTCGCCGAGCGTTTCCAGCTCCGCGAACTGGGCGGCATCGTTGGCGTCCGCGATGGAGCCGGGGCGCAGCCCGTCGCCGAGCGAGAACGACACGTCGTAGCGGCGCATGATCTCGCAGATCTCGTCGAACCGCTCATAAAGAAAGCTCTCGCGGTGATGCGCGAGGCACCAGCGCGCCATGATCGACCCGCCGCGGGAGACGATGCCGGTGACGCGCTTCGCCGTCAGCGGCACATGCGCGAGCCGCACGCCGGCATGGATGGTGAAGTAGTCCACGCCCTGCTCCGCCTGCTCGATCAGCGTGTCCCTGAACACCTCCCAGTCGAGCCTGTCGGGATCGCCGCCGACCTTCTCCAGCGCCTGGTAGATCGGCACCGTCCCGATCGGCACCGGCGCATTGCGCAGGATCCAGGAGCGGATGTTGTGGATGTTGCGCCCGGTCGAGAGATCCATCACCGTGTCGGCGCCCCAGCGGATCGCCCACACCATCTTCTCCACCTCCTCGGCAGCCGAGGAGGTGACGGCGGAGTTGCCGATATTGGCGTTGATCTTGACCAGGAAGTTGCGGCCGATGATGACCGGCTCCAGCTCCGGGTGGTTGATGTTGGCGGGGATGATGGCGCGGCCGGCGGCGATCTCGCTGCGGACGAATTCCGGGGTGACGAATTCGGGCAGGGCGGCGCCGAAATCCTCGCCGTCGGCCCTTCGGGCGGGGGCGCCCTCCAGCATTTTCGCGCGGCCCAGATTCTCGCGGTGGGCGACGAAGATCATCTCCTCGGTGACGATGCCGGCGCGCGCGAACTCGATCTGCGTCACGTTCCGTCCGGGCGTGCCGGCGCGCAGCGTGCGCGTCGCCGGGCACGGCGGCACCAGCTTCTCGCCCGCGGCATGGCCGTTGTCCTCCGGCCGCACCGCCCGCGGCGTCGCCGCGGCGAAGCCGCGCCGGGCCAGCCACGCCTCGCGCACCGCCGGCGCACCGGCTTCGAGGTCGATCGGCTGCGCCGGGTCGGTATAGGGGCCGGACGTGTCATAGAGCCGGAGCGGCGGTTCGCCCGCGGACGGGTGCAGATCGATCTCGCGGAACGGCACCGCGATGTCCGGATGGCCCTCCGGGCTGGAATACACCTTGCGCGAACCGGCGACCGGGCCGGTGGTGACGGCGGCGGGCTTGGCGTGGACGTTCATGGCGCATCCTCTCGCGAACGGGGGCCGGTTCACGGGGCGGGAGGTGCCATTTGCGCGTTCCCGTCCCTCCGCCGGCGTGACCCGGATCAGGTTCTAAGGGTTTCCGCGCCGGCCGGATGCGCTCCGGCCCGTCGGTCTCTCAGCCCCCTGGCGGGGCTCCCCTCGGATAGTGCCAGGGTGGGGCGGCGGGGCGGCGCTGTCAACGGGTCGGTCGGCCGCGCGGAAGGCGGTCGCATTCGACGGTCCCCGTCTCTTCCCCCATTGCGCGAAAGGGGAAAACCGGCGCATCCGGTGTCCTGCGCCCCGCACGAGCGGACGCTTTCGCTCCCGGCGGATCCGGCTGCATTAAGCCGGACTTATTTGTCGCGGTCAAAAGGGAAAATAAGTGATGGTAATGAAGGATGGGGCAGGGAAGATGATGCTAGGTGATGTGATTCGTGGCGGTCGGAAACGGAAAGGATGGACGCAAGCGGAATTGGCAAATCATCTTGGTATTGCGGCGAGCGCAATATCGATGTGGGAGTCTGGCGCGACCCGTCCTACACTTACAAATCGGGCGCAACTGGCTTCCTTGCTTAATATCTCGCTTGGCGATGTGCTGCCGGAGGCGGAGGACGTGGCGCAGCAGTTGTCTGACGATCTCCAGAAACCGACTTCCATGAACATCGCCCTCCGCCGGCCGCAGATGACGCGCGCGCAGTTCTTCGCCTGGGCACAGGCGCAGGACGTGCGCTACGAGTTCGACGGCTTCCAGCCTGTCGCCATGACCGGCGGGACGCTCCGGCACAGCACGATGACCAGCAACATCCATCGTGCGCTCTACGCGCGCCTGCAAGGGAGCGGCTGCCGGCCGTACGGGCCGGATGCCGGTCTCGCGACCATCGGGGACGCGGTCCGCTACCCGGACGCGCTGGTGTCATGCACCAAAGTACCGGACACTGCCTACACAATCGAGGGTGCGGTGGTCGTGTTCGAGGTGCTCAGCCCGACCTCCGGGCGCACCGACCGGATCGTCAAGCTCCGCGAATACCGCGCCGTGCCCTCCATCCGCCGCTACGTCATCCTGGAACATGCCGGCATCGGACTGACCGTCTTTGCCCGCGCGGACGCCGGGGCGGACTGGACCGCGACCGCGCTCACCGCCGAGGACACGCTCGCGCTGCCCGAACTCGGCATCGAAATCCCGGTCGTCGCCTTCTACGAGAACGTCGATCTGCCCGAGGCCGGTGCCGAAACCGGCAGCGACGGCACCGCACCGCTTACCCCGCCCCCCGGTTGATCCGCCGGATCGTCGCCGTGGTGCTGTGGCCGGCCTCCAGGTCGATCAGCCGTACCTCGCCGCCATGGGCGCGCACGATGTCGGCGCCCACCACCTGGTCGAGGCGGTAATCGGCGCCCTTGAACAGGATGTCCGGCAGCAGCGCGCCGATCAGCGCCTCCGGCGTGTCCTCCTCGAACAGCACCACCAGATCGACGGCAGCGATCGAGGCCATCACCGTCGCCCGCGCCATCTCGTTCTGCACCGGCCGGTCCGGCCCCTTCAGCCGGCGGACGGAGGCGTCGCTGTTCAGCCCCACCACCAGCCGGTCGCACGCTGCCCGCGCGCGCGCCAGCAGGCGCACATGGCCGGGATGCACCAGATCGAAGCAGCCGTTGGTGAACCCGACGCGCAGCCCCTCCGCCCGCCATTCCGCCACCTGCGCCCCGGCCGCCGCCGTCTCGGCGATCTTGCCGTCGAGCGCCAGCAATTCACGCCGGTGCAGTGCCGCGCCCAGTTCCCCGTGGCTCACCGTCGCCGTGCCCGGCTTGCTGACCGAGAGGCCGGCGGCGACATTGGCCAGCATCGCCGCCTCCGGCATCGCCGCGCCGCACGCCAGCCCGATCGCGAACGCTCCGATCAGGGTGTCGCCGGCGCCCGACACGTCGGCCACGGCGCGCGCGCGCGTCGGCAGATGCAGGGCCTCGGCACCGCGGCGCACCAGCGTCAATCCCCTGGCGGAACGCGTCACCAGCACCGCGCCCGCCTCCGCCTGCGCGCGCGCCCGGTCGCCGGCCGCGACGGCACCCTCGTCGTCATCGACCGCGATACCGGTCGCCCGCGCCGCCTCCGCCTCGTTCGGCGTCAGCACATCGACGCCGCGATAGGCGCCAAACGTCGCCCGTTTCGGATCGGCGATCACCTTGCGGCCCGCCGCCCGTGCGGCGGCGATGGCGCCCGTCAGCACGCGGTCGGTCAGCACGCCCTTGGCGTAGTCCGACAGCACGACGACATCGCAGCCGGCCAGGGCCTGCTCGAACTCGGCTAGCACCTGCGCCTCCAGCCCCGGGTCGATCGCGCCGCTTTCCTCCTCGTCCAGCCGCAGCAACTGGTGCCCGCCGCTCATGAACCGTGTCTTGACCGTGGTCGGGCGCGCGGGGGCGGCGATCAGGCAGGGTTTTATCGCCGGCGTGGCGGAAAGCAGCCGCCCGATCTCCCCCGCCGCCTCGTCCATGCCGACCACGCCCACCAGCAGCGAAGCGGCGCCGAGCGCGGCGACGTTCTGCGCCACGTTGCCCGCCCCGCCCAGCACCGCCCGCCGCGCCTCTGCCCGCAGCACCGGGATCGGCGCCTCCGGCGAAATCCGCCGCACGTCGCCGACCACGTAGCGGTCGAGCATGATGTCGCCGAGCACCAGCACGCGAACCCCGGCGAAGCGCGGCAGCAGCCCGGCCAGCAAACCGTCGGCGGCGGCGTCGTGCGGCGGGGTCTCCTGGTCGGTCACGCGGATCACGGCGCGGTCCTGTTCCTGTCTGCGGCGCCGTTATAGCGCCGGACGGCGCCGCAACGGTAGCGCTGCGGCAGGCGTGCGGCCTATTCCGCCGCCATGCGCGGCGGTTCCACCATGCCGGCGGCCTGCGCCAGATCGACCGAAAGCAGCCGCGACACGCCACGCTCCTGCATCGTCACGCCGTACAGCCGGTCCATCCGCGCCATCGTCAGGTAATGGTGCGTCACCACCAGGAAGCGCGTACGCGTCTCGCGCACCATGTCGTCGAGCAGCGCGCAGAACCGCTCGACATTGGCATCGTCGAGCGGCGCGTCCACCTCGTCCAGCACGCAGACCGGCGCCGGATTGCAGCGGAAGACGGCGAAGATCAGGCTGAGCGCGGTCAGCGCCTGCTCGCCGCCCGACAGCAGCGACAGCGAGGCGAGCTTCTTGCCCGGCGGCTGGGCATAGATTTCCAGCCCCGCCAGCAGCGGATCGTCCGATCCCACCAGCGCCAGATGCGCCCGCCCGCCGCCGAAATTGCGCGCGAACAGCGCCTGGAAATTGCGGTCCACCTGCTCGAACACCACCGCCAGCCGCTCCCGCCCCTCGCGGTTGAGATGGCCGATGGAGCCGCGCAGCTTGGCGATCGCGGTGGTCAGTTCGGCGCGCTCCCGGGCGAGCGTCTCGCTCTGGCCCGCGATCTCTTCGGCCTCGATCTCGGCACGCAGATTGACCGGCCCCATCTCCTCGCGCTCGCGCAGCAGCCGCGCCAGCCGCCGCCGCGCCTTCTCCCCGGCCGCCTCGTCATGCACCGCCGGCCGATCGGGCAGCGTCGGACTGGCTCCGAGCCGCTCCAGGATGCGCTCGGCCACTACGCCCCAGGCCCGCGATGCCGCTTCCTGCTCCGCCTCGGCGCGGATGACGGCTTCGCGGGCGCCGGCGAGCGCCGCGTCGGCGGCGCGGGCGGCGCGGGCGGCGGCGGCGGCTTCATCCTCGGCCGCCGCCAGGGCATCGGCGCTGCGCCGATGCGCCGTCGCCGCCGCTTCCATGGCATCCAGCGCCGCCGCACGCTGCGCCGCCACCGCCTCCGGGG
>JAJZNE010000167.1 GCA_021847995.1 Pseudomonadota bacterium | reverse complement strand
TCCGATCTGTGAAGCGTGGCACCGCGCCGGGGATCGTGCGGTTCTATCAGGAGGTGCTGCACGGTGCGGCAACCCTGGATGCCGAGGGCAACGCGCGCGTCGTCGCCGGCCCCGATACCGTGCTGCTGTACCGGGAGACGGATGCGGAACAGCCGCCGTTCGACGGCCACCACATCCAGATTTCGCTCGCCGACTTCTCCGGCCCGCATCGCCGCCTGCGGGCGCGCCACCTGATCACCGAGGAAAGCGACCAGCACCAGTACCGCTTCCAGACCCTCATCGATCCATCCTCCGGCGAGGTGCTGGCGGAATGGGAGCATGAGGTGCGCAGCATGCGCCACCCGCTGTTCGCCCGCCCGCTGGTCAACCGCAACCCCGAGGCGACCAACCTGCGCTACGCGCCGGGGCATGAGACGGCGGTATGGAGCGTGTTTCCCGCCTGACCGGGCCGGCAAAAGAAGGGCGGCGCACGAGCCGCGCCGCCCCAGTCAGGTAAGGGAACGCCTCGAAAGGCGGACAGGTAGCCAGGGCCACCGTGTCGCCGCTTTATGTAGCGATCCTCTCTCAACTTACAAATGAACTCCGGGCAAGATGAGGGGACCAGGGATGGCCGGATCGACCTCACTCCTGACGCTGCCGGTTCCCGTCATCGACCACGTTGTCGTGAACGTCCGCGACCGCATGGCGGTGGCCGCAGCGGACTACGCGCGGCTCGGCTTCGCGCTGACGCCGCAGGGGCGGCACACGCTCGGCTCCATCAACCATCTCGCCATGTTCGGCGCCGACTATCTCGAACTGCTCGGCCTGCCGCCGGGCGAGGGCGACCGGATGGAGGTGCTGGCGTGGCCGGAGGGGCTGACCGGCATCGCGTTCGCGACCGAGGATGCCGATGCGGTCCATGCCGCCCTGCACGACGCCGGCGCGCCGGTGCTGCCGCCGCTCGACTTCTCCCGCCCGGTTCCGCTGCCCGGCGCGGACGGGCCGGCGGCGTTCCGCGTGGTGCGGCTTGCCCACGGTGCCTGTCCGGCGGGCCGGGTGTTCTTCTGCCAGCACCGCACGCGCGCCCTGGTCTGGCGCGATCCCTGGCGACGGCATCCGAACGGCGCACTCGGCATCGCCGGCGTGGTGATCGCGGCGCACCGGCCGGAGGCGCTGGGCGAGCTGTTCCGCACGCTTTTCGGCGCGGCTGCCGTCGTCCCGATCGCGTCCGGCCTGCGGCTGGCCGCGGGACTGGCGGCGATCGACGTGGTGGCGCCGGAGGAAGCGGCACGCCGCTACGGCCCCGCCGCGCCGCCGTGCGACGGGCGGGAGGCAGTGATGGCGGCCCTGGTCCTGCGCACCGCCGCCGCTGCCACGACCGCCGCCGCGTTGCGCGACGGCGGTGTTGCGCATGAGGCGGCCGGCGTCGGCCGCATCGTGGTGCCGGCCGCGGCTTCGTTCGGGGTTGCGCTGGAGTTCCGGGAGGATTGACGGCGCGCGGTCAGTGGAACCGCTCCAGCCGGAACGGGGTGGGATCGACCACCGGTGTGTCGCCCGCCACCAGCTCCGCCATCAGCCGCCCGGCACCCGGCCCGATGCCGAAGCCGTGGCCGGAAAAGCCGCTGGCGATGAAGAACCCCGGCAGCGCCGCCACCGGCCCTATCACCGGCACCGCATCCGGCGTCACGTCGATGAGGCCGCCCCACCGCTCGGCGAACACGGCGTCGCGGAAGAAGGGAAAGGCGCGGGCCAGAAGCCGCCGGCCTTCCTCCAGGATTTTCGGCACCGGCGCCGGATCCAGCACGCGCACGGTTTCGAACGGGGTGAGTTGATCGAGCGTCCAGCGGCGCGGCAGCCGCGCCTCCGCGATCGTGCGGCGGCCGACGCGCAGGCGCAGTTCATGCCGATTCCGCAACCAGGACGGCGCAAAATGGCGGAACAGGCGGAAACTGTCCGGCACGATCTCGGCTACGTTGGCGTTGCGCTGAACGATCGTGTAGCCGCCGTCGAGGCGCTTGCGGAAGCCGAAATTGGCGGCACCGGCGGTGACCTCCGGCCCGCCCGGCAGCGGCGCGGTGCGGCCGACGCTGCCGAGGATCTTGAGCGTCGGCAGCGCGATGCCGAGATTGCCGCAGAACAGGCGCGACCACGCGCCGCCGGCAAGCACCACGGCGGTGCAGGCGATCCGCCCGCGTTCCGTCACCACCGCGTCGATCCGCCCGCCCCTGGTCTCCACGCCGCGCACGGCGCAGCGGGTCAGGATGGTGGCACCTGCCCTGCGCGCGGCGGCGGCGATCGCCGGGCCGGCCAGGCCCGGCTCGGCCCGGCCGTCATTGGGCGTCTGCACCGCCCCCGCCCAGCGCACGGCGGACCCGGGCACCGCCTGTTCCACCTCCTCGGGGCCGAGCCGGCGGGACGCCACCTGGAACTGCCGCGCCGCCGCCAGCCAGCCGTCGTGGGTTGCGAGCTCTGCCGGCGTCCCGCACAGATAGACGATGCCGGCCTCGCGGAATCCGGTTTCCGCGCCGACCAGCGCGTTCATCTGCCGCCACAGTCGCAGGCTTTCGACCGCGAGCGGGAGTTCGCGCACGTCGCGCCCCATGGTGCGGCACCAGCCCCAGTTGCGGCCCGACTGCTCCGCGGCGATGCCGCCCTTTTCGCACAGCACCGTCGGGATGCCCCGTCTGGCCAGGAACAGCGCGGTGCTGACGCCGATGATGCCGCCGCCGATCACCACGACGTCCGTGCGGGCGGGCAGCCCCTCATCCGATTCCACGGGTTCGACACGCGGCGCCATCCGTTGCCTCGTCTGCGGTGAGCGGCGCAGTATTGCAGCCGCGTCGCGCGCTTTCCACGCGCTTTCGGCAGGGGTGCCATATCGGGCTGCTTGCCTGCCGGCGGCACCCTCGGTATATCGCCGCCGTCTGCGCGCCGGGCCATGACGGGCATGCCCGGCCGCGACGTCTGCCGATCAGGCAGCGACAGCGGAAAAGGAGAGAAAATGCCCAAGCTCAAGACCAAGTCCTCGGTCAAGAAGCGCTTCAAGATCACCGGCACCGGCAAGGTTCTCGCCGGGCCGGGGGGCAAGCGCCACGGCCTCATCAATCGCAGCCAGAAGACCAAGCGGCAGAACCGCCGGCACCAGACGCTGACGCCGCAGGACGCGATCACCGTCAAGCAATGGGCGCCCTACGGGCTGGCGTGAGGAAAGGGCAGGCACATGGCACGGGTCAAGCGCGGCGTCACCACGCACGCACGGCACAAGAAGGTTCTTGAGCAGTCCAAGGGCTTCGTCGGACGCTCCTCCACCACCTACCGCAGCGCGCTGGAGCGGCTGGAGAAGTCGCTGCAATACGCCTATCGCGACCGGCGCAACCGCAAGCGCGATTTCCGCGCCCTCTGGATCCAGCGGATCAACGCCGCGGTCCGCGAGCATGGACTGACCTATTCGCGCTTCATCGACGGGCTGAAGCGTGCCGGGATCGAGATGGACCGCAAGGTGCTGGCGGCCGTCGCCTATGACGATCCCGCCAGCTTCGCGGAGATCGTCCGCAAGGTGCAGGCCGCCCTGGCCTGATCCGCCGCCGACGGCGCGCGTGATCCAACCGCTCAAGGGCTGCCCCGCACCGGGCGGCCCTTTTGCATGCCGGGACCGAACGAATGACCGACGATCTCGACCAGCTCCGGGCCGAAACCGAACGGACGCTCGCCGCCGCCGCCGATCTGCGCGCCTGGGATGCGGTGCGGGTCGGCGTGCTCGGCAGGAACGGCACGCTCACCGCCCTGCTCAAGCAGCTCGGCGCCGTGCCCGCCGGGCAGCGGCGGGAGCGTGGCGCCGCCCTCAACCGGCTCAAGGACACGCTCGCCGCGCTGATCGAGGCGCGCCGCGCGGAACTGGAGGATGCAGCCTTCGCCGCCCGCCTTGCCGCCGAGCGCATCGATCCGACGCTGCCGCCGCGCCCGCTGCCGGCCGGCCTGATCCATCCGGTCAGCCGCACGATGGAGGAGATGGCGGCGATCTTCGGGGCGATGGGCTTCGCCGTCGCCGAAGGCCCCGACGTGGAGAGCGACTGGCACAATTTCGGTGCCCTCAACATCCCCGCCCATCATCCGGCGCGCGCCGATCACGACACGTTCTATCTGCCGCCGGCTGCCGCCGATGCGCCGCCGCCGGTGCTGCGCACCCATACCTCGCCCGTACAGGTGCGCACGATGCTGCATCAGCCGCCGCCGATCCGCGTCGTCGTCATGGGCCGCACCTACCGCGCCGACCATGACGCGACGCACAGCCCGATGTTCCACCAGCTCGAAGGCCTGGCGATCGACCGCGACCTGACGCTCGGCCACCTGAAAGGCTGCCTGATCGACTTCCTGCGCAGCTTCTTCGGCATCGCCAACCTGCCGGTGCGCTTCCGGTCGAGCTACTTCCCGTTCACCGAGCCGAGCATGGAGGTCGATATCGGCTGGAACCGCCGCACCGGCGAACTCGGCGGCGGCGGCGACTGGCTGGAGATCCTCGGCAGCGGCATGGTGCATGCCAAGGTTCTCGCCAATTGCGGCATCGATCCCGCGGTCTGGCAGGGGTTCGCGTTCGGCATGGGGGTCGAGCGTGTCACCATGCTCAAGCACGGCATCCCCGACCTGCGCCCGTTCTACGACAGCGACATCCGCTGGCTGCACCATTACGGTACCTCTCCGCTGCTGCCGGCGCTGCTGCACGAAGGGGTGTGAGGCGATGAAGTTCACGCTGGACTGGCTGCGCACGCATCTCGACACCGACGCCACGCTCGCCACCATCACCGGGACGCTGACGCGCATAGGCCTCGAACTCGAGTCGGTGGAGGATCGCGGTGCGGCGCTGGCGCCGTTCCGCATCGCCCGGGTGGTCGCCGCGCTGCCGCATCCCAATGCCGATCGCCTGCGCGCCTGCACCGTCGATACCGGCGAGGGGCCGGCGGTTTCCGTCGTCTGCGGCGCGCCCAATGCGCGCACCGGCATGAAGGCGGTGTTCGCGCCGCCGGGCAGTTTCATTCCCGGCACCGGCATCACGCTGAAGGTGGGCGACATCCGCGGCGTGCAGAGCGCGGGGATGCTGCTGTCGGCGCGCGAGATGGGGCTGGGCGACGATCACACCGGCATCGTCGATCTGCCGGCGGATGCGCCGGTCGGCGAAAGCTACGTGCGCTGGGCCGGGCTGGACGATCCGGTGATCGGGATCGCGGTCACCCCCAACCGCGGCGATGCGCTGTCGGTGCGCGGCATCGCACGCGATCTCGCCGCCGCCGGGATCGGCACCCTGCGCCCCTGGTCGGCGCCCGCGGTCGCGCCAGATTTCGCCAGCACGCTGCGCTGGGCGATCGACATGCCGGCGGCCTGCCCCTGGGTGCTCGGGCGGCTCCTGCGCATCGAACGCAACGGGCCGAGCCCGCGCTGGCTCGCCGGGCGGCTGCGCGCGATCGGGTTGCGGCCGATCAACACGCTGGTCGATATCACCAACTTCTTCACCTACGATCTCGGTCGGCCGCTGCACGTGTTCGATGCCGACAAGGTGCAGGGCGACACGCTCACGCTGCGCCCCGGCGCCGGCGAGACCTTCCGCGCCCTCAACGGCCGCGATTATACCGTGACGCCCGCGGATTGCGTGATCGCCGATGCCGCCGGCGTGCAATCCCTCGCCGGCGTCATCGGCGGCGAGGCGACCGGCTGCGATGACGGCACGCACAGCGTCTTCATCGAATGCGCGCTGTTCGATCCGGTGCGGGTGGCGCTCACCGGCCGGCGCCATCAGATCGTCTCCGACGCGCGGCAGCGCTTCGAGCGCGGCATCGACCCGGCACTGCTGCCGGCGGCGACGGAGGCGGCGACGCGCCTCATTCTCGATCTCTGCGGCGGCACCGCGAGCGGGATCGTCGCGGCGGGTGCCGAACCCCCCTGGCGACGGACGGCCGCGCTGCGCTTCGCCCGGCTCGCCTCGTTCGGCGGTCTCGACGTGCCGGCGGACGAGGCGGTGGCGTCGCTGCAACGCCTCGGCTTCACCGTGACCGGGCGCGACGCGGCGCGCGTGGTGGTGGAGGTGCCGTCGTGGCGCAACGACATCGCCGCCGCGACGCCGCTCGATCCGGCGCCGGGGATCGACGGTGCGGCGGTTGCCGACGGCCGCGCGCTGGCCGAGCCGGAGGCCGACCTGATCGAGGAAGTGCTGCGCCTGCGTGGCCTCGATGCCGTCCCGCCGGTCTCCATGGCGGTCGCCGGCCCGGTGCCGCGGCCGACGCTCACGCCGCGGCAGACGCAGAGCGCCCTGGCGCGGCGCGTGCTGGCGGCGCAGGGCCTCGTCGAGTGCGTCACCTTCAGCTTCCTGGCGCAGGACAGGGCGGCGTGGTTCGGCGTGCCCGATCCCGCGCTCCGTCTGCTCAACCCGATCGCCGCCGATCTCGACCAGTTGCGCCCGACGCCGCTCGCGACCCTCGCCCTCGCCGCCGCCCGCAACGCCGCCCGCGGCTGGCCCGATCTCGCGCTGTTCGAGATCGGGCCGGCCTTCCTCGGTACCGCGGCCGAATTGCAGCCGATCCGTGCTGCCGGCCTGCGCACCGGAACGACGCCGCGCCACTGGGCCGAACCCGCCCGCCCGCGCGATGCCTTCGACGCCAAGGCGGATCTCTGGGCGGTGCTGGCCGCCCTCGGCGTGCCGCTGGAGGCGCTGAGCGTGACCGCGGACGCCCCCGGCTGGTATCATCCGGGCCGCTCGGGCGTGGTGCGGCAGGGGCCGAAACTGGTGCTCGGAACCTTCGGCGCGCTGCATCCGCGACTTTGCGCGGCGCTCGATCTGCCGGCGCCGTCGGTCGGGTTCGAGGTGTTCCTGGACGCCATCGCCGACCCCAAACGCCGCCGCCGCGCGCCGCCCGACCTGCCCGCGTTCATGCCGCTGCGCCGCGATTTCGCCTTTGTCGTCGCCGCCGCAGTACCTGCCGAGGCGGTGCTGAAGGCGGCGCGCGGGGCGGAGCGTGGGCTGATCGGCAGCGTCGCGCTGTTCGATGTCTATGAAGGCGGCCAGCTCGCCGCCGGGGAGAAATCGGTCGGCATCGAGGTGCTGTT
>JAJZNE010000032.1 GCA_021847995.1 Pseudomonadota bacterium | reverse complement strand
AATCGCCGCAAACGCCGCGTCTGTCAGCCAATATTCCCCAGCCATCCCTGTGCCACTCCCACCCCACGAGGACTCCTGTGAATCAGAAAGCGCCGCCGATTCCTAGAGGCTGATTGGGTTTGGAGCCTAGCGGACCGTTGCCGCCCTGCCCCGCCACGCCTATAAGGCGCGGTCTGCGGGAGAGGTGCCGGAGCGGTCGATCGGGACGGTCTCGAAAACCGTTGTACCCTTACGGGTACCGTGGGTTCGAATCCCACCCTCTCCGCCAGTTGGCCGCCCCCGGAATCCGGGGAAAATGGTTGGCCCAGCGATGCCGCAGGTGCGATTGCGTTCATTGTTGAGGTGGCACGACCACCGTCGCGAACGGGGTTGGGCGCGGCACATCTGGGCTGCGCGCGGCAATGTTCTGGGGGCGGGCCGTGCCGGGGCGGCGGCCGCACCCCGCCCGGCGGGTTGATGCAGATCAATGTCAGCGACCGGGCGCGAGCGCGTCGATGCGCCGCGCGCTTGCAGTGCGAATCGGGCGGCGCGCGTTTGCGCCGGACAGGGATTGCATGAGCGACACATTGCCGATGCCGGTTGTCATGATGCACGCGGCGATGCGGGTTCTCCCCGCGCCGCTGCTGCAGCGCGGTCTGCGCTGGGCCGTGCGGCGCCTGTGCGCCGAGCATCCGGATCTGTTCAGACGACTCTGCCGTCTGGCGCCGGCCAGCATCCTGTTCGATCCCGTCGATACGCCCCATCGCATCCTGCTCACGATCTCGGCCGACCGGCTCGATCTCACGCTCGCACCCGGTGCGCCGGCCGCCTCGGCGTGCATCAGGGGACGGCTGACGGCGCTGCTCGGTCTGCTGGAGGGGCGCGTCGACTCGGATACCCTGTTCTTCTCGCGCGACGTGGCGATCAGCGGCGACACCGCGACGGCGGTGGCGTTCCGCAACACGCTGGACGGCGAGTCCATCAGCCTGCTCGGCGACGCACTGGCGTCGGCGGGGAAGCTGCGGGCGCCGGCGGCCCGGCTGGTGCGGCAAATCGATCGCCGCGTGCAGCGCGCGGGCGGCATGCTGCGGCAATGGGGCGACGTGGCGCATCGCCGGGCGCATCGCGGCCATGACACGGAAGACGAGATCGAGGCACTCGGCGCCGAAATTGCCGCCCTTCGTGCGCGACTGTCGCAGACCGAGGGCCGGCAGAGGCAGAGCGGGGAGCGGCCGGCGTGAACGGACCCTATCTGGAACTGGTATGCCCGGCCGGCACCCCGGCGGCATTGCGTGCAGCGATCGCGGCCGGTGCCGACACCATCTATTGCGGATTCCGTGACGCCACCAATGCGCGCAATTACCCCGGCCTCAATTTCGACCGCGACGAAATGGCGAGCGGCATCGCCCATGCGCACGCTCATGGCTGCAAGGTGCTGGTGGCGATCAACACGTTTCCGCGCCCCGGTGAGGCCGCGGTCTGGCGTGCGGCGGTGGACGATGCCGCCTCGTTCGGGGCCGATGCCGCGATCCTCGCCGATATCGGAATGATGGACTACGCCAGCCGGCGGCATCCGACACTGCGGCTGCATCTGTCGGTGCAGGCGGGCGCGTCGAACCCGCTGGCGCTGGACTTCTACCGGGAGAATTTCGGCATCCGCCGTGCTGTGCTGCCGCGCGTCCTGGAGGTGCGGGAGATCGCCGATCTGGTCGCGCGCATGCAGATGGAGGCCGAGGTGTTCGCCTTCGGCAGCCTCGGCACGATGGCCGAGGGACGCTGCGTGCTGTCGTCCTATCTCACCGGCCGCTCGCCCACCAGCGACGGGGTGTGCGCGCCGGCGGAGCATGTCAGCTACGAGGAGACCGACGGACGCATGTCGGTGCGCCTGGGCGGGGTCACGATGAACTGCTTCAGCCGCCACGAGCCGGCCTCCTATCCCACGCCGTGCAAGGCGCGCCTGCGCGTGCGCGGCATCGCCTCCTACATCTTCGACGAGCCGGTGGGGCTGAACGCAATCGGGATCCTGCCGCAGCTGAAGTCCGCCGGCGTCACCGCGCTGAAGATCGAAGGCCGCCAGCGCAGCCGCGCCTATGTCGTGCAGGTGATCCGCGCCTTCCGCACGGCGCTCGATGCGCTGGCGGCCGGGGCGCCGGTGCCGCCGGTCGATCTGAGCGGGGTGGTCGAAGGGCACCGGGAAACCCTGGGCGCCTATCGGAAGGGCTGGCGATGACGGGATTGACGCTGGGGCCGCTGCTGTTCCACTGGCCGCGCGCGAAGCGGCGGGATTTCTATGCCCGCATCGCCAACGAGGCGCCGGTCGATTGCGTGCATCTGGGCGAGGTGGTGTGCTCCAAGCGCGAGCCGTTCTCCGCGCCGGACCTGCCCGAGATCGCGGAGCGCCTGCGGGCGGGCGGCAAGCAGGTGGTGCTGTCCACGCTCGCGCTGGTCACGTCGCGGCGCGAAGTGCAGGCCATCCGCGAAAGCTGCGACGCCGGTCTGCTGATCGAGGCGAACGATGTCTCCTCGCTGCGGGCGCTGGCGGGACGGCCGCATGTCATCGGGCCGCTGCTCAACATCTTCAACGAAGACAGCCTGGCCTACGCGGCGCGCAACGGCGCCATCCGCATCGTGCCGCCGGTCGAGGTTACCGCGGCCGGATTGCGGACGCTGCTCGCGCATGCCGGCGGCATGGAGGTCGAGGTGCAGGTGTTCGGCCGGCAGACGCTGTCGGTCTCGGCGCGCTGCTATCACGCGCGGTCGCACGGGCTGCACAAGGACAATTGCCGCCATGTCTGCGAGGGTGAGCCGGACGGGCTGCCGGTGGCAACCCTCGACGGACGCAGCATCCTCGCCGTCAACGGCACGCAGACCATGTCGCACGGCTATGTCGTGCTGCTGCGCGAGATGGCGGCGCTCGCCGCGTGGGGGGTGCATCGGTTCCGCCTCTCGCCGCAGGATGTGGACATGGTGGCGGTGGCGCGTCTGGCGCGGGCCACCCTCGATCGCACCATCGACGCCGAGGCGGCGACCGCCGCGGTGCAATCGCTGATCGGCGACGTGCCGCTGATCAATGGGTATCTGCACGGGCGTGAAGGGCTGGCCTGGGTATCGCGGTCGCTGTAGCGGGCAGGATGGCGTTCCGGCCGTTCTTCCTGCTCGCCGCCCTCTACGCGCCGCTGCCGGTGGCGCTGTGGCTGCCGGTGGCACTGGGGGGGATGGCAGGCGCGGGCCTCGCCCGACACCACGCCGAAATGCTGCTGTTCGGCATGATCCCGGCGGCGATGGCGGGCTTCATGCTGACGGCGCTGCCGCGCTGGACCGGGGGCGCGGTGAAGCCCCGGCGGGCCGCGATGCTCCTGCTGGTGCTGTGGCTGGCCGGGCGGCTCGGGGTGCTGCCGGCACTGATGCCGGTGGCACTGGCGGCGATCGTCGCCGGCAACATCGTCGCCGCACGCGATGTGCGCAATGCCGGGGCGGCGCTGTCGGTCACGCTGTTCGCGGCCGGGGACGTGCTGCTGCGGATGCCGGCGACGGCGGCGCTCGGCCTGCGCCTGGGACTGGCCGCGGTGGTGGCGTTGCAGATGATCCTGGCCGGACGGATCATCCCGGCGCTGACCGCGCGCCATATTCTGTTGCGCACCGGCGAGTCACCGGGCCTGCGGAACCGCCGGGCCGAGTGGCTGGGCACGGTGCCGGCGGTTGCGGCGCTGGCGGCCTGGGTGGCAGAACCGGCCTGCGCCGCGACCGCCTGGCTGTCGGCGGCGGCGGTGATCGGCCAGACGCTGCGGCTGGTGTCCTGGCGGGGCTGGCGCGTCTGGCGGACACCGCCGGTGCTGGCGCTGCACCTGGCCTATGCCTGGCTGCCGGCCGGGTTCCTGCTGCTCGCCTGGCAACTTGCCGATCCCGTGTGGCCCGGCCCGCTCGCCGCCGTCCATGCCTGGGCGGTGGGCGGGGTGGCGGTACTGTGCCTCGGGATCATGTCCAGCATGATCCGCCGCCACACCGGACGCGCCTTCGCAACTTCGCCGGCCGCCACCGCCTGTTACGCCACCGGGCTGCTGGCCGGCGTGGCGCGGCTTGCGATGGTGCTGGCGCCAGCCGTGCGCGGGCCGGCGCTGCTGACCGCGATCCTGCTCTGGTGCTCCTGCTACGTGCTGTTCCTCGCCGCCTTCGGCGCGATGCGACCGCCCGGCGGCGACGCCGCCGCCGCGAACCCGGCGAGGCGTGCGGCAGGCCCGGCGCCGCCGCTCGCCGGCGCATCGGCGCGCGGGGGGCGGGAAGACGGGGCAGGGATTGCAATGGGCAGGCTGGCGCAAGTGCGGTAGCATCCTTCCATCCGGCCCGACCGCGAAGGAGGATGCATGCCCGTCTCCGGCCTGTTGCACGTGGCGATCAAAACCGCCGATCTCGCTGCCACAGTGCAGTTCTACACCGATGTCATCGGCCTGGTGCCCGCGCCGCGGCCGGATTTCGGCTATCCCGGCGCCTGGCTTGCCGTACCGGGCGGGGAGGCGATCGTGCATATCTACGCGGGCGGCCCGGCGCTGGGCAGCGACGGGCGCGTGGTGCCGGGGAGCGCGGCGATCGATCACATCTCGCTCACCGCCTCGGACTACCACGGCTACATTGCGCGCCTGCGCGAGCGCGGGATCGACTGGCGGGAATTCGTCGTGCCGGGAACCACGCTGTGGCAGATTTTCGTCTATGACCCGAGCGGCGTGCAGCTGGAGCTGACCTTCGACGGGCGGCGCGAAAGCGGGCCGCCGCCCGATCTATCGGACGGGCGGCGTTATGTCGCCGGTCGCTCGTTCTTTCGCCGCGAAGCCGCCTGACCCTTCCGGCCGGCGGCGCCGGTCAGGCCCGCCGACGCCGCACCTGGCCGAGCGCCAGCAGCCCCATCCCCAGCACCGCCAGTGTCGCCGGCTCCGGGACCGAGGAGGTGGTGCCGCCCGATGAGATGGTTGTCGTGGTCAGCGCCGGTGCCGCGACGACCCCGGTCTTGCCGGTCGTGCCCATGATGTCGGCGGCAAAATAATAATTCTTGTCGTTGACGACGAAGCTTCCCGGCGTGATGCCGCTCATGTCGGTGATGTCGAAGGAAAGCGGGCCGGCGCTGGTCGGCGAACTGGTGCCGTTGCCGCAGCCGGTGCAGTCAACCGCATATTGCCAGGTGCCGGCGCCGCCCCCCGCCTTGATGCTGCCGCCGGAGGCCGTCTGGATGGCAGTGAAGGTCGGGTTCGTCGGGGATATGGCGCTGATCTTGATGCCGGGATTGCCGCTGAGGTCGAACAGCAGCGAATCGCCCGCACCGGTATTGGCGAAAATCTCGCCCTTCGCCAGCGTCAGCGTGACGGCAACCTCATCGGCGCTGACCGACGACACCGTCACGGTGCCGAACGGCCCGGCGCCGCAGCTGCCGCCGGAACAGAGATCCGAAGTGAGATCATAGGTATTGGTGGTGACCGGCGCTGCCAGTGCGGTCGGCGCCGTGGCAAGGCAGAGTGCCGTGAGCGTCAGCCAGGCTGCCCATTTCGTCATCCTATCCTGCTCCCGCCCTTCCCGTGATCGGATGAAAGCCTATTGAACCGCATTCCGCAAGGGATGTCCAGAAGAAATTAGTGGCCCGGCGAGACCAGTTGCGAGGAGAGAGGGGAAGGCGCGGGACGATGGTGGAGCTGAGGGGGATCGAACCCCTGACCTCCTCATTGCGAACGAGGCGCTCTCCCAGCTGAGCTACAGCCCCGTCCCGCGGCGGCGCGATCTATGGGCAGCGCCGGCGGCCAAGTCAAGCGTCGGGCGGCCGGCATCGGCCCACGGTTGCGCACCGAATCCGCCCCCGCTAGGGTCCGCCGCCGGCGCCGCGGAGGGGCTTCGTGATCACCATTCTGTTCCAGATCGTCGAGCAGCTGCTCGGCCTCTATCGCTGGGTGGTCATCCTGGCGGCGGTGTTCAGCATGCTCGCCAGCTTCGGCGTGCTCGACACCCGCAACCGCTTCGTCTGGACCATCGGCGACTTCCTCTACCGCATCACCGAACCGGCGCTGCGCCCGATCCGGCGCGTGGTGCCGACATTCGGCAGCGTCGATATCAGCCCGATCATCCTGCTGCTGGTGATCTGGTTCGCTGAGATGTTGCTCGCCCGCATCTACCAGGCGCTCGTCTTCGGCGACATGCGCGCGCTCGTGCTGTAATGCCGGCACGGCTGATCGACGGGCGCGCCGCCGCGGCGGCGCTGCGGGCCGAGGTGGCGGCGCGCGCCGCCCGGCTGCCCTGCCGTCCCGGCCTCGCCGTGGTGCTGGTGGGCGAGGATCCGGCGAGTGCCGTCTATGTCCGCAACAAGGACCGTGCCGCGAGCGCCGCCGGCATCGCGGCGCGGACCCTGCGCCTGCCCGCGGCCACCGATGAAGCGGCGCTGCTGCGCGTGATCGGCGGGCTGAACGATGACCCGTCGGTGGACGGTATCCTGGTGCAGTTGCCGCTGCCGCCGCACATCCGCAGCCGTGCCGTGATCGAGGCGATCGACCCCGCCAAGGACGTGGACGGATTCCATCCGCTCAATGTCGGCCGGCTGCATGACGGGACGGCAACGCTGGTGCCCTGCACGCCGCGCGGCGTGATGCGGCTGCTGGCGACGGCGGGCGTGGCGCTGCGCGGCGCGCGGGCGCTGGTGCTCGGCCGTTCGGCGATCGTCGGCCGGCCGGTCGCCGCCCTGCTGACTTCAGCCGACGCGACCGTGACCGTCGCCCATTCCCGCACGCGCGACCTGGCCGCCGAATGCCGTCGGGCGGAGGTGCTGGTGGCCGCGGTCGGGCGGGCGGAGATGGTGCGCGGCGACTGGATCGCGCCGGGGGCGACGGTGATCGATGTCGGCATCAACCGCCTCGCCGACGGGCGGCTGGCGGGCGACGTGGCGTTCGCGGAGGCCGCGGCAATTGCCGGCGCGATCACCCCGGTACCCGGTGGCGTCGGCCCCATGACCATCGCCTGCCTGCTGGAAAACACGCTGATCGCGGCCGAGGCGCGGCGGCGCTAGCCCGCATTTCTCACGGAGGCGGTGTCCCGGGCGGAGGCGGCGTTGGGCGCTTGATCGCCGATACTGCGGGTGGGTTGGCGGCGTCCGTTTGTGCGATTGGGGTGTGATCCGGCCGCGTTGCC
>JAJZNE010000010.1 GCA_021847995.1 Pseudomonadota bacterium | reverse complement strand
ACCTGAACGACGGGGCAGATGCCCCGTCCCCGCCAGTCCCCTCAACCGCCAACGCCGACCACCGCGACGCCTACCAAACGTCCCCGTCCCGGGCGTGTCCTTGCGCGTCCGGCAGCCAAACCATGCCGCTACAACCAGCAACGTGCATGATCCGGGTTAGTCATCTGTCCAGTTTTCGCGGTCCACCTCACGGCGAACCCGCAATGTTCGACATCCTTACCCCACGCACCACAATCACTGATGGTCCCGGTCGAACCCGCTTCGTTCTTCCTGTCCAGCAAAATCCGACGGCCGGTTCTCTGAATCGCCCTGGCGGATGTTTGCGGGCGCGCAGGGCGGGCGGAGCGCGGCTGCGGCGTCGTGCGGTGGCCGGTCGGCAGTCGCTTGCGCGGTTCCTCCATCCTGCCAAACTCGGCCGGTGCGCAGGCTCTTGCGCATGTTCTGGCGCAGGGAGGAAAGCAGATGAACACGGACCGAATCGCCGCACCGCTGCGCGATGCCGTCGCATCGGGCAGCGTGCCGTTCGCCGCCGGCGCTGCCGCCACGCGGGACGGCGTGATCTTCGCCGAGGGCTTCGGCACCCGCGATCCCGCTGCCGGTGCGGCGATGACCGCCGACACCGTGGTCTGGATCGCCTCGATGACCAAGGCGATCACCGCTTCCTGCGCCATGCAGCTGGTGGAAGCCGGGCGGCTCACGCTCGACGACGATCTTGCCCCGCTGCTGCCCGCGCTCGGCCGGGTCCAGGTGCTCGACGGGTTCGACGGTCAGGGGCAGCCGCGCCTGCGCCCCCGCCGCGGCGCCATCACTCTGCGCCGCCTGCTGACGCACAGTTCCGGCTTTACCTATGATATCTGGAACGCCGACATGCTGCGCTATCAGGAACTGACCGGCACGCCCGGCATCATTTCCTGCGCCGACGCGGCCCTCACCGTGCCGCTCGTGTTCGATCCCGGCGCGCGCTGGGAATACGGCATCGGCATCGACTGGGCCGGCAAGGCGGTGGAGGCGGTGACCGGGCTCACCCTCGAAGACTACATGCGCCAGCATCTGTTCGCGCCGCTGGGCATGGCGGCCACCGGCTTCGTGCTGGATGAGGGGCGGCGCGCCCGGCTTGCCGTCATGCACGCCCGAACGCCCGACGGCGGCCTGACGCCGATCGATTTCATGATCCCGCAGCAGCCGGAGTTCTTCATGGGCGGCGGCGGTCTCTACGGCACGGTCAGCGACTATCTGCGCTTTGCCCGCATGATCCTCGGCGGCGGCGAACTGGACGGCGCACGGGTGCTGAAGCCGCAGACGGTGGCGCTGATGACGCGCAACGCGATGGGCGACCTGCGCTGCCGGCCGATGCGCGCCGCGATCGCGCCGTCCTCCAACGACGTGCTGTTCGTCGAAGGCATGGAGTGGGGATTGAGCTTCATGATCAACCCGGCTCCGCTGCCCACCGGCCGCTCGGCCGGCAGCCTCGCCTGGGCGGGTTTGGCAAATTCTTATTACTGGATCGACCCGGCACGGGGTGTCGCCGGCGTCTATGCAACACAGGTGCTGCCGTTCTTCGACGCCGCCGCGGTTGCGGCGTTCGAGGGGTTCGAGCGTGCCGTCTACGCCGCGCTGGCGGGATAGGCCGCCGGATCAGCCGCCGCCAGCGGCCAGGTCGAGCAGCATCGTCGCGGGGCCGGCGCCGGGCCGCAGCCTGACCCGCGCGCCGGCCTCCGCCGCAAACAGGCTCAGCAGCGACGCCTGCATCCGCCGCGGCTGCCGCGCGGCCGCGAGCGCAGCACCGGGGTTGGCGAGCAGCGCCTCCAGGCCCGCCGGCCAGGCCGCGCCCGGCCCGGCGATGCCGAGCGTCACCCTCCGCCGCGCCTCGCCCGCCAGCTCCAGCGCCCCGCCACGCGGCAGGCTTTCCGCGCCCAGCAGCAGCGCATTGAGCAGCAGCCGCGCAACCGGCGCGGGCAGCGCCTCGGCGGCGACCGGCCCGGCAAGTTCGAGCCGCAGCCGGTGCGCCTGCGGCAGCCCTTGGCCCAGGCGCCGCAATTCTCCCGCCGCCAGCGCCGCCGGCGTCCCCCAGGCCGCCCGCAACAGCGCCAGCCGCGCCCGCAGCGCCGCTGCCGCCTCCTGCGCCAGCGCCAGCGCCTCGGCGTCCTCCCCGCTTTCCGCCAGCGCCGCCGACAGGCCGTGCAGCGGTCCGCTCAGATCGTGGCACAGGCGCGCGGTGAGCACCGTGCCAAGCGTCAGCAGGCCGTCCCGCCCGCACTGCATGTCAGCCATCGCTTTCCCACCCGGCGCCGCGCCGCGCGGCTTACGATGTGGGCGGTGCGACGTCGAGAGCGGCGGGGGCGGCAATGCAGCGGACAGGACCGATGCTGGAACCGGGGCAGTGGGTGCGCCACCCCGACCGGCCGGACTGGGGCGACGGCCAGGTGCAGTCGGTCGTGGGCGAGCGGGTGACGGTGAATTTCGAGAACGCCGGCAAAGTGCTGGTCAACGCCCGCGTGGTGACGCTGGAAGGGGTCGCGCCATGACCGCGCGCCCTTGCACGCGGGCGCCGAACCGCCGACATTGACGCCTGCCATGACCGCCCCTGCGCCCTCTCCTGCGCCCGCGATGATCGACCCGTTCGGCCGCACCATCACCTATCTGCGCCTGTCGGTCACCGACCGCTGTGACTTCCGCTGCGTGTACTGCATGGCGGAGGACATGACCTTCCTGCCCAAGTCCGACATCCTGACGCTCGAGGAACTGGACCGGCTGGCCGGGGCATTCGTCCGTCTCGGCGTGCGCAAGCTGCGGCTGACCGGGGGGGAACCGCTGGTGCGGCGCGACGTGATGACGCTGTTCCGCAGCCTTGGCGCCCGCCTCGGCCACGGTCTCGACGAGCTCACCGTCACCACCAACGGCAGCCAGCTCGCCCGCTTTGCCGCCGACCTCTTTGCCGCCGGGGTGCGGCGGGTCAATGTCAGCCTGGATACGCTCGATCCGGCGACCTTCGCCGCCATCACCCGCTGGGGACGGATCGGGAAGACCCTGGACGGCATCTTCGCCGCCCGCGACGCCGGCCTCGCCGTCAAGATCAACACGGTCGCGCTGCGGGGCGTGAACGAGGATGAGTTCGACGCCCTGATCGCCTGGTGCGGTCAGCACGGCTTCGACCTCTGCCTGATCGAAACGATGCCGATGGGTGAGATCGACGCCGACCGTACCGACCAGTATCTGCCGCTGTCGCTCGTGCGCAGCCGGCTCCGCCGCACCTGGACGCTCGAGGAAACCGGGTACCGCACCGGCGGGCCGGCGCGCTACCACACCGTGGCGGAAACCGGGCGGCGAATCGGCTTCATCACGCCGATGACGCATAATTTCTGCGAAAGCTGCAATCGCGTGCGGCTGACCTGCACCGGCATGCTCTATATGTGCCTCGGCCAGGACGACAGCGCCGATCTGCGGGCGGTGCTGCGCCGGGGGGCGACCGACGACGACCTGACTTCGGCGATCCGCGCCGCCATCGCCCGCAAGCCGCGCGGCCATGATTTCGTCATCGACCGCCGCCACGACCGCCCCGCCGTCGCCCGCCACATGAGCCTGACCGGCGGCTGACCGGCCGCTCGCGGCAAAGTTCCTTCCGGCGGCGGTTGTTTGCTTCGCATCTGCGGCATGGTCCTGCTATGACAGGCATCGCTGTCTTATGGCGGTGGTCGGGCGATGCGTACGGTTTCCCTGGTCCTGGCGATGGTTGCCGCATTGTTGCTCGCCTTCCTTGCGATCGCGGCGCGGGCCGCTGACCCGCCGGCCGCCGCGTCCATTCATTATGGCAAAGGGGAGCTGACCGCACGCTGACCGGGCGACGGCCAGGGTCATCGTTGCACTTTTTCGCTTGCAATCTCGTATCGGTTGCTGCTACAAACCCGCAACGGTTGATTTGTGGGGAACCATCTCATGCAAAAGTTGACGATCGTGGCTTTCGCGACACTCTGGGGGGGCGCGGCGCTGCTGGCGGCGGCGCCGGCGCGGGCCGGCAATCTGACGTTCGACTTCGGCGAGCTGGGGGCGAACGGGGGCGGCGTCTGCCAGTCCGATTGTGTCCTTCCCACCCACGGCGCCAACGATTTCACCACCGGCGGGGTGACCATCGCCGTGACCGGCTATTCCAGCGCCAGCGGCACCAGCCTGTCGGGCACTTCCTACGTGACGCAGAAGCCCGGCGCCCCCGGCGCCGAAACCGGCCTCGGCGAGAGCGATACGCCACCCCCCAATAGTTCCGATCTGAACTACGAAATCGCCGTCGGCAAGGCGCTGGAGCTCGACAACAGCAAGGCTCTCGCGCTCGGCTACAGCCCGGTCTCCGTCAGCATCGGTTCGCTGCAAAGCGGGGAAAGCGCCGCCATCTACGGCGGCACCAGCATGAGCGATCTGACGCTGCTGGCGACTCTGACCGGAACGCCGACCGAGCAGACGCAGAACCTGTCCGCCAGCGACACATATGTCGTGGTCGAGGGCGTGAACAAGGGCAACTCCACCGTGATCAGCGAAGTGTTCAAGCCGGGCACCTCCACCGCGGCGGTGCCGGAGCCGATGACGATGGCGCTGCTCGGCAGCGGCCTGTTCGGGCTGGCCGCGGTGCGCCGGCGCCGGGCCGTGGCCTGACCTTCCAGCGGCCCCGGGCGGCGGCGTTCCCCCGCCGCCGCCAGCGCCTGCCGCGCCCTGTGCTTGCTGCCTCGCGGAGATCGGTCTAAGCACGCGCCTTCCCGCCAACTCCCGCGAGACCCGAGCCGAGATGAAACAGCAGGCAAACCTGATCCGTGCCGGACAGGTGATCGAGCATGAGGGCCGCCGCTGGACGGTCCTCAAGCAGCAGATCATCACCCCCGGCAAGGGCGGCGCGTTCATCCAGGTGGAGATGCGCGACCTCAAAAGCGGCAACAAGACCAACGAACGCTGGCGCACCGCCGATACCGTCGAACGCCTGATGACCGAGGAGAAGGAGTTCACCTTCTCCTACGCCGAGGGTGACAACCTCGTGCTGATGGACCCCGAGACCTTCGAGCAGACCCATGTCCGCGCCGACCTGCTCGGCGACGCCCGCCCTTTCCTCCAGGACAACATGACCGTCACCGTCGATCTGGTGGAGGGTGAGCCGGTCGCCGCCCATCTGCCGCCGACCGTGGTGCTGGAGGTGGTGGAGGCCGATCCGGTGGTGAAGGGGCAGACCGCGGCCAGTTCCTACAAGCCAGCCCGGCTCTCCAACGGGGTGAAGACCAGCGTGCCGCCCTTCATCGAGACCGGGGAACGCATCGTCGTGCGCACCGAGGATGCGAGCTACGTGGAGCGGGCCAAGGGCTGACCGGCCCCTGCCGCAACCGGAAAGCGAGCCGCGATGGCGCCCAATCTCTCGCCCCACATGACGGTGATGCAGAACGCGGTGCAGCGTGCATCGCGGCGCCTGCTGCGCGACTTCGCCGAGGTCGAGCAGTTGCAGGTGAGCATCAAGGGGCCGGGTGATTTCGTCAGCCAGGCCGATCTGCGCGCCGAGCAGTCGCTGCGCGACGATCTGGGCCGCGCCCGCCCCGGCTACGCCTTCCTGATGGAGGAATCCGGTGCCGTCGGTTCGGACAACTGGGCATGGCGCTGGGTGATCGATCCGCTCGACGGCACCAGCAACTTCCTGCACGGCATCCCGCACTGGTCGATCAGCGTCGGTCTGGAACGCCGCCTGCCCGATGGCGGGTCGGAGCCGGTGGCAGGCGTGGTCTATGCCCCCGCGGTCGATGAGATGTTCTGGGCCGAGAAGGGCGCCGGCGCCTTCCAGAACGACCGGCGGCTGCGCGTCTCGGCGCGGCGGGACATGCAGCAGGCGATGCTCGGCACGGGCATACCCTTCGCTGCCTCCTCGCCGCGGCAGCGTCGGCTCTATGCCCGCACCCTCGACGTCCTGATGCCACAGGTCGCTGGGGTGCGCCGCTTCGGCTCGGCGGCGCTCGATCTCGCCTGGGTGGCGGCGGGACGGTTCGACGGGTTCTGGGAATTGCAGCTCAAGTCGTGGGATATCGCGGCAGGGCTGGTGCTGGTGCGCGAGGCCGGCGGCTACGCGACCGACCCCGCCGGCGGCGATCCTCGCCTGAGCGGCGACCTGATCGCCGGCAATCCGCACCTGCATCCGCTGCTGTGCGCCGCAGTGCGCGAGGGCATGGACGGGGATTGAGCCGTCACCGCCGCCGGGGTTCATGACGGCTTCGTTTGAGCGGCGGCCAACCCTCGGTTAGGGTGCAGGTGCTCATGCGCATGCGAATCCACTTCTGCGCGAGACCCATGGTGCTCGCGACCCTGCTTTCCTGGCCCGGCATCCCGCCGGCTGAGGCGCAGACGACTGCGCCCGCCAACCCGCACATGCACCCCAACGGCCCGCACCAGACCGTGCCGCCTCTGCCGGGCGACCGCGCCGATGTGCAGACGACGCCGCAACCGCCGACCATTCCGGCCGCGCCGCCGCCCGTCCCGGTGCTGCCCCCGCCGATCGTGGTGCCGACCCGGCCGGTCGAGCCGCCGCCGCCGCCCACCGTTACCGCCGCGGCCGAGGGGACCGTCACGCCGACGCCGGACGGCGTGCGGGTGACCTTCGGCGCCGGCTCCGCCGATCTCAACCCGACCACGCTGGCGGCCGTGCAGGCGCTCGCCAAGGCATCGCCGGCGCAGCAGTCGGGAACCTTCAGCGTCGCCGCCTATGCCGCCGGCACGCCGGACGATCCGTCCACGCCGCGGCGCCTTTCCCTCTCGCGCGCGCTGGCGGTGCGCAGCGCGCTGATCGAATCGGGTATTCCCTCGCCGCGCATCTATGTGCGCGCGCTCGGCGCCTCGGTACCCGCGCCGTCCGGCGTGCCGGCCGACCGCGTCGATGTCGCCGTCACCCTCGCCCCGCCCGCCGCCTCCGCTCCGCAGGTCTCCCCCCCTCCGCCAGCCGCGCCGTCCCCCGCCGAAAAGGCCCCGCCATGACGCGCCCGACCGTGTTCCTGATCCGCATGCTGATCTTCCTGGTCGCGGTCGCGGTGGTCGCCGCGCTGCTGTCCGGCGCCCTCCTCACTGCCTTCAACAACAACCCGCTGCTCAACAGCCTGATCCTGATCGTCCTTGCGCTCGGCATCGGCTGGAACATCCGTCAGGTCATCCGTCTCTCCCCGGAAGTGACCTGGGTGGAGACGTTCCAGCGTGCCCGCGCGCGCCTCGCCGCGGTGCCGCCGCCCAAGCTGCTGGCACCGATGGCAGCGATGCTGGCCGCGCGCACCGCCAAGGGGCGCGACGGACAGGAACGCTTCACGCTCTCCACACCCGCCACCCGCTCGCTGCTCGACAGCATCTCCAGCCGGCTCGACGAAAGCCGGGAACTGTCGCGCTACATGGTCGGACTGCTGATCTTCCTCGGCCTGCTCGGCACGTTCTGGGGCCTGCTGCTGACGGTGCGCTCAGTCGGCGACGTGATCGGCAGCATGTCGGTGGGCTCGGGCGACATCAACGCGCTGTTCGAGCAACTCAAGGCCGGCCTCGCGCGCCCGCTGCGCGGGATGGGGACCGCGTTCTCCTCCTCGATGCTCGGGCTTGCCGGCGCCCTGGTGCTGGGCTTCCTCGATCTCACCGCCGGTCAGGCGCAGAACCGGTTTTTCAATGAGCTGGAGGAATGGCTCGCCGGCATCACCAGGCTTTCGTCCGGCGTGCTGGGCGGCGAGGGCGAGGGGTCGGTACCGGTCTATCTGCAGGCGCTGCTGGAACAGACGGCGGAGAACATGGAGGGCCTGCAACGCATCCTGACACGCGGGGAGGATGGGCGGCGGGAGGCGAACGCGGCGGTGGTGGCGCTGACCGAGCGGGTGGCGACCCTGTCGGACACGATGCGCGCCAATCAGCAGCTCATGCTGCACATCGCCGAAGCACAGCAGGCGATGGCACCGGCGCTGCAACGCCTCGGCGAACGCCGCGCGGAAGGCGGATTCGACGATGCCGCACGCGGCCATCTGCGCAACATCGAACTCTATCTGCAACGCCTGCTGCACGAGTCGGAGCAGGGACGGGTGCAGGCGACCGCGGAAATCCGCAACGACATCCGCATCCTCACCCGCACCATCGCCGCCCTCGCCGAAGAGCAGCCGCGCTGACTCCCCGTCGCTCGCTGTCGGTCACCGTTTTGCCGGCACCGCTGCACCGGCTTGCGGCCCTCACCCGGCCGTGTTGGCCTTTTCCATCAGCGCTTTCACCTCGTCCATCGCTTCGGCGAAGCGGTGGTTGAGCAGTGTCAGCGCCTCGCCGCTGCTGCGCTGGATCAGGTCGCTCAGTTCCCGCGCGTTGGTGACCGCGCGTTCATAGGCGAGCTTGAGAAGTTCGGCCTGTTTCGCTGCCTTCTCCTGCGGTGCTTCGGCGCCCGCCAGCGCGCGCATGTTCTCGGTCAGCTCGGCCATCGTCTGCTGCATGATTTCCATGTGCCGCCGTGCCACCGCCTGTGCGCCTTCGAGTGCGACGCGATTGGCCGCCGTCATTGCCTCCAGGTTGCGCCGGTGCGCGGTCATCAGCGCCTCCAGGTCCGGCACCGGCGGCAGCTTCATGTCACGGAACAGCCTGGCGAAATCCTCGGCCGCGCCACGCGCCTGCGCCATCGCCTGGCCCATCGGGCTGTCGGGGGACATCGGGTTGCTCGGGCCTGGCATGTCTGGTTTCCTCCTTGGCATGGTGAATGCTCCGATCGTTCCCGCGAGGTGCCCGCCCGGCAGCATCACAGCGGCGGCGCGCGCGGCTCCTCCGCCGATGGCCGCGGGGGCGACGGCGGGGCAGGCGCCGTGCGCCGCCCGGACAGCCACCCTTCCAGCCGCTCCGCGCGATCCAGTGCCCGGTCGAGTGCCGCCATGGTGGCCGCCAGATCCTCGCTGGTGTCGTCACGCCAGGCGCGCAGGACCGCGAGCCAGATCGCCAGCAGCCCCTTGCGGCGCAGCCGGCCGAGCGGCCCGCGGGTCGAGACCCCGGCCGCCTCCAGCATCCAGCCCATGCTGCGCAGATTGGCGGCAGCCAGCATCGCAGCGAGGCAGGGGTCGGCAGGCAGCGCGCGGGCCAGCGCCAGAATGCCGGCGCGATGCGGCTGCAACGCATCGAGCCGCCGCATCACGAGGTCAAACAGCCGGTCGCGGTGCGGACCTTCGTGCGCCGCCCCGGCCAGCGCTGCCTGATCCGCGAGGCGCCCGAAGCGCAACAGGATCACGCCGCGCACCGGAAAGCGCTCCCGTGCCCGGTCCAGCGGCAGACCGGCGCGCCGCGCCGCCTCCGCCACGCTCACCGCCCGCCAGCCGCGCTCTCCGGCGAGCGCGAAGGCCGCGCCGATCAGGGCGCGATCGAAATCGCCGTTGTCCATTCTCTACAAGTAGGACGCGCGCGGGCGCTTGTCAGCCCGTCATCCGGCCAATTCGCGCGACCGCTGCGTCGCCGCCGCGATCGCGCGCAGCAGCAGCGCTGGCCAGGCGTCCTCTGCCATCAGCACGGCGAGCGCTCGTTCGGTGGTGCCGGCGGGGCTGGTCACGGCACGGCGCAGCGAGGCCGGGTCCTCCGGGCTTGCCGCCAGCAGCGCGCCGGCACCGGCGACCGTGCGCCGCGCCAGCCGCGCTGCGAGCGGGGCCGGAATGCCCTCCGCCTCCGCGGCACGCTGCAACAACTCCGCGAGCAGGAACACATAGGCGGGACCGCCGCCGGAAACCGCCGTCACCGGATCGAGCAGGGCTTCGTCGTCAACCCAGGCGACCTCTCCGATCGCGGCGAGCAGCCGATCGCTGAGCGCGCGCTGCGCCGGGGTCACCCGCCCGCCCGCACAGGCGACGGTGATGCCCTGCCGGATCGCTGCCGGCGTGTTCGGCATGGCGCGCACCACCGCCGCCTCGGCGCCGAGCAGGGCAGCGAGGCCGGCGAGGCTGCGCCCGGCCATGATGGACAGGAACACGGCCCGGCCGGCATGGTGCGCATAGGCGGGCAGCACGGCGGCGGCGTACTGCGGCTTGACCGCGAGCACGACGGCGGCCGGGGTGAATCCGGCCGGCACCGATGCGGCATCGGCGACCACCGTCACATCGGGTCCGGGGGCGGGGGGCAGGGCAGGATCGACGGCGACGGCGCCGGCCAGTCCCTCGTCCCGCCAGCCGGCGAGCAAGGCGCTGCCCATCCGGCCAAGTCCGACCAGCAGAACCGGTCCGAGAGGATTTGTCATCTCATCGATACCCGGGCCGGCCGATCCCCGCCGCCGTCTGCGGCACACGGCGGAAGGCACCTTCCCGCGGCATGGGCCGGCGCCGCGGGGTGCGGCCGGGGAGTCACGCCTCCCCGGCGCATTCCAGCATCGCCGCCTGCATCGCCTCCGCCGGCGTCTTGCCGCCCCACAGCACGAACTGAAAGGCGGGAAAGAAGCGCTCGCATTCCGTGATCGCGATATCGACCATGTCCTCCACACTCTCCGCCGAGGCGCCGGGCGCGCCGCGCAGCAGCACGGAATGGCGGAACAGCGGCATGCCGTCGTCGCTGTCCATGCCGAAATGGCCGATCCACAGCCGCTCATTGGCGAGTGCCAGCAGCTCATAGAGTGCCGGACGGCGCTTTTCCGGCACTTTCAGGTCGAAGGTGCAGGTGAAGTGCATCGCCGAAATCTCGGTGGACCAACTGAAATAGAGTCCATAGTCGCACCACTTGCCGGGCGCCTCGACGGCCATTTCCGATTCGCTGCGTCGATCGAAGGCCCAGTCGTTCTCGCTGACGATTTGCTCGACTATGTCGAGCGGATTGGCGGCTCTTTCCGGGACGCTGCTGATGAGGGCTGACATGCGAGGTCTCCCAACAAGAGGAAGGCCGAACGGTAGGCGCCCTGCACGCGGGCGGGCGGACTCGGGCACAGGCACCCCCGATTCGTTAGCCTACCGGCCGACGTTTCCGTGCCGCAAGAGCGACGGGGCGGAAACACGCAATCTTAGCACGTCCCCGCATGCTGCGATGCAATAGATTTCGCCGCTCAGGCGATCATGCCCGGGCCGCCGCCGCTGGCTGCCTTCGGTTCCAACGCCGCCAGCCGTGCCTCCAGCGCCGCGACCCGCGCTTCCAACGCCGCCACGGCCGCCTCTGCCGTCTCCTGGCCGGCGCGGGCATTGGCGGCAAGTTCCTGTACCGCCTCAAGTTCCTCCCGGCGGACAAGGTCGAGCGCGCGCAGCGCCTCGTCCAGCCGGGCGCGTGCCACCGACCCGGCCTCCTCGCGCAGGCCGGCGAGGGCAGACAGCGCGCCGCCGGCGACGCCCGCGAGATCGTCGAAGAACCGTGGCCGCTCTGCCATCCCTGCCTCCTGCCATGCTGCCGCCGGCTTCCGCCGGGGGACATCGCCCCGTATATCGTGGGCCATGATCCTGGTCACTGGCGGCGCCGGATTCATCGGCTCGATCCTGCACGCGGCGCTCTGCCGGCGCGGGCACGAGACCGTGGTCGCGGACCGGCTTGGCAGCGCCGGCAAATGGCGCAACCTGGCGAGCGCGCCGCCGGCCCGCCTGTTGCCGCCCGAGCAGATCGACGAGTTCCTCGCCGGCCGCCCGCCGCTGGAGATGATTTTCCATCTCGGCGCGATCAGCGACACCACCGCGGCCGATGGCGATGCCGCCTGGGCAACCAATGTCGAACTGCCGCTGCGGCTCTGGCACTGGTGCGCCGGTCGGGGGGTGCGGCTGGTCTATGCTTCCTCCGCCGCCACCTACGGCGACGGCAGCAACGGGTTCGAGGACGGGCTGGAGGGGCTGGACCGGCTGCGCCCGCTCAATCTCTACGGCTGGACGAAGCATGCCTTCGATCTTGCCGTGGCGCGCCTGCGGGAAGCGGGCGCGCCGTCGCCGCCGCAGTGGGCGGGGCTAAAATTCTTCAACGTCTACGGGCCGAACGAGTATCACAAGGGGCCGATGATCTCGGTGGTGAAGATCAAGCATGACGAGGTGGCGGCGGGCGGCGCGCCGCGGCTGTTCCGCTCCGACCGGCCGGATGTCGCCGACGGGCAGCAGAAGCGGGATTTCATCTGGGTCGATGATGTCGTCGATGTGATGCTGTGGCTGCTCGACACGCCGTCGGTGTCCGGTCTGTTCAATCTCGGAACCGGGGTCGCCCGCAGCTACCACGATCTCGCGCATGCCGTGTGCGATGCCGCCGGCGCGCCGCGGCGCGTTTCATTCATCGACATGCCGGAAAAGCTGCGCGGCCAGTATCAGAGCTTCACCGAGGCGCCGATGGCGCGGCTGCGTGCGGCCGGCTATGGGGGGCAGTTCACGCCGCTGGAGGAAGGGGTGCGCCGCTACGTCCAGGACCATCTGGCGCGCCCCGACCCGTATCGCTGACGCCGATGCTGCCCGTCCTGCTGTTCCCGCAATTCGATCCGGTGCTGGTCCGGATCGGCCCGTTCGCCATCCGCTGGTATGCGCTTGCCTATATCGCCGGCCTGCTGGCCGGGACATGGCTGGTGCAGCGCCTCGCCCAGCGCCGGCCGGCGGTGGCAACGCCGGTGCAGGTGGGCGATTTCCTCACCTGGGCGACGCTCGGTGTCGTGCTCGGCGGGCGGCTCGGCTACGTGCTGTTCTACCAGCCCGGCCGGTTCCTCGCCCATCCGCTGGAGATCCTGGAGGTCTGGGGCGGCGGCATGTCCTTCCACGGCGGCATGCTGGGGATGGCGGTGGCGATCGTGCTGTTCTGCTGGCGCACCGGCATTCCCGTCCTCGGCTTCGCCGACCGCATCGCCGTGGCGGCACCGATCGGGCTGTTCCTGGGCCGCATCGCGAATTTCATCAACGGCGAACTCTGGGGGCGGCCGGCGCCGGCCTGGCTGCCGTGGGCGATGATCTTTCCGGGCGAAGCCGCCGGTCCGATCCCGCGCCATCCGAGTCAGCTCTATCAGGCGCTGCTGGAAGGGGTGGTGCTGTTCGCCGTGATGCTGGCGCTCGCCGGGCGGCAGCGGCTGCGCGCCCGCTTCGGCCTGCTGACCGGCGCGTTCCTGTGCGGCTACGCCATTGCGCGCAGCATCGGGGAATTGTTCCGCCAGCCCGATGCCTTCCTCGGCTTCCTGCTCGCCGGCACGACGATGGGGCAATGGCTGAGCCTGCCGATGCTGGTCGCCGGGCTGGTGCTGATCCTGCGCGCCCGCCCGGCGGCGGATCTGGCGGCGGACCCGGCGACGGCATGAGCGCGCCGGAACGGCTGGACGCCTTCATGGCGCGCGCGAATGCCCTCTATTACGCCACCCATGACCCCTTCGCCGACTTCACCACGGCGCCGGAGATCAGCCAGGTGGTCGGTGAAGTGCTCGGTGCCTGGGCGGCGGTGACGTGGCAGGCGATGGGCGCGCCGGTGCCGGTGATCCTGGCCGAGGCCGGGCCGGGCCGCGGCACGCTGATGGCCGATGCGCTGCGGCTGGTGCGCCGCACCGCCCCCGACTTCGCCGCGTCGCTGCGGCTGCATCTGGTCGAGACCTCGCCGCGCCTGCGCGCCCGCGCCGCCGCCGTGCTGCCCGACGCGACCTGGCACAGGCGCATCGACGACCTGCCCGCCGGCCCCCTGCTGCTGCTGGCCAACGAGTTCCTCGACGCGCTGCCGATCCGCCAGTTCGTCCGCCGCGGCACCGGCTGGGCGGAGCGGTTCGTGGCCGGGGAGTCGTTCGTGGAGTGTCCCGCCACCCCCGACCTGCCGCCCGCCGGGGAGGGGACGGTGCGTGAGCTGTGTGCGGCGGCCCTGGCGCTGGCGGGCCAACTCGGCGCGCGGCTGGCGCGGGACGGGGGGGCGGCGCTGTTCCTCGATTACGGGCCGGCGGAAAGCGGGCCGGGCGACAGCCTGCAGGCGGTGCGCGACCGGCATCCGGCGCCGCCGCTCGCCGATCCGGGTGGTGCGGACCTCACCGCCCATGTCGATTTCGCCGCCATCGCCGCCGCCGCCCGCGCCGCCGGCGCCGCAAGCTGGGGGCCGGTGCCGCAGGGAATGTTCCTGGCCCGCCTCGGCCTTCACCGGCGCACCGGCCTGCTGGCGCGCGCCAATCCGTCACGGGCGGCTTCGCTGATCGCGGCGGCGCAGCGGCTGACCGAGCCACACGCGATGGGGCGGCTGTTCAAGGCGCTCGCGATCACCCATCCCGCCCTGCCCGAGCCGGCCGGATTCAGCGAATGACCGAACCGATCGTCACCTCCCTGCCGGTGCGCCACGGATTCTTCAGCCGCCAGGGGGGCGTGTCGGAGGGGCCGTATGCCAGCCTCAATTGCAGCCTCTCCGGCCAGGACAGGCGGGATGCGGTGCTGGAGAACCGGGCGCGTGCGGCGCGGTCGGTGGGCGCCGATCCGGCACGGCTGGTCGGTCTCATGCAGGTGCACGGCACCCTGGTCGCGCGGGTGACGGTGCCGTGGGCGCCGGGGGAGGGGCCGCGCGCGGATGCGATGGTGACGGACCGGGCGGGGATTGCCCTCGGCATCGTGACCGCCGATTGTGCGCCGGTGCTGTTCGTCGATGCCGCAGCCGGGGTGATCGGCGCGGCCCATGCCGGCTGGCGCGGCGCCGTCGCCGGCGTGCTGGAGGCGACGATTGCCGCGATGGCGGCACTCGGCGCCCGGGTGGAGCGGATCGCCGCCGCGATCGGGCCATGCATCGGCCAGCCCTCCTACGAAGTGGCTTCCGACCTCCATGCGGCGGTGGCGGATGAGCGGTTCTTCGTCGCGGGACGGGAAGGGCGCTGGCAGTTCGATCTCGGCGGCTACTGTGCGGCCCGGCTGCGCGCGGCCGGGATCGCGGGGCCGTCGGTGGTGGCGGCGGATACCGCGGCGGACGAAGCCCGCTTCTTCAGCCATCGCCGCCGCACCCTCGCCGGCGGCGGCCCGATCGGGCACCAGATCTCGGTGGTGGTGCAATGAGGCGCGGTGCCGCCCCTGCATTTCTGCTGCTGCTGCCGGCGCTGCTGCTGCCCACGCTGCTGCTGTTGGCGGGGTGCGGCGACCTGCCGCGGCCGTTCGCGGGCAGGCCGGGGACGCAGGCCGTTGCCCTGTCGCGCCCGCCGCCCGCCCGCCTGGCCGTGCCGCCGCCGACCGGCGCGCTGCTGCCGGATGCCGGTGCCGCGACCTTCGCCGATGCGGTGACGGAGGAACTGGTGGTGCGCGAAGTGCCGGCGGTGGCCGGGCCGGCGCATCCCGGCGATTGGCGGCTCGACCTGACGGCGAGCCGGCAGGGCGGGCAGGTGGTGCCGCATTTCACCGTGAGCGACCCCGCCGGCAAGACACGCGGCAGCACCGACGGCCCTCCGGTCTCCGCCGCCGCCTGGGCGGCTGCAACGCCGGACCTCCTGCGGCAGGAAGCCGGCGCTTCCGGCCTTTCCATTGCCGCCTTGCTGACCCGGATCGAGGCCGCGCGGCGGCAGAGCGACCCCAACAGCCTGGTCAACCGGCCGCCGCGGGTGATGGTGGCCGAGGTGAAGGGTGCGCCGGGCGATGGCAACCGGGCGCTCGGGCGCCAGATGCGCCGCATCCTGCCGCAGTACGGCGAAGTGGTGACGGACACGCCGCAGGCGGCGGATTTCACGGTCGCCGGCACGGTGCATACCGCGCCGGGGCCGGACGGGACGACACGGGTGGAGATCCAGTGGCACATCACCGACGCCGCCGGGCATGACCTCGGCAAGGTGGTGCAGCTCAATAACGTCCCGGCGGGGTCGCTCGACGGGTTGTGGGGCGATATCGCGCTGGTGGTGGCGCAGGAGGCGGCGACCGGGGTGAAGGACGTGATCGAGAAGCAGACCGGCACCCGCGCCGCCGGCAGCGGCCCGCCACAGGCCGCCGGCCAGGCGTCAAAACCGTGACGGTTCGTGGACAACGCCGCGCCGCGTTGCTAGAAGCGCCGCGGCCCCAGTCCGCGCCCCGGAACCCGTACCGATGAAGATCGTCGCCTGCAACAGCAACCGGCCGCTGGCCGAAGCGGTCGCCGCGGCGCTCGCCCTGCCGCTGACCCGTGCCTCCGTCCGGCGGTTCGCCGATATGGAGATTTTCGTCGAACTGCATGAGAACATCCGCGGCGAGGATGTGTTCGTCATCCAGTCCACGTCGTATCCGGCGAACGACAACCTGATGGAGTTGCTGATCACGCTGGATGCGCTGCGCCGCGCCTCCGCCCGGCGGATCACCGCCGTCATCCCGTATTTCGGGTATGCCAGGCAGGATCGCAAGAGCGGCCCGCGCACGCCGATCAGCGCCAAGCTGGTCGCCAACCTGATCACCGAGGCGGGTGCCAACCGGGTGCTGACGATGGATCTGCACGCCGCACAGATCCAGGGCTTCTTCGATATTCCCGTGGACAACCTGTTCACCGCGCCGCTGTTCGGCCGCGATATCCAGGAGCGTTACAAGGGCCGCGACGTGATGATCGTCTCGCCCGACGTGGGCGGCGTGGTGCGCGCCCGCGCGGTCGCCTCCCGCCTCAACTGCGATCTCGCCATCATCGACAAGCGGCGGGAACGTGCCGGCATCTCCGAGGTGATGAACGTGATCGGCGACGTTTCCGGGCGGGACTGCATCCTGCTCGACGATATCGTCGATTCCGGCGGTACCCTGTGCAACGCGGCGCTCGCGCTGATCGGGCAGGGCGCGCGCTCGGCCGGTGTCTATGTCACGCACGGCGTGCTGTCGGGCGGCGCGGTGGCGCGCATCGCCTCGTCGCCGATCGAGATGATGACCATCACCGACAGCATTCCGGCGACCGAGGCGGTCAGGGTCGCCGGCAATCTGCGCCAGGTTACGATCGCGCCGCTGCTGGCCGAGGCGATGCGCCGTATTTCGGACGAAAGCTCGGTCAGTTCCCTGTTCGACTGAAAACCCGTGGAGCAACCCGCATGAAGCTGTTCTATTCGCCCGGCGCCTGTTCCCTCGGCATCCATGTGCTGCTGGAGGAGATCGGCAAGCCCTATGAGGCCGAGCGTGTCGATCTCGCGACCCCGGTGCCCGACCGGGCGCTGACCAGGGTCAACCCGAAGAGCAAGGTGCCGACGCTGGTGCGTGACGACGGTTCCGTGCTGACCGAATATCCGGCGATCGCCTATTTCCTGGCGCGCAGCAACCCCGAAAAGCACCTGTTCCCCGACGATCTCGATGGTCAGGTGCGGGTGCTGGAAGCGACCGATTTCTGCGTCGCGACGCTGCACATGCAGGGCTTCTCCCGCCTGTTCGGCGCGCGCCGGCTGACCGGCGAGGCGGAGAAGGCGGCGGCCACGGCGCAGGGGCGCGACATCGCGACGCGGGCGCTCGCGCGCATGGACGCGCAGCTCGCCGGCAGGGACTACGTCAACGGCACCTACTCCATTGCCGATACGGCGCTGTTCTACTGCGGCACCTGGGCGCCGCATTTCGGCATCGCGTTGCCGGCCAACGTCGCCGCCCATCACGCGCGGATGAAGGCGCGGCCGGCCGTCGCCGCGGCGCTGAAGCAGGAGGGTCTCGGCTGACCGCCGATCCGGTGCGGCTTTCCCCTGTCGCCTTCTGGTATCTCCGCCACGGCGAGACCGACTGGAACGCGCAGGGGCTGAGCCAGGGCAATGCCGATGTGCCGCTCAATGCCACCGGGTTCGCGCAGGCGCGGGCGGCGGCGGCGGTGCTGCGCGGGCGCGGCATTGCCACCATCGTCGCCTCGCCGCTGTCGCGCGCGCGGGTGACGGCGGAGATCGTGGCGCAGGCTGCCGGGCTGCCGTTCACGACGGACGATCTGCTGCGCGAAGTGGCCTTCGGCGGTCAGGAAGGCCAGCCGATGCAGCAATGGTTCGACGACTGGATCGCCGGGACGTTCACCCCCGCGGGCGCGGAGCCGTTCGCGGCGCTGCGCACGCGGGCAGTGGCGACGGTGAACCGGCTGCTGCGGCTGCCCGCCCCCTTGCTGGTGGTCGGCCACGGCGCGTTCTTCCGCGCCCTGCGCTCGGCGATGGCTCTCGCGCCGGATGTGCGGCTGGCGAACGCCGTGCCGGTGCGCTGCGAACCGGAGGGTGCGGCTTGGCGGCTGGTTCCGGCCTGATCCTGCCGCGCCTGCCGGACAACCCGCATCTGCGTGGGCTGCTGGCGGAGTTCGGCAGCATCGCCGTGCCCGCCGCCGCCCTTCCGCCCCACGCGGCGATGGTCTTCCTGTGCTACACCAACCGCAGCGGATCGAGCTTCCTCGCCGAGTTGCTGCATGCCACGGGCCGGCTCAACCTGGCCGACGAGATGCTGAGCGCGGACGAGGTGGCGGCCGACCGGCGCCGGCACGGCCACGCCAGCTTCGCCGATTTCCTCGCCGCGCACATGCGCTGGCGGATGGTGGAGGGGCGGTTCGCGGTGAAGCTGGCGACGCTGCATCTCGATGTGCTCGGGCGTGCCGGCGTGCTTGATCATTGCCGCGCCACCGCGCGGTATGTGTTCATCGCGCGGAGGGATCTGCTGGCGCAGGCGGTCTCGGCGGAGATCGCCACGCAGACCGGGCAATGGAATTCGCGGATGACGGTGGAGGTGGCGCCGGAACGGCTGTGCTTCTCGCGCCCGCGGATCGCCGGCTGGATGGCCGGTTTTGCCGAAGACAACCGGATTTTCCGCGCATTCTTCCGCCGCAACGGCATCCTGCCGACAGAGGTGATCTATGAGGATCTGGTGGCGGACCCGGCGCGGCAGGTGCGCGCGGTCGGTGCGGCGCTGGGTCTGCCGGGCCTGCGGGCGGACCCTGCAGGGATCACGCTCGCGCGGCAGGCCGGGGCGCTGAATGCACGCTGGCGGGAGATGTTCCTGCGCGGCTGAGCGGAAATCGGCGGGCGGCGCAACCGATGACGGCAGATGCTGCGCGCGCAGGGCGCGGTTATGCGTTGGCCCTGGCGATGAAGGCGTGTATGCGGGGGGCCACCTGCTCGCGGAAGCGGCGGCCGTTGAACAGGCCGTAATGGCCGACCGCCTTCTGTTCCCAGTGCTGGCGACGGGTCGCTGGCAGGCGGGGCACCAGCCGGTGGGCGGCGCGCGTCTGGCCGAGGCCGGAGATATCGTCGCGCTCCCCCTCCACGGTCAGCAGCGCGGTGCGTTCGATCGCCGTGGTATCGACGCGGTGGCCGCAATAGGTCAGCAGGCCCCGCGGCAGGAGATGCTCGTGGAACACCGCCCGGATCGTCTCCAGATAGTAGTCCGCGCACATGTCCATCACCGCGCGGTATTCCTCGTAGAAGGCGCGCTTGGCGGCGAGCGGTTCGCCATCGCCCTGGACGAGATGCTGAAACATCTGCCAGTGCGCTTCGACATGCCGGTCGAGGTTCATGGCCAGGAAGCCGGCCAGTTGCAGGAACCCGGGATAGACGCGGCGCAGGAAGCCGGGATGGCCGAGCGGCACCGTATGGATGACGTTGCGGCGGAACCAGTCGAGGTCATGGCGCTTGGCAAACTGGTTGACCGCGGTCGGTGCCTCCCGCGTGTCGATCGGGCCGCCGATCAGCGTCATGCTGCGCGGGGCGGCCTGGGGTTCTCCCTCGTTCATCAGCGCCGCAGCGGCCAGCACCGGCACCGCCGGTTGGCAGACCGCGACGAGGTGGGTGCGCGGGCCGAGCAGCCGGACGAAATCCATCACCGTCGCGATATAGTCGTCGAGCGTGAAATCGGCGACCATCAGCGGTACGTCGCGGGCGTCGCGCCAATCGGTGATATAGACGTCGTGGCCGGGCAGGAACGCTTCCACCGTGCCGCGCAGCAGCGTCGCATAATGGCCCGACATCGGGGCGACCAGCAGCACCACCGGGTCGTCCGGGCGGTCGGCATCGCGGCGGAAGCGCTTGAGCTCGCACCACGGGCGGCTCGCCACCACCGTTTCATGCACCGCCACGGCCGCGCCGTTGACCACGGTTGCAGCGTGCCCGAACGCCGGCTTGCCGAAGCGGCGGGTGGCATGCTCGAAACTGTCGAGCGCGGCGGCCGCGATCCGCCCCGCCGGGGTCGGCCGCAGCGGATTGAACGGCGCATCGAGCACGGACAGCGCGCCATGCGCCAGCAGCCGCATCGGAGCGAGCGTCGCCCGCTGCCACTCATAGAGATGGTAGAGCATTCGTTTTCCTGTCGTGAGCCGCCGGTCAGGACGCGGCAGCCCCGCCGGCGTTCCGCCGCACCGCTGCTGCCCGGCCGGATCATTGGGGATACCGCGCGTCCCGGCAAGACCCGTGTCACCGCTTGGTGAGCGTGGCACGCAGGGTGCCCGTGGCGCGTTGGGACGCCGGTGGTGCCGGCGGATGGAGGGGCGATGCGCGAGAGGGAGCGGCAGCAGGACGCGGCCTGGCAGCCCCGCGCCAACCGCTGGCTGATCGCGGTCGTCGTCACCGTCGCCGCCTTCATGGAGATCCTGGATACCACCATCGTCAATGTCAGCCTGCCGCACATCGCCGGCTCGCTCTCCACCAGCTATGACGATGCCACCTGGTCGCTCACCTCGTATCTGGTCGCCAACGGCATCGTGCTGCCGATTTCCGGCGCGCTCGGGCGGATTATGGGGCGCAAGCGGTATTTCCTGATATGCATCGGCGCCTTCACCGTCTGCTCCTTCCTGTGCGGCATCGCGGGCAGCCTGACCGAACTCATCCTGTTCCGGCTGATGCAAGGTTTCTTCGGCGGCGGATTGCAGCCGAACCAGCAGGCCATCATCCTCGACACGTTTCCGGCCGCCCAGCGCGGACGCGCATTCTCGGTCGTCGCCGTCGCCGTCGTGTTCGCGCCGATCATCGGCCCGACGCTGGGCGGCTGGATCACGGATTCCTATTCGTGGCGCTGGATCTTCTTCATCAATATTCCGGTCGGCCTGATCGCCCTGCCGGCGGTCGCCGCGATGGTGGAGGATCCGCCGTGGGTGGCGCGGGAGCGGGCGCGCTGGGCGGACCTCGACTATGTCGGCATCGGGCTGATCGCGCTCGGCCTCGGTTGTCTGCAGGTCACCCTCGATCGCGGCGAGGACGAAGACTGGTTCGGCTCGTCCTTCATCCGCATGACGGCGACGGTGTGCGTGTTCGGCATCATCGGCGCGATCGTTTGGCTGACCCGATATGCGCGCCGGCCGGTGGTCAACCTGCGCGTGTTCGGTGACCGCAATTTCGCCATCGGCAGCCTCGCCGCGGTCGCGATGTTCGCCATCCTCTATTCCAGCGCGGTGCTCATCCCGCAACTGGCACAGACCCAGTTCGGCTACACCGCGACCTGGGCAGGGCTGATCCTCTCACCCGGCGGCTTCGTCATCCTGCTGCTGATCCCGGTCGTCAGCCGCGTCCTGCTGCCGAACGTGCAGACGCGGTTCATCATCGCGTTCGGCTTCCTTTCCCTCAGCGGCGCCCTGGCCCTGGCGACCGACCTGACGCCCGATCTGTCGTTCTACGATCTGGCCATGCTGCGGCTGGCGCAGACCTTCGGCCTTGCCTTCCTGTTTGTTCCCAACAGCACCATCAGCTATGCGACGATCCCCAAGCAGCTCAACACCGATGCCAGCTCGCTCTATGTCATGCTGCGCAACATCGCCGGCTCCGTCGGCATTTCCTTCGCGACATCGATGGTGATCGAACGCACCCAGGTGCATCGCGCCTTTCTCAGCCGCCATCTCTCGCCGCTCGACCCCGGCTACATGCAGTTGCTGGCGACGACGGAACAGACGCTGCACGCGCGCGGCTTCGCGCCGCCGGCGCTGGCGGCGACCGCGAACGGGCTGATCGACCAGACGCTCAACGCCCAGGCCGCGATCCTTGCCTATATCGACATCTTCATGTGGACCTCGGTTGCGGCACTCTGCGTTGTGCCGCTGACGCTGCTGTTCCGCGGCACCAGGCCGGCCGGCGGTGCGGCGGCCCCGGCCCATTGATGCCGTCGCCGCAAGGTTGACGCGGGACGCCGGCCGAACCACCTGTGCGCCGGTGCGGTGATGCAGGAGGAGGCGCGGATGGACGGCGATCAGGTTGGTCGCGACGGGGTGAGCCACAGCGAGGAGGAATGGCAGGCGCGACTGACGGCGGAGCAATTCCGCGTCCTGCGCCGCCACGGCACCGAGCGCGCCGGATCGAGTCCGCTCGATCGCGAAAAGCGGCCCGGCCGTTTCCTGTGCGCCGGCTGCGGTGCGGCCCTGTTCGACGCGGCGACGAAATTCGACAGCGGAACCGGCTGGCCGAGTTTCTGGGCGCCGCTTGACGACGCGGTGGGCACGCATACCGATCGCAGCTTCTTCATGACGCGGACGGAAGTGCATTGCGCACGCTGCGGCGGCCATCTCGGGCATGTTTTCCCGGACGGCCCGCCGCCGACCGGGCAGCGCTTCTGCATGAACGGGGTTGCCATGCGGTTCGAGCCGGAAGGATAGCGCACCGGGAACGGCCGCCGCCCGGCGACGTTGCCACCGGGGCAGCGCAGGACCGGAGCAGCATGACGGTTGTGGTGGTGACGGGCGCCGGTGCCGGCGTCGGGCGGGCGGTGGCCGACATGTTTGCGGCCGAGGGATGCGACGTGGCTTTGCTCGCCCGCAGCCGGGAACGGCTGGACGTGGCGGCGGCGGCGGCGCGACGGCACAGCGTCCGGGCGCTCCCGCTGCCCACCGACATGGCCGACCCCGATGCGGTGGAGGCGGCCACCGAGGCGACCGAGCGTGAGCTCGGCCCGATCGACATCTGGGTCAACGATGCGATGGCGACGATCTTCGCGCCGGTGCACCAGATCACGCCGGCCGAATTCCGGCGCGCGACCGAGGTGACCTATCTCGGCACCGTCTATGGCACCATGGCAGCGTTGCGCCGCATGCGCCCGCGCAACCGCGGCACCATCATCAATATCGGCTCGGCGCTGAGCTATCGCGCGATCCCGCTGCAATCGGCCTATTGCGGCGCCAAATACGCGATCCGCGGCTTCACCGACAGCCTGCGCTGCGAGCTGCTGCACGATCGCAGCCGCATCCATCTGACGATGGTGCATCTGCCGGCGGTCAACACGCCGCAGTTCGACTGGGCGCGCAACCGCCTCGGGCGTCTCCCCCAGCCGGTGCCGCCGGCATTCCAGCCGGAGGTGATCGCCCGCGCGGTGCGTTTCGCGGCACGCCATCGCCGGCGCGAAGTGTGGGTTGGCTGGCCGACGGTCAAGGCAATCCTCGCCAACAAGATCGCCCCCGGCCTGATCGACCATTACCTTGCCCGCACCGGCTATCGTTCGCAGACGACGGATACGCCGGTGCCGCCCGATTTCCCCGGCAACCTGTTCGCACCCGGTGAGGGGCATGCCGGCGCGCACGGCCGCTTCGATGCCATTGCCAAAAGCCACAGTTCGGAACTGTGGACGAGCCGGCATGCCCAGGCGCTCGCGATCGGCGCCCTGGTGATTGGGGCCGCCGGCCTGCGTGCGCTGCTGGGACGGGCGCTGCTGCGCCGCTGACGGCGCTTCACAACGGCGCCGGCTCGGGCCAGCATGCGGCGGTGACGATCCCGAAGGAGGCCGCATGCCCCAGGCGATGATCTGTGCCCCGCAGCCGGAAGCGGCGGAGGCGGGTGCCGATATCCTGCGTGCCGGCGGCAATGCCGTGGATGCCGCGATCGCCTGCGCCCTGGTGCAGGGCGTGGTCGATCCATTGATGGCCGGCATCGCCGGGTTCGGCGCGATGGGCATCTGCCTGCCGGACAGATCCCATCACGGTTACATCGATTTCCACGCGCCGGCACCGCGCGCCGCGCGGGCGGACATGTGGCAGGATCTGGTGCTGTCGGAGGCGCGGGACGGCTATGGCTTCATCCTGCGCGGCCAGGTCAACGATGTCGGCTATCAGTCCATCTGCGTGCCGGCGAGCCTTGCCGCCTATCACCTGGCCCAGCGCACGCACGGCGCGCTGCCTTGGGCGGAAGTGGTGCAGCCGGCGATCGGGTGGGCCGAATCCGGTTTCGCGGTCCGCCCGCACATGCATGCCTTCTGGTCCGATCCGGGGACGATGGGACGGGTGCCGAATCCGGAACGCATCCGCCACACGCCGGCGGCGCGGGCGCTCTATTGCCGGGCGGACGGCACCCCGAAGCAGGTCGGCGATGCGGTACGCAACCCCGATCTCGGCGCCGTGCTGCGGGTGATCGCGCGCGATGGCGCGGCGGCATTCTACCGGGGCGAGATCGCCGAGGCGATCGCCGAGGATTTCCGCGCCCATGACGGGCTGCTTTCGCGCGAGGATCTGCACGATTACGCGCCGGTGCGGACGGCGCCGCTGATCGGCGGCTACCGCGACTGGACGATCGCCACCAACCAGCCGCCCGGCGGCGGCATCATGCTGGTCGAGATGCTGAACATTCTTGAGCATTTCGATCTCGCGGCCCTCGGTCACAACAGCGCGGAATATCTCCGTGTGGTGGCCGAGGCGATGAAGCGCGCGACCATCGACAAGGACCGCCATGTCGGCGATCCGGCCTTTGTCGATGTGCCGGTGCAGCGTCTGACGGCGAGGGGCTATGCCGCCGAAATCGCCGCCGCGATCAATGCCGGCGAGAAATCCGACGTGCCGCGCTTCAACGCCGGCTTTCCTGCCAAGGACACGACGCACATCGCGGTGGTCGATCGAGAGGGTGCGTGCGTGTCGATGACGCATTCCCTCGGGATGCCGTCGGGCGTCATCACGCCGGGATTGGGCTTCATGTATAACGGCTGCATGGCGGTGTTCGATCCGCGCCCGGGCCATGCCGGTTCGATCGCGCCGGGCAAGGCGCGGTTCTCCTCCATCTGTCCGTCGATCCTGTTCCGCGACGGGCGGCCGGCGCTGGTGATCGGCGCGCCGGGGGCGACGCAGATCGCCATGGGCGTGTTGCAGGCGATCCTGAATGTCATCGATTTCGGCATGACGATGACGGAGGCGGTGAGCGCGCCCCGGTTCTCCGCGACCTCCAATGCGATCGACGTGTCGAACCGCATTCCCCGCCTGGTCACGCGCGCGCTGGAGGCGGCAGGCTACGAGGTGGTGCGGAGTCCCTTCACCTTTGGCTTTGCCGCGGTGCACGGCATCCGCATCGCCGGTGACAGGCTGGACGGGGGTGCCGACCCGGGCCATGACGGCGTCGCCCTCGTGGTATGAGTGCAGGCGACGGAGGCCGCGCCCGGCTTCAGCCTTCCGCCAGCGCCCGCCGTGCGATCGCGGCGAGACAGGTCGCGGCGGCGGGCAGGATCGCGTCGTTGAAGTCATAGCCTGGGTTGTGCAGGAACGCCCCGTCCTGCGCCGGGCCGTTGCCGATCCAGAGATAGGCCCCCGGCCGTTCGCGCAGCATCCAGCCGAAATCCTCGCCCGCCATGGTGGGGGCGAGGTCGCGGCGCACCGGCAGGCCTGCCGCCGCCGCCGCCGCGGCGGCCAACTCGGCCTCGGCGGCGTGGTTGACGGTCGCGGCGACCGAGCGGGTCACCTCCGCCTCCGCCCGCACGTCGAGGGCCGCGCCGATATGCTGCGTGATCGCGACGATGCGCGCCGCCGCCGCCTCGAACACGTCCGGGCGCAGGGCACGCAGGGTGCCCTGGAGGGTGACGCGGGCGGGGATCTGGTTGGGTGCCTGCCCGGCCTCGATCATGCAGATCGACACCACCGACGCGTCCAGCGGATCGACGTTGCGGGCGACGACGGATTGCAGCGCCACCAGCACATGCCCGGCCGCCAGCACCGCATCGCGCGTCAGATGCGGCATGGCGGCGTGGCCGGCATGGCCGTCGATGGTGATGCGCACCCGCCCGCCCTGCGCCATCACCGGACCGGAATGTACGGCGACGGTGCCCGCCTCCAGCCCCGGCCAGTTGTGACAGGCGAAGATGCGTTCCATCGGAAAACGGTGCAGCAGCCCGTCGGCGAGCATCGACAGTGCGCCCGCCTGCGTGCCCTTGCCCGGGCCTTCCTCGGCCGGCTGGAAAACGAAGTGGACGGTGCCCGACCATGACGGATCGTCGCGCAGCAGCATCGCCGCGCCGAGCAGGGAGGTGGTGTGCCCATCATGCCCGCAGGCATGCATCACGCCGGGTGTGGCGGAGGCATAGGGCAGGCCGGTCGCTTCCATGATCGGCAGCGCGTCCATGTCGGCGCGCAGCCCGACGCTGCGGTTGCCGCCGCGGTTCAGGGTGGCAACCACGCCGTGGCCGCCGACGCCCGGCGTGAACGGAATGCCGAGTTCGCTCAGTCGCGCGCAGACGAAGGCGGCGGTCTCCCGTTCCTCGTTCGACAGTTCGGGATGACGGTGCAGATGCTGCCGCCACGCGGGCAGTACGGCGAGCGGATCGCGGATCATGTCGGCACCTCCGGCAAGGTCACGGGACGGCGTGGCACAGCGCGCGGTCGAGGTCGTCATGCAGGTCGTCCACGTCCTCGATCCCGACCGACAGCCGCAGCAGGTCGGGCGGGCAGGGTGTGCCGGGGCCTTCGATGGAGGCACGATGTTCGATCAGGCTTTCGACCCCGCCGAGCGAAGTGGCGCGCCGCCACAGTTGCACCGACGCCGCCGTTGCGACCGCCGCCCCCTCGCCGCCGGCGACGCGGATCGACAGCATGTAGCCGAACCCGTTGCGCATCTGCCGTCGCGCCACCGCATGGCCGGGATGGTCGGGCAGACCGGGATAGAGCACCTGCACGACCGCGCGATGGCGTGCCAGCCGCTCGGCGAGGTGCAGCGCGGCGGCGGACTGCGCCGCGGCGCGCAGCGGGAAGGTGCGCAGGCCGCGTTGCAGCAGGAACGCTTCGAACGGGCCGAGAATGGCGCCGTGCTGAGACCGATAGCGCACCAGACGTTGCCACGCCCCGTCCGCCGCGGCGCCAAGCAGGACGCCGGCGACCACGTCGGAATGGCCGTTGAGGATCTTGGTCGCGGCATGCATCACCAGATCGGCGCCGAGCGCCAGCGGCCTCGTGTGATGGGGCGAGGCGCAGGTGCTATCGACCGCGAGCCGCGCGCCGGCGGCGTGGGCGAGGGTGGCGACGGCCGCGATATCGGTGACGGTCCACAGCGGATTGCCCGGCGTCTCCACCCAGACCAGCTTCGTCTGCCCGGGCCGGATGGCGCGCGCGACGGCGTCGGTGTCGTCCATTTCGACGAACCCGACCGACAGGCCAAGATGTTCCGCCTCGCTCGCGAGCCAGTTGCGCAGCGCCCAGTACATCACCCGCGGCGCCAGCACATGCGCGCCGCGATCGAGGGTCGCGAAGACGGCAACGGCGGCGGCCATGCCGGAGCTGAACAGCAATGCCCCGGCCGCCGCCCCCTCCAGCATGGCGAGCGTCGCCTCCGCCCCGCGCACGGTCTGGTTGTCGGGCCGGCCATAGATGAAGCCGGTGCTGTAGCGGTTGTCGGGATCGCGCAGGAAGGTGGTGGCCACGTGGATCGGGGCGATGATGCCGTGGGTGTGGGGATCGAGCTCCTGCATCGCCTGGGCGGCGAGCGTCGCAGGACGATAGAGGGGGTCCGGCATGCGTGCCTGCAATCCTTCGCGGTGGCGCTGCGCGACAGTTTACCCGGTTCGGCGCCGGCGGGCGAATCGCGGCTGCCGCACGCCTGTCACTGTCCGGGAAGCCACAGCACGTCGGCGATCCGCGGCGCGCCGGCGGCGATCATGGCGAGCCGGTCGAAGCCGAGAGCGATGCCGGCACATGGCGGCAGACCATGATCGAGGGCGGCCAGGAATTCCTCGTCCAGCGGCCAGTCGGTGCCGCCGGTCAGCGCATGGCGGCGAGCGCGGTCGGCGGCGAAGCGCGCCCGCTGTTCGGCGGCATCGGTGAGTTCGACGAAGGCATTGGCCAGTTCGATACCGCAGACATAAAGCTCGAAGCGCTCGGCGACGCGCGGATCGGCCGGGTCGCGGCGGGCCAGCGCTGCCTGCGCCGCCGGCCAGTGCGTCAGGAAGGTGGGGTGCGCGCGGCCGAGGTGCGGCTCGATCCGTTCCAGCAGCAGGCGGAAAAACAGATCCTCCCAGGTCTCGCCATCGCGCAGCCGCGTGCCCGCCTGTGCCGCGAGCGCGGCGGCGTCGCCCGCGGTCGCCAGCACATCGGCACCGGCATGGTGGGCGAAGGCGTCGGCAACGGTCACGATTTCCGCGCCGGCAAGGTCGGTGGCGATGCCGCGGCAGACGACCACCGGCGGCAGCACAGCGCGCAGCAGCGCGAGCGTCTCGGCGATCAGCCCGGCCATGTCGGCAGCGGGGCGGTACCATTCCAGCATGGTGAACTCGGCCGCGTGCAGGTCGCTGCCTTCGCCGTTGCGCCAGACGCGGGCCAACTGGAAGATCGGCAGGACGCCGCCGGCGAGCAGCTTCTTCATCGCCAATTCCGGGCTGGTGTGCAGCCAGAGCCGGCCCCGCGCCCCGTCCGGGTGAAGCTGCTCGGTGGCGAAGGCGGAGAGATGCACTTCCTCGCCGGGGGTGGTCACGGCGTAAGGCGTTTCGACCTCGGTATAGCCGCGAGCGGTGAAGAAGGCGCGCACGGCGGCGGCGAGCAGGGCGCGGCGGCGCAGGAAGGGCAGGCGGGCGGCGAGGCGGTCGGGGTGCCAGGGGGGCAGCAGGGCGGCGGGTTGCGGCATGACGGCGGGCAGACTACACGCCCGCCCATGCCGGATGGCACCCCCCGCCTGCGCCCGCTGCGCAGCGCCGACGATCTGGTGGCGGCGGGCCTTGTGCGGCCGGCGGAACGCGAGGCCGTGGCCGCGGTCGCCGACCGTTATGCGGTCGCGGTGACGCCGGCCTTCGCGGCGCGGATCGAACGGGCCGACGATCCGCTCGGCCTTCAGTTCGTCCCCGATCCCGCCGAGCTGGTGACGGCGCCGCACGAAAGCGCCGACCCGATCGCCGATCAGGCGCTGTCGCCGCTCAAGGGCATCGTGCATCGCTATCCGGACCGGGCGCTGCTGAAGCCGCTGCTGGCCTGCCCGGTCTATTGCCGCTTCTGCTTCCGCCGCGAGCAGGTCGGGCCGGACGGGGGCGTGCTGAGCGAGGCTGAGCTGGCGGCGTGCTATGCGTGGCTTGCCGCCCGGCCGGCGATCAGCGAGGTGATCCTGACCGGCGGCGACCCGCTGATGCTCTCGCCGCGCCGGCTCGGCGCCATTCTGGCAGCGCTGGCGGCGATCCCGCATATCCGGACGCTGCGCATCCATTCCCGCGTGCCGCTGGCCGATCCGGCACGGATCACGCCGGCGCTGGCGGCAACGCTTGCGGGCGACACGCCGCTCTGGCTCGTCCTGCATGCCAACCATGCGCGGGAGTTCACCGAAGCCGGCCGCGCCGCCCTGCGCCGGGTGCAGCGCGAGGGGGTGCCGGTGCTCGGCCAGTCGGTGCTGCTGCGCGGCGTCAATGACAGCGAAGCGGCGCTGGAGGCGCTGCTGCGCGCCATGCTGGCGGCGCGGGTCAAGCCCTATTACCTCCACCAGCTCGATCCCGCGCCCGGCACCGCCCGATTCCATGTGCCGGTCGCCGAGGGCCGGCGCCTGCTGGCGGGGCTGCGCGGACGGGTGACGGGGCTGGCCTGGCCGACCTACGTGCTGGACCGGCCGGGCGGTCTCGGGAAAGTGCCGCTCGGGCCGGTTCATGACGGGCCGGTTCATGACGGGCCGGTTCATGACGGGCCGGCCGGATGACGCGCCGATCAGCCACTCCACGGGGAACCGCACCATGAAGGCCGCCAGCGTTCTCGCCACCATCGGCAACACGCCGCATATCCGCCTCGCCCGGCTGTTTCCCGCCGCCGAGGTATGGATCAAGTCGGAACGCGCCAACCCCGGCGGATCGATCAAGGACCGCATCGCGCTGGCGATGGTGGAGGAGGCCGAGGCGCGCGGCGCGCTGCCGCCGGGCGGCACGATCATCGAGCCGACCTCGGGCAACACCGGCATCGGGCTTGCCATGGTCGCGGCGGTGAAGGGTTACCGGCTGATCCTGGTGATGCCGGAGTCGATGTCGGTCGAGCGGCGGCGGCTGATGCAGGCCTATGGCGCGAGCTTCGACCTGACGCCGCGGGAGGGGGGCATGAAGGCGGCGATCGCGCGGGCCGAAGAACTGGCGCGGCAGACGCCGGGCGCCTGGATTCCCCAGCAATTCGAGAACCCGGCCAACGTGGCGATCCACGCCCGCACCACGGCGGAGGAAATCCGCGCCGATTTCCCGGAGGGGATCGACGTCCTGATCACCGGCGTCGGCACCGGCGGGCATCTGACCGGGTGCGCCGAGACGCTGAAACGGCACTGGCCGCACCTGCGTGCCTATGCGGTCGAGCCGACGGCGTCGGCGGTGCTGTCCGGCGGCGCGCCGGGGCCGCACCCGATCCAGGGGATCGGCGCCGGCTTCGTTCCCGCCAATCTGCACACCGCTGCGATCGACGGGGTGCTGACGGTGACGGCGGAAGCGGCGCGGGAGATGGCCCGCCGCTCGGCGCGTGAGGAGGGGTTGCTGGTCGGCCTTTCCTCCGGCGCCACGCTCGCCGCGATCGCGGCGAAGCTGCCGGAGCTGCCGGCGGGGGCACGGGTGCTCGGCTTCAACTACGACACCGGCGAACGCTATCTCTCGGTGCCCGATTTCCTGCCGGCGTGAAGCAAGGGCAGCGCAGACCGCGACCTGCGTGTTGAGATCATAACGATAATCGACACGCCCGTCCCCCCGCGCTGTCAGCCCTTCCAGGGCGGGCCGGTGGCCGCGGGCAGCGGGAACAGAGTGAACGGCCGCCGCCTGCGCTTGCGCTTGCGGGGCACGAAGGCGGGAAACGGGCCGTCCGGCCTTCCGGCCGGCTCCGCCGGCTTTTCTTTCGCCGCCTCCGGCGCCGGTTTCGGCGGCGCGGGCGGCCTGGTCCGGCGCGGTGGGCGGCGGGCGGGAAAGAGGCCGGGCGGAGGTTTGACGCCGAGCATCCGGCAGACCGGGCGGAGATGGTGGGCGATCGGCGGGGCGGCGGCGATCAGCTCGGCCATGTCCGGTTCGGCGAGGAGATATTCGAGCTGCGAGCGGCCGAAGCTGAGCGCGGTGACCCGCCTGAGCAGCCAGCCGAAGCCTGTCGGGATTTCTTTTCGCCTGGGTTTGGCGTGGTCCGGCCGGGGTGCCGTATCCTCCGTCCGGGGCGGCAGCGGCGGGAGCTTGCGGGGCGGGCTGAGGCGCAGCGTGCCGGCTTCAAGCGCGGCGGCGATGCGCAGGATACGGGCGCCGGTGCTGCGGAGTTTGCACCACACCAGGGCGAGCCAGGGCGCCACCAGCCCCAGCCGCAGCCCCTCGGCGGCGAGGGCCTTGGCGACGCTCTCCGTGAGGGTGGCGAAGCGTTCGGCCGGGGGAGGGGGTGTGCGGTTGTTCACGGCATGAGTTATATATAATAACGAATGCCGGGGCAAGGGGGTTTTTCGGCGCGGGTGCCCGGCCGTGGGGGGCCGCAATGCGAGTCTCCCCCGTCATTGCGAGAAGCAGGCGAAGCAATCCGGGGCCGGAACCCTGGACGGCGGGGGGCGAACGTGGCGGAATGGGCGCGATGCGGTTCCATTGCACCCGCGCGGAGGAGATCGTCATGCGCGCCCGCCTGATCGCCGTTCTGCCCCTGCTGGCCCTGCTGCTGCTCGCCGCCTGCCATACGGTGGAGGGCGCGGGCGAAGACCTGTCGGCCGCCGGGCATGCCATCACCAATTCGGTCGAGAAGGCGACGCAGTAGGGGGCGGGCGGGGCCGCGCGCCGGCGGAACGTGGCGGGCGCGGCATTCGACCGGGCAGCGGTGCTGGACGCGGCGGCGGCGCTGCGTGGCGCCGGGCCGGTGGTGGTGCTGTTCGCCGACGCCGGGGCCGCCTATCTGATCGACAACTGGCTGGCACATGCCCGCGCGGCCGGGGTTGCGCGCGTGCTGCTGCTGGCGCTGGACGGCGCCGTCGCGGCGCGGCCGGCAGTGCCGGGCTGCACCGTCGTTCCGCTCGCCTTTGCCGGCGATCTCGGCGCGCTGTGGCTCCGCCGGCTCGATGTCTTCGTCCTGCTGGCCGCCGCCGGCATCGATTTCATGCATTCCGATCTCGATGCCGTCTGGCTCGCCGACGCGAGAGCGGAGTGTTTCGCCGATCCGACGCTCGATCTGGTGTTCTCCCAGGGCACGTTCCTGCCGGCGCAGGCGCATGCCGCCTGGGGCTTCGTGCTGTGCTGCGGGCTGTTCGCCGTGCGGGCCGGTCCCGCCGCCGCCGGCTTCCTCGCCGCCGTCCGCGCCCGCGCCGCCGCCCTGCGCGACGATCAGGTCGCGGTCAACCTGCTGCTGGCCGAGAGTGGCGCCGCCTGGACCCGTGAAGCCGGCGAGGCGCCCTATCGGATCGCCGTTCACGGGCGGCACTTCACCTGCCATCGCCAGTTGCTGCGCGGCGCCGGCGCCGGGGTAACGGTGGGGCTGCTGCCGTTCCATCGCGTGCCGCGGCTGGCGACGGAGGGACCGGCCCTGGTCAAGCACCCGTGGGCGCCACGCGATCCGGCGGCGCGCATCGCCGCGCTCCGCCGCAGCGGCGTCTGGCGGGAACCGGCGCGATGATGGCGTCCAGGTGGACAGCGGCGCCCCGGCACGCCAGATAGGGGCGGACTTCGAGATGGAGCCTGCGCATGCGCCCCTATGCCTCCGACCCGCCGTCCGAACCCGAGGTGCCGGAGCCGATCGGCCCGGACCAGAATGAACCGGACGACAACAAGGCCCTCGGCGCGCCGATCAACGAGCTGGAGCACCGGCTGCTGAGCCAGCGCAAGGTGCTGGTATTCGGCGCGATCGACGACAAGCTGGCGCGCGACGTGACCGGGCGGCTGCTGGCGCTCGCCGGCCGCTCGGCGGCGCCGATCGACGTGTTCATCAACTCCCCCGGCGGCCATGTCGAGAGCGGCGACACCATCCACGACATGATCCGCTTCGTCGATGCCGAGGCGCCGGTGCGGGTGATCGGCACCGGCTGGGTCGCCAGCGCCGGCGCGCTGATCTTCCTGGCCGGCGCGCGCGACCGGCGCTTCTGCCTGCCCAACACCCGCTTCCTGCTGCACCAGCCGATGGGCGGCGTGCGCGGGCCGGCGGTCGATATCGATATCGAGGCGCGGGAGATCGTGAAGATGCGCGAGCGCCTCAACCGCCTGATCGCGCGCGAGACCGGGCAGAGCTATGACAAGGTTGCCGCCGATACCGACCGCAACTACTGGATGGGGGCGGAGGAGGCGATCGCCTATGGCATGGTGACGCGCATCATCGCCAGCGCCCGCGAGCTGCCGCAATGACTGGCCGGCTTGGCTGGGGCGTGCTGAGCACTGCGCGCATCGGGGTCGAGAAGGTGATCCCGGCGATGCAGCGGGGGAAGCTGTGCCGCATCGACGCCATCGCCTCGCGCGATCCTGAAGCGGCGCAGCGGACGGCGGCGGCGCTCGGCATCGCCCGCGCCTATGGCAGCTACGACGACCTGCTCGCCGATCCGGACATCGAGGCGGTCTACAACCCGCTGCCCAACCATCTGCACGTGCCCTGGACGATCCGCGCGCTGGACGCCGGCAAGCATGTGCTGTGCGAGAAGCCGGTGGCGATGACGGCGGAGGAGGCCGAGGCGCTGCTCGCCGCGCGCGCGCGGAGCGGGCGGATGGTGGCCGAGGCGTTCATGGTGCGCCACCACCCGCAATGGCAGCGGGCGCGCGAGCTGGCGCGCACGGGCGCGATCGGCGAGGTGCGGGCGGTGCAGACCTGCTTCAGCTATTTCCTGCGCGATCCGGCCAATGTTCGGAACCGGGCCGATATCGGCGGCGGCGGGCTGATGGACATCGGCTGCTACGCGATCGCGACGGCGCGGTATGTGTTCGGGGCGGAGCCGCTGCGGGTCGCAGCCCTGATCGAGCGCGACCCAGATATGGGGATCGACCGGCTGACCAGCGCGCTGATGGAGTTTCCGGGGGCGCGGCACCTGACCTTCACCTGTTCGACGCAGGCGTCGCCGCACCAGCGCGTGACGATCCTGGGCACGGCAGGGCGGATCGAGATCCTGATTCCCTTCAACGCCCCCAATGACCGCCCTTGCCGCATCCTGATCGATGACGGCCGCGACCTGTCCGGCGGCGGCGCGCGGGAGGAGGCGTTTGCGGTGGTGGACCAGTACGGCTTGCAGGGCGATGCGTTCGTGCGCGCGCTGCGCGGCGAAGCGGCGTGGGAATTCCCGATCGAGGACGCGATCGCCAACATGCGCGCGATCGACGCGACGCGGCGCGCGGGGGAGACGGGGGCGTGGGTGACGGTGTAGGCGCAGCCGATCCGGCGACCGACGGGAAGGGCGCCGGCACGGCCGGCCGGGCGCCGATGCTGCGCCGCATTTCGATTGCCGGGTTCAAGAGCATCCGAAAGATTGAGAACCTCGAATTGCGGCCGATCAACGTGCTGATCGGGCCGAACGGGTCGGGGAAGTCGAATTTTATCCAGACGTTTGCGCTGATGCAGGCAATCGAGGCCGCTCGTCTGGACGAATATGTCCTTAAGGCTGGCGGCGCTGATCGGCTGCTGCATTTCGGGAGACGGACGACAGACAAGATCACCCTGCAATTGGAATTCGGTGAGGCTCCTACGCGTTACGAGCTGCTGGCGAGCGATGATGACAGACTGCGCGCGGTCTGGACGTATCCGATGGCGCCGGAATTCGCCGATCTCCGCGATGCGCTCAAAAGACGCCTGAGCTTTCTGCGCGTGTATCATTTCCACGACACGGGCAACCATTCGCCGATGAAATTGACGGCGAAGGTGGACGACAACCGGCTGCTGCACCCCGATGGCCGCAATCTTGCCGCCTTCCTCTATCTGCTGAAGGAACGCTATCCCGACTCCTACGACCTGATCCGCCGTACCATCCAGTTGGTTGCACCTTTCTTCGAGGACTTTCAATTAGTGCCGCGGGCGTTGAACCCGGACACGATCCGGCTGGAATGGCGGCACAAATCCTCGGACATGCATTTCGACGTATCGTCCCTGTCCGACGGCACGCTGCGCTTCATCGCGCTGGCGACGCTGTTCCTGCAACCGGAGGAATTGCGGCCCTCCGTCATCATCGTCGATGAGGCCGATCTCGGCCTGCATCCGGCGGCGATCGACGTGCTGGCGAGCCTGGTGCGGCGCGTTTCGCACCGCACGCAGGTGATCATGGCGACGCAATCGGTGGCGCTGCTCGACCGGTTCGAGCCGGAGGACGTGATCGTCGCCGACCGCACCGGCAATGAGGTTTCGTTCCGTCGGCTGGACGGCAGCGACCTTGCCGAGTGGCTCGAATCCTACACGCTCAGCGAATTGTGGGAGAAAAACGTGCTGGGCGGGGGGCCGACGCGCTGATCCGCCTGCACGCGATCGTCGAAGGGACAACGGAGCAACGCTTCGTCAACCGCGTGTTGGCGCCGGTGCTGGCGGGCTGCGACGTTTTCATCGATGTGCATCTGATTTCCACCGGCCGACGCCACGGCCAAACGTTCCGTGGCGGCTTTGTCAGCTACAGCCACCTCGCCGCCGATCTGGTGCGGTGGATGAGTCAGGACTCTGGTGAGGAGTCGTGGTTCACGACGATGGTCGATTTCTACAGGCTGCCGATGGATTTTCCCGGTCGGGCGAACATGCCGTCCCATCTGCCGGCGCGGGAACGGGTCGGGCGGTTGCAGGACGCCTTCGCCGAGGACATCGCGCGACGGCTCGGCGAACGACCGGTCGGCAGGCGCTTTGTTCCCTACATTCAACTGCATGAATTCGAGGCGCTGCTGTTCTCCGACCCGTCCGCCTTCGTTGCCGCGCATCGGGATGCGCAGCGGGCGATCGCGGCCCTTGCCGGCATCCGATCGGACGTCGCGACGCCGGAGGATATCGACGAAGGCCAGAACACGGCGCCGTCGAAGCGCATTCTGAAAGAAATCGAGGAGTACGACAAACCGACCTCCGGCCCCCTGATCGCCGAGCGCATCGGCATCGACAGGATGAAGCAGGAATGCCCGCATTTCCGGGCGTGGATCGGGAGGCTGGCCGCGCTGCCGGAACGGGCGGGCGCATGACGGACTGAGCGGGGGCAGGGGCGTGGTGCGGAGGCGGCCTCGCGCGCCACACCCCCACCCGGCGCTGCGCGCCACCCTCTCCCGCAAGCGGGAGAGGGAAAGTGCCCGGTGAGGGCGCGCCGGGAGCGGGAACCTGCCGGACCCGACCTATCGCCTAGAGTTCCACCCCGCGCGTGCCGACGTCCATCGCATAGATCGACGTGCTGGCCGCGATGAACAGGCGGTTGTGGTGATGGCCGCCGAAGCAGAGATTGGCCGCCACTTCCGGCGTCACGATGGCGCCGAGCGGCGTGCCGTCGGGGGCGAACACGCGCACGCCGTTCATCGCATGGTTCGGCGACCAGCCGCCCGCCGCCCAGATGTTGCCGTCCTCGTCCGCCCGGATGTCGTCGGCGATGTAGGGCTGCTCGACGCTCTTGAAGTCATGGAAGATGCGGTCGTTGGACAGCTTGTTGTCGCTGCTCACGTCGAACACGCGGATCAGCGTCACCTTCTCCGGCC
>JAJZNE010000189.1 GCA_021847995.1 Pseudomonadota bacterium | reverse complement strand
CCGAGGTCGAACTCGGCTTCGATCCGGCGCTTGCCTTCAAGGAGGCGCAGCGCTGCCTCAACTGCGACGTGCAGACGGTATTCGCGCCGAAGCTGTGCATCGAATGCGACGCTTGCGTCGATATCTGCCCCGTCGATTGCATCACCTTCACCAATGACGGGCCGGAGCCGGAGCTGCGCACGCGGCTCAACGCGCCGGCGCACAACCAGTCGCAGGCGCTCTACGTGGCAGACGGGCTGAAGACCGGACGGATCATGGCAAAGGACGAGGACGTGTGTCTGCATTGCGGGATGTGTGCGGAACGCTGCCCGACCGGGGCATGGGACATGCAGCGCTTCCTGCTCGATCTGGCACAGGTCGGCGCCCGGCAGCCGGCGCTGGCGGAGTGACGCGGTCATGACCGGGACGGCCCGCATCAACGACTTCGTCGTCCGCTTCGCCAACGTCAACGGCTCCGGCTCGGCCAGTGCCAACCAGTTGTTCGCCCGCGCCATCCTGCGCATGGGCGTGCCGGCGACGCCGCGCAACATCTTCCCCTCCAACATTCAGGGACTTCCCACCTGGTACGAGGTGCGGGTGTCGGAGGCCGGGCATCTCGGTGCCCGCGGCGGCACCGACCTGATGGTGGCGATGAATCCGCAGACCTGGGACCAGGACGTCGGCGCGATCGTGCCGGGCGGCTATCTGTTCTACGATTCGACCCGCCCGGCCCGCAGGCTGCGCGACGACATCACCGTGCTCGGCATGCCGCTGACCGAACTGTGCAACGCCCAATACGAGGATCCACGGCAGCGGCAGATCTTCAAGAACATCATGTATGTCGGCGCCCTGTCGGCACTGCTCAGCATCGAGGCCGGGGTGGTCGAGCAACTGATCGCCGAGCAGTTCCGGGCCAAGGAAAAGCTGATCGCGGCGAACGTGCATGCGCTCCGGCTCGGGCGGACGCAGGCGCTGGAACGCTTCGCCTGCCCGATCGGGCTTCGCGTGCAGCGGGCGGCGGCGGTGGGCGACCGCATCTTCATCGACGGCAACAGCGCCGCCGCCCTCGGCGCCGTCTATGGCGGCGCCACCGTCGCCGCATGGTATCCGATCACGCCTTCCACCTCGCTCGCCGAGGCTTTCGCGCGCTACTGCAAGCGCTACCGCACGGAGCCGGAGACCGGCCGCGCCCGCTACGCGATCGTGCAGGCGGAGGATGAGCTGGCCTCGATCGGCATGGTGATCGGCGCCGGCTGGAACGGCGCGCGTGCCTTCACCGCAACGTCCGGCCCCGGCATCTCGCTGATGCAGGAATTCCTGGGTCTTGCCTATTTTGCGGAAATCCCGGCCGTGATCTTCGATGTGCAGCGCGCCGGACCCTCGACCGGGATGCCGACGCGCACGCAGCAGTGCGACGTGACCGCGTGCGCCTATGCCTCGCACGGCGACACCAGGCATGTGCTGCTGTTTCCCGAGGATCCGCGCGAATGCTTTGAATTCGGGGCGCTCGCCTTCGATCTCGCGGACCGGTTGCAGACGCCGGTGTTCGTGCTGCTCGATCTCGATATCGGCATGAACGAGCGGCTGTGCGCGCCGTTCGCGTGGGACGACGCGCGCCGCATGGACCGCGGCAAGGTGATGACGGCCGCGGCGCTGGAGGCGGGGAGGGAGTTCGGCCGCTATCTCGACGTGGATCATGACGGCATTCCCTACCGCACCCTGCCGGGCACGCACCCGGTGCGCGGCGCCTACTTCACCCGCGGCACCAGCCGCGACGAATATGCCCGCTATACCGAGGACGGCGCCGCCTATCAGCGCAATATGGAGCGGCTGCTGCGCAAGTTTGCGACCGCGAAGCAGCACGTGCCGCGCCCGCTGCGGCGCGATGCCGCGGAGGGCGCGCAGTTCGGTGCCATCTACTACGGCTCGACCGCGCCGGCGATGGACGAGGCGGCGTCGCTGCTGGCCGCGCGCGGGACGGCGATCGACCTGCTGCGCGTGCGGGCGTTTCCGTTCCACGACGACGTGGCGGCATTCATCGCGGAACACGACCGGGTCTTTGTGGTCGAGCAGAACCGGGACGGCCAGTTGCGCACGCTGCTCATCAATGAATGCGAGATCGACCCGGCGAAGCTGATCCGCGTGGTGCATTACGACGGCACGCCGATCACCGCCCGCTTCATCGCCGACGCCATCGGCACCTCCGCCGAGGCCGCCAAGATCGTTCCCCTGCGGAAGGCCGCACCATGAGCTTCCTGCCGAAACCCAGGCTGCATCATCCGGAACTCGCGACCAATGCGGTCGGGCTGACGCGGCGCGACTACGAAGGCGCGATCTCCACGCTGTGCGCCGGCTGCGGCCATGACTCGATCAGCGCCGCGATCGTGCGCGCCTGCTTCGATCTGTCGCTGCCGCCGCACCGCATCGCCAAGCTGTCCGGTATCGGCTGCTCCTCCAAGACGCCGACCTATTTCCTCGGCGCTGCGCACGGCTTCAATTCCGTCCACGGCCGCATGCCGAGCGTGCTGACCGGCGCCAATCTCGCCAACCGCGACCTGATCTATCTCGGCGTCTCGGGGGACGGCGATTCCGCCTCGATCGGTCTCGGCCAGTTCGCGCATGCCGTGCGCCGCGGCGTCAACATGGTCTATATCGTCGAGAACAACGGCGTCTATGGACTGACGAAGGGCCAGTTCTCCGCCACCTCCGACCGGGGCGCGCGCAGCAAGAAGGGGGTCGCCAACACCGATGCGGCGATCGATCTCGTGGGGCTGGCGCTGCAGCTCGGCGCCACCTTCGTCGCGCGCAGCTTCTCCGGCGACAAGACGCAACTGGTGCCGCTGATCCGGGCGGCGCTGCAGCATCCGGGGGCGGCGTTCATCGACTGCATATCCCCCTGCGTGCAGTTCAACAATCATGAGGGCAGCACCAAAAGCTTCGATTACGTGCGCGAGCACAATGAGGCGGTGAACCGGCTCGACTTCATCACCGGCCGCGATGAGATCACCGCCGAGTACGCGCCGGGCGATGTCGAGGTGGTGCGCCAGCACGACGGCTCCCTGCTCAGCCTGCGCAAGCTCGCTGCCGACTACGACCCGCACGACCGCACCGCTGCCCTCGCCTATCTGCAGGAGCGCAGCGCGGCCGGAGAGATCGTCACCGGTCTGCTCTATGTCGATCCGGAACCGGAGGAGCTGCACACGCATCTGAACACGGTCGCGGCACCGCTCAACTCGCTTGACGAGGCGGCGCTGTGCCCCGGGGCGGCGGCGCTCGACCGGCTGAATGCGGCGCTGCGCTGAACCATCCCCTGGTGCCGGCCGCCCGGCGGATTATATCCTCGGCGGAGTGCAACAAGGGAGGCAGGGATGCCCTATGTCGCCACGGCGACCACCACCGGCGGTCGCAACGGTCATGTCGAAACAAGCGACGGGCTGCTGAAATTCGACCTTTCGGTGCCCAGGGAAATCGGCGGTCCCGGCCGTCCGGGCACCCTCAATCCGGAGCAGTTCTTCGCCGCCGGCTATTCCGCCTGTTTCGGCGGCGCGGTGGAATTCCTGGCGAAGCAGGACAAGCTGCCGATCGGTGACGTGACCGTCACCGCCGCCGTGACCATCGACATGAACGACAGCGGCTTTTTCCTCGCGGTGCATCTGCGCACCCATGTCACCGGCGTCGATCGCACGACGGCGGAGCGGCTGGTCAACCGCGCGCACACGGAGGTTTGTCCGTATTCCAAGGCGACGCGCAACAATATCCGCGTCTCGCTGGAAGTGGTGTGATGCGCCCTACCAGTGATAGGGCGTGAACAGGCTGTAGCGGAAGAACAGGATGCCGCCATAGTTGAGCCGCGCACCGTTGTCGCGGACGTGTTCCAGAGCCGGCAGCAACGCCGTGAATGAAAGGGAATAGAGACGCCGCGTGTAGATAAGGCCGGGATCGATGGTCAGCAACTGGCCGCCGGTTCCCGGCACGTTCATACCGGCGGCGCGGTTGGCGACCTGGTTCGTCCAGTTCGCCTCCAGCGATGCATAGAGCTCCGCCGACGGAACGCCGGTCTCCAGGGTGGTCGGCCACAACAGGTAGTGGACGCCGGCATCGGCGTAGAACGTGTTGCCGAAACGATAGCCGGCATCGGCGCTGTTGGCCTGGTAGCCGAACTCCGCCCCGCCGTTCCAGCGCAGTTCCGCATAGGTCATGGTGAGCGCGTTGCGTGACCCCCAGGTACCACTGCCGGGCTGGCCGGCGCGGCCGATATCGGAGTTCACGTTGTCCATGCCGGTCGGCATGCTGACGCCGATATAGGGGGCGATGCGGAAGGTCGAGCCGACGCCATCGACCTGATAGACGGTATAGCGCGCTTCCAGCAGCGTATCGCCCAGACCCGCCGCGGTTGCCTGAAAGCTGCGCCCGCCGGGGCCCACCACGTTGGCGGAATTGGCGATGAAGCTGGTGCTTTGCAGGATGAAGGCGAGATCGGGAGAGGCGCCGTAGATGGCGATGTTCTTGTCGAGGATGCTGTGCACCCCGTTGGTGCTGTCGATCAGTTCGGGCTGCGTGCGGATGATCACGTTGCCCGAAGAAATCGGCGCCGCACCGGGGAAAGTGAGCTGCGCCCGCGCCGGCCGCGCACCGACGAGGGCAGCGCCGAGCAGCGCGGCCCCCGCCAGGCTGAGCCGCCGCCGCCGTCGAAGCGCGGCCAACGACCTATTGGCCCGATGACGCGGTCGCCGCCGCGGTCGGCGCCGATTTGAAGCGGATTTCGCCCGGCGTATAGGCCGCGCTGTGGACCGCATCGCGCAGTTGCTGCGCGGTGACGGTCGCGCCCGGCTTCATCTTCACGTCGGCAACGCCGCTGCGGAGGCTGAAATCCACCCTCTCCACACCGGGAATGCCGTTCAGGTGTTTCAGCAGCCCGAAGGTGGCGAACGGGGAGGTGACCCCCTTCACCACCATCAGCGCCTCGCCGCCCTGCTCCTGCGCCAGGGCCGGCAGGGCCGAAATTCCGGACAGCAGCGCCAATGTCAGCAGCACCCCCGCCAGCCGCGCCCCCGCCCTGGTCGGCTGCCCTCTCCTGCCGCGTGCGCGCATCCCGTTCATCGCTCCGATCCGAACAATTGTGTCATCCCCAGTTTGTGCAGCGCGAAAGAGTATGGCTTCGCATCGCCGATTCAAGGGTGCAGGATAGCAGAGCAGCACAGAAAGGGAGTGGCGGATGACGTCCAAGCACCTCCGCCGGCTGGTCGATCGCTACCGGATCGACCGCGGCAAGGGGTTCCGGCTCAGGGATCATGATCCGGCCGACATCGGCGACGGCCTGATCGACCATGCCGAAAGCGAGGCGCTGCTGGCGGACGGGGTCCGCCGTCTCGCCGCCTTGCAGGAACTGCTCTACCCGCAGGACCAGTGGGCGGTGCTGTGCGTGTTCCAGGCGATGGACGCGGCTGGCAAGGACGGCACCATCAAGCACGTCATGTCGGGCATCAACCCGCAGGGCGTCGAAGTCACCAGTTTCAAGCAGCCGGGGCCGGAGGAGCTGGCGCACGATTTCCTCTGGCGCATCAACCGCCGCCTGCCGCAGCGCGGCCAGATCGGCGTGTTCAACCGCAGCCATTACGAGGATGTCCTGGTGGTGCGCGTCCACCCCGACCTGCTCGCCCGCCAGCATCTGCCGCCCGCCCTCGACGGCAGGAAGATCTGGAAGCACCGGCTGGAGGACATCGCCGCCTTCGAGCGGTATCTCAGTCGCCAGGGCTTCGTCGTGCTCAAGTTCTTCCTCCATCTCTCGCGCGCCGAGCAGAAGCGCCGCTTCCTCGCCCGCCTCGACACGCCCGACAAGAACTGGAAGTTCAGCGCCGCCGACATCGCCGAGCGGGCGCACTGGGACGACTACATGAACGCCTACCAGGACGCGATCGCGGCCACCGCGGCGCCGCACGCGCCGTGGTTCGTCGTCCCTGCCGACCACAAATGGTTCGCCCGTCTCGTCGTGGTGGAGGCGCTGGTGGCGGCGCTCGAGGATCTCGGCCTCAAGCCGCCGGAGATGCCGGCCGACGCGCGTGCCCGGCTGGAGGAGGCGCGGCACCGGCTGGAGGCGGAGGACGGCTAGCCGAACACCTCCGGCCACGTCTCGCGGAGCGCCGCATCGGCCGCCGTCAGCGACGCCGCGATCCCGAGTGCGGCGAGGCTGGTGACGCCATGCGCGCTGATCCCGCACGGCACGATGCCGGCATAATGGTCGAGATCGGGGGCGACGTTCAGCGCGATGCCATGCCAGCTCACCCATCGCGTCACCCGCACGCCGATCGCCGCGATCTTCGCCTCGGTGCCGCCGGCGCGGTCGGCGACCCAGATGCCGACCCGCCCCTCCCGCCGCTCGCCGCGCACGCCGAAGCGGGCGAGGGTACGGATGAGCCATTCCTCCAGGGCGGCGACGAAGCTGCGCACGTCCCGCGGGCGCAGCCACGCCCCGTGCGGGCGGCCGAGGTCGAGCATGACATAGGCGGTGCGCTGTCCCGGCCCGTGATAGGTCCACTGCCCGCCGCGCCCGCTGCGGAAGGTCGGCAGCCGGGCCGGCGCCCGCAGGTCGGCGGCTTCGGCCGAGGTGCCGGCGGTGTAGAGCGGCGGATGCTCCACCAGCCAGACCAGTTCGGCCGCTGTCCCCGCCCGGATCGCGGCGACCCGCGCCGCCATCGCCGCCACCGCCTCGGGATAGGGCGTCAGTCCGCCGCTGTGCTGCCACTCCACCCGGGGGTCGGCGGAGTAGCAACGGTTCCCCTGGCGCGGCTGGAATATCCCTTGCATACTGATGGCACTTAATAGGGCGCCACAGCGCCCGCAATGGAGGACCGGATGCGAACCAGGCGAGACCTCATGCGGACGGCGCTGGCGGCGCCGCTCGCTGCCGGCATGGCCCCCGCGCTGATGCGGGCGGCGCAGGCGGCCGAACCCTACAAGGTCGGCTTCATGTATGTCGCCCCGGTGGAGGAGGCGGGCTACACCTATCAGCACGACCTCGGCCGCAAGGCGGTGGAGGCGAAGTTCGGCGCCAGGGTCAAGACCACCTTCGTCGAGAACGTTCCCGAAGGCGCGGATGCGGAGCGCGTGGTGCGCAAGCTCGCGCAGACCAACGAGCTCGTCTTCACCACTTCCTTCGGGTTCATGAACCCGACGGTCAAGGTGGCGCAGCAGTTCCCCAAGGTGAAGTTCGAGCACGCCACCG
>JAJZNE010000089.1 GCA_021847995.1 Pseudomonadota bacterium | reverse complement strand
ATAACCCAGCCACACATGGACTGTCTTGATCGTCACCCGGCCAGTAGCCGAAATACCCAAGTCTCCGGCGAGCAGGATCAGGACGCCGACCAGCATCAGACCAAGCACCGACAGCGCATTAATCCAGTGGAACCACCGGGTCGGTGCATCCCACACTGGGTACGAGACGAAGGACTGCGTCCTCGCTTCCGTTGTCGACATGCCATCCTCCTGTGCGTCCAGGCAATCTGGCCGGATGCGAGCACGGCATGCGGGTCTGTGCTTTGATCCATGTCATCGCGTCTTGCCAAATTACAGCTATCTTGGAGAGCTAGGCGGACCCCGGCATGAGCCTTTGTTTAGCGCGCAGGCCGCATCGAGAGGCCCGATGCGGCTGGGCGACAAGACACTCGCAGCGGTTCCAAGCCCAACTTCCGTAGTTTGACTGACCTGCGGCGGAGAAAACCGCGGAACAGCGGGATTTTCTGTGAGCGGTCCAAAATTGTGGTGCTAAACTGGCTGATTGGATCGCAGAAGAGTGCCGATGCCTTCTTGACTCTCGGCGATTCGCTGTGGTGCCCTGCCTTTAGCAGGGTGCCGGGCCATGTTCGTCCGCGTCAAGAAGGTCGGTCGCTACGAGTACCTCTACCTCGTCGAGAACGTCCGCGAGGACGGTCGGCACGTCCAACGCGTCATCAAACAACTCGGCCGACGCGATGAGGTGGAAAACTCCGACCTGCTGGATGGCCTGATCGCCTCCGCCGCACGTCACTCGCGCCGCTCCATCGTGCTGTCGAGCTTCTATCGTGGCGAACTGGCCGAACTGCGCCGACGCAGCATCGGCGCCGATCTGGTGTTCGGCCGGCTCTGGAAAGAGACCGGCTGCCGTGCCGTGCTGCGCCGCCAATTGGTAACCCGCCGGTTCGGCTTCGACGCCGAACGGGCCGTGTACCTGGCCGTGCTGCACCGGCTGATGGTGTCCGGCTCCGATCGCCACGCCAGCACCTGGCAACGCGGTTTGCAGATCCAAGGCGCGGACGCATTGACCTTGGAGACCGCCTACAAGGCGATGGCTTGGCTGGGCGAGACGATCGAGACGGCCGACGCCGAGCCGCCGCGCTATCGCACTGAAGCGATCGAGGAGGCGCTCTATCACCACCGGCGGTCGCTGTTCGGCGGGCTCTCGGTGGCGTTCTTCGACACCACCTCGCTGTATTTCGAGGGGCGCGGCGGCGCCACCCTCGGCCAGTGCGGCCATTCGAAGGACTACCGCCCGCAGCTGCACCAGGTGGTGCTGGGCATCGTGCTGGATGAGAACGACCGGCCGATCGCCTCCTTCCTGTGGCCGGGCAACACCGCGGATGTGACCACGCTGCTGCCGGTGGTGAACCGCCTGCGCCGCCGTTTCGGCGTGCAGCGTGCCTGCGTGGTGGCTGACCGCGGCATGATCAGCGCCGCGACCATGGGTGCTTTGGAGGCGCAGGGGATCGACGCCATTCTCGGCGTGCGCGAACGCTCCAGCCGGCAGGTGCGTGAAAAGGTACTGGTGGACGACGGCGCCGAAGTGCCACTCATCATACCACGGCAGAAGGGCGAAACCGAGCTGGCCATCAAGGACATCACGGTGTCAGGTCGGCGCTACATTGTCAGCCGCAACGAGGAAGAGGCGCGCAAGGACGCCGAGACCCGTGCCAAGCTGATCGACAGCCTGCAACGGCAGCTGGCGCAAGGCGAGAAGCGCCTGGTCGGCAACAAGGGATATCGCCGGTTCCCGCGGACCGCCAAAGACAAAGCGTTCGAGATCGATCTCGACAAGGTCGAAGCCGATGCGCTGTTCGACGGCCGATTCGTGCTGCGCACCAGCCTCAAGCTGCAGGCACCTGCCGTGGTGCTGCGCTATCGCAATCTGCTGACGGTAGAGCAGAGCTTCCTGGCCGCCAAGGCAGTCATGGCGACCCGGCCAATCTTCCATCGCACGGACGCCGCAATCCGCGGGCATGTGTTCTGTAGCTTCCTCGCGCTGGTGCTGCGGCGGGAACTGCTGGACCGGCTTGCCGCACACGCATCGCCGCTGCCCGAATGGCGCAGCATGATTGACGATCCGGCCGATCTCAGCACGGTGGAAGTCGAACAGGACGGACGACGTGCCCTGCTGCGCACCGCGCTCGGCGCCAGCATCGATCCGATCTGCCGCGCCCTCGGCATCGCCATGCCCCCCGTGTTCCAGGAGCTACCGCCCACCGGCGAACTTATCCACAACCCCTGAGCCGCGGCCTGTGGTGCCTAAAAAACTAATGCACTGACTCGCTTCGTCTTTTTTGGCCAAACTGCGGAAGTTGGGCCTGAGGTGCTTCGCCGCGATCGCGGTAACGGGAGGGCGCGCCCTTGAGGAAGCAGCGTAGCTGGAGTGGCGCAATCCCGCCCCGTGAGGACGGACCGGGCCGTTGCGTTTTCGGCCCGGTCAGATGTAATGCTCGGCCAGCGGGGCGAAGCCGTTGAAGCGCTGGCTGGCATAGGTGCTGACATAGGCGCCGGCTGCCAGCAGCTCCACCCGGTCGCCGCTCTCCAGCGCCGTCGGCAGACGGTAGTTGCTGCGCTGATAGAGCACGTCGGCGCCGTCACAGGTAGGGCCGGCGACCGTGACCGGTCCGGTCTCCCCGCCGTCATGCGGCGTGGTGATGCGGTAGCGGATCGCCTCCCCCTCCGTCTCGGCCAGTCCGCCGAAGCGGCCGATGTCGAGATAGACCCAGCGCACCGGATCGTGCTGCGTGCGGCGGCTGACCAGCACCACTTCGGTGCTCACCACGCCGGCATCGCCGACGATGAAGCGGCCGGGTTCGATCACCATCTCCGGCAGGTCATTGCCGAAGGCGCGCGTCATCGCCCGCATGATGGCGTGGCCGAAGGTGGCGATGCCCGGCACCTCGTCGCGGTAGCGCACCGGGAAGCCGCCGCCGAGATTGACCATGCGCAGATCGACGCCGGCATCGCGGAGGTCGGTGAACAGCATCGCCACCCTGCCGATGGCGAGTTGGTAGCTCGCCGGATCGGTCTGCTGGCTGCCGACATGGAAGGACAGGCCGTAGGGGTCGAGCCCGAGTTCACCGGCGCGCAGCATGAGCGCGCGTGCGGTCGCGACATCGGTGCCGAACTTGCGCGACAGCGGCCAGTCGGCGCCCGCGTTCTCCACCATGATGCGGCAATAGACGCGGCTGCCCGGCGCATGCCGGGCGAGCTTGGCGAGTTCCTCGGCGCAGTCGAAGGCGTACAGATCGACGCCGGCGGCATGCGCGCGGGCGATCGCGCCCGCCTTCTTGATGGTGTTGCCGAAGCTGATCGCCGACGGCGCGGCGCCGGCGGCAAAGCATGCCTCCACCTCCTCGATGCCGGCGGCATCGAAGCGGCTGCCGAGGGCAACCAGGCGTTCCAGCACCTGCGGCGCCGGATTGGCCTTGACGGCATAGTAGATGGAAGCGAGCGGCAGCGCCGCGCGCAGGGCGCGGAAGTTCTCCGCGACCCGGTCCACATCGACCACGAGGCATGGCGTGGCCGGGAGCTGATCGGCAAGGAAACGGGCGATCTTCGGCGTCATCGCACGCGCTCTCCCCCAGTTGAGACGCCCGCCTGAACGAGGCGACGGGCGTAGTTGCGAAACGGTCGAACGAACCAGCGACCAGACGGACGGTCCCGACACGCGGCCGGAACCCGGATTGCCAGAACGCTTGACGTCGTTGCGTAACCCGAGGGGCCAGAGGCACGTGCGTTGCTGCGTGACCCGCCACATAGGACCCCCATCCCCCCGGCGCAAGCGCAAAGTTTTCCCTCGACCACCGGTCCCTGGGTTGCGCCGGCGGCAACCGCGCCGCCGTGGCCTGCGTTGGCAACCGCAGCCGGCATGGAGCGAGCGAATCCCCGGTCATGTCCGAGACACACTCTCCGAGCCAGGCGGGCACCCAGGCGGGCACCCAGGCGGGCAGGCAGGGGGACACGCCGAGCCGCCGCGGCATCCGCCCGTCGCAGGGCGGTGGCCCCTCAGGGCTGCCGGGACGAACGGCGCGCCGGCCGACGCATATCCCGCTGCGCGGCTGGCGGCAGGTTCTGCGTCGGACGCTGCGCGAGGTCGCGTCCGACCGCGGCTCGCTGATCGCGTCGGGCTGCGCCTTCTGGGCGACGCTGTCGCTGTTCCCGGCGCTCAGCATGCTGGTCTCGCTCTACGGCCTGCTGTTCGACCCGGAGAGCGTCGAGCCGCAGCTCGACAATATCCGCCATCTGCTGCCCGCCCCGGCCTTCGCGCTGATCGCCGAGCGGGTGCGCACCCTGGTCTCCCATCCCGGCAGCACGCTCGGCGTCTCACTGTTGATCAGCACCGCGGTCACGCTGTGGAGCGCCTCGACCGGCACCAAATCGCTGCTGTCGGCACTCAATCTTGCCTATGAGGAGCAGGAGCAGCGGGGATTCGTGAAATTCCAGGCGGTCGGGCTGCTGATGACGCTGGGGGCGATCCTGGGGGCGATCCTCGGCCTCGCGATTCTGGTGCTGCTGCCGGCGGTGATCTCCTTCCTGGGGCTGTCGGCCTATACCAAGGGGCTGGTGCGCTTCGGCGCCTTCGCGGTGCTGGTCGGCTTCGTGCTGCTGGCGCTGTCGCTGCTCTACCGTTTCGGGCCATCGCGGCGGGCGGCGCGCTGGCACTGGATCACGCCCGGCTCGCTGGTCGCGACGGTGCTGTGGCTGATCGCCTCCGTGCTGTTCAGCTTCTATGTCCAGGACCTCGCCAGCTACGACGTGACCTACGGCCCGCTCGGAGCGGTGGCCGGCATCATGATGTGGTTCTGGGTGACGGCCTATGTCGTGCTGCTGGGCGCCGAACTGAACGCCGAGCTGGAATTGCAGACCGAGGAGGACACGACCGAGGGCGGGCCGCGCCCGATGGGCGAGCGGGGCGCCTTCGTCGCCGACCATGTCGCCGAGGAATGACGCGCTCCGCCGTCACACGACCCGGAAGACGCGGATCAGCACCGCCTGGCGCTGCGGCATCAGTCCGTGCAGCGTGCCGACGAACACGCCGCGGTTGAGCCAGGCATGCGGCCCCTCCGGCGCCGTGATGTCCAGCATCGAGAAGGCGTAGCGCGGGCCGCCCGGCGGCGCGTCGATCAGCACCCGGTTGCGCACGGTGATGACCGCGCCGTCGTCGGTCTGCAATTCATAGAGCGCATCCAGCAGCTTCACCCCGTCGGGGCGCAGCAACTGCCGGTCGGCGCCGCCCGGCAGCACCCGGCCGCTGAGGCGCGGGCCGGCGAACTTCCCGCCGAGGATCGGCACCATCGCGCGCGTCCCGAGCGGTGCGGCGCCGATCGCGATCGTCGGCGCGATCTCGACGATCGCCTCATAGGTGAATTCGGCCGCCGGCGGCACCAGCCGGATTTCCGGTGCCAGCGGCGGCGGCGCATCGTCGGCGAGCGCCGCAGGGGCGCCGCCGGCGAGCGCGAGCGCCGCCCCATCGCGCAGCAGATGCCGGCGCGCCCTGATCCGTCCTGCCATTCCACCCCCCTTCCCGGCCCCCACGCCACCGCCCCGCGCCGGCCGAGGGGGTTGCCGACACGGCGCGTGCCCATATAACGCCGTCATGCGCATCCCCTTCGTCAAGATGCACGGCAGCGGCAACGACTTCGTCGTCTTCGACGAACGGGCGGCGCCACTCGGCCTGACGCCACGGCGCGCCGCCGCCATCGCCGACCGCAACGAGGGAGTGGGCTGCGACCAGTTCATCGTGATCGAACGGGCGCCGGAGGGGAGCGGCGCCGATGCGTTCATGCGCATCCGCAATCCCGATGGGGCGGAGGCCGGTGCCTGCGGCAATGCGACGCGCTGCGTCGCCCGCCTGCTCGCCGCCGAGACCGGGCGCGACCGCGTGGCGATCGCGACGCTGGCCGGCGTGCTGCCGGCCGCGATCGGCGCCGACGGCACGATCAGCGTCGATATGGGGAAGCCGCGCCTGGGCTGGCAGGACGTGCCGCTGGCACGACCCTGCGACACGCTCCATCTCGCGCTCGAGGCCGGCATGCTGGCCGATCCGGCGGCACTGTCGATGGGCAACCCGCACGCGACCTTCTTCGTGCCCGACGTGGCGGCGGTGCCGATCGCCGAACTCGGGCCGCTGCTGGAGCACGACCCGCTGTTCCCGGAACGCGCCAATATCGGAATCGCGCAGGTGCTCGCCCCCGACCGGATTCGCCTGCGGGTGTGGGAACGCGGCGCCGGTCTGACACGCGCCTGCGGCTCGGGCGCCTGTGCGGCGCTGGTGAATGCGGCGCGGCGCGGGCTGGGGGAGCGGCGGGCCACGGTGATCGTCGATGGCGGCCGGCTCACGATCGCGTGGCGTGACGACGACCACGTGGTCATGGCGGGCGGTGCTGCGATCAGCTTTCACGGCACCCTCGAACTTGGGGATTTTCCGCCGTGAGCGTGGAGGTGCTGAACTTCGGCTGCCGCCTCAATGCCTATGAGGGCGAGGTGATGCGCCTTCATGCGGCGGCGCTGACCGATACCGTGATCGTCAACACCTGCGCGGTAACGGCGGAGGCGGAGCGGCAGGCGCGGCAGGCGATCCGGCGTGCGCAGCGCGAACGGCCCGGCGCGCGCATCGTCGTCACCGGCTGCGCCGCGCAGATCGCACCGGCGCGCTGGGCGGCGCTGCCCGGCGTTGCGCGCGTACTCGGCAATGCCGAGAAACTGCGCGCCGAGAACTGGGCGCCGTCGGCCGGCAGCGCGGTCGGCGACATCATGGTGGCGGACGCGCCGCCGCCGCGTCCGGTCACCGAATTCGCGGGGCGTGGGCGGGCCTTCGTGCAGGTGCAGCAGGGCTGCGACCATCGCTGCACCTTCTGCGTCATCCCGTTCGGCCGCGGCCCGAGCCGCAGCGTGCCGATCGGCGCCATCGTGGCGCAGACCCGCGCCCTGCTGGCCGCCGGCTGCCGGGAGATCGTGCTGACCGGCGTCGATATCGCAAGCTATGGCCACGATCTGCCGGGCCGCCCGGCGCTCGGCCAGATGGTGCGGCGGCTGCTGCGGCTGGTGCCGGAACTGCCGCGACTGCGCCTCTCCTCGCTCGATCCGGCCGCGATCGATACCGAGACATGGCGGCTGCTGGCGGAGGAGGCGCGGCTGATGCCGCATCTGCATCTCTCGGTGCAGGCCGGCGCCGACCTGATCCTCAAGCGCATGAAGCGGCGGCACCTG
>JAJZNE010000014.1 GCA_021847995.1 Pseudomonadota bacterium | reverse complement strand
AGCGCCGCTGCCAGATGCCCCGCTCGCCACGGGCGCGGCGGACGGAAGAGCGACGTTCCCCAGGCTCGATCGCTTTGGAAAATGCCTTCTTCACGGCCCGCCAACGCCCGGAATAATCGGCGTCGCCCGGCGGCAGTGTCCAGACGCAGTGCATGTGCTCCGGCAGAACCACCCAGGCATCGATATGGAACGGCGCGCGGGCGACGGTGGCGCGGACCGCCGTGCGAAGCGCGTCGATGTGCTCGGTGAGCAACCGGCTGTCGCGATCAAGCAGGTTGACGGTAAGGAAATAGGTGCCGCCCGGAACCCGGTTGCGGCGGTAATCCGGCATGGTGCGGGCGTCTCCCGTGGGTTGCGGGGATGCTGGCGCGTCTTGCTGCTGCGTGGCGATGGCGCATGGCGCTTCGCTTATGCGCCCTACGATTCGTTGCTGATTGGCGATGGCGCATGGCGGTTCGCTTATGCGCCCTGCGAGCGGCGGTCGGGGGGACGGAATTTGCGATCCCCGCGCGCTTCAAACCGTCTCCCGCGCCGCCGGTTGACGCGGCGGTGCTGCTGGTGTCCGCTGGGGCAGTGGACAGGGACGGACGCGGCATGGACGGCAGGCGCGCATGATCGACCGGACGGTGCCCACGATCGCCGCCGCGCTCGACGGCATCGCCGACGGGGCGGTGGTGCTGCTCGGCGGATTCGGGTCGGTCGGGCAGGCGGATGCGCTGATCGAGGGACTGGTCGAACAGGGGGCGAGCGACCTCACCGTGGTGGCGAACAACGCCGGCGGCGGCAATGCCGGGCTGTCGCGCCTGCTCGCCGCGGGACGGGTGCGGCGCCTGGTCTGCACGTTTCCGCGCGCCCGCAGCGGCCCCTCCGTGTTCGAGGAGCTTTACCGGGCGGGCCGGATCGAACTGGAGATCGTGCCGCAGGGCACGCTCGCCGAACGGCTGCGCGCCGCCGGCGCCGGCATCCCCGCCTTCTATACCGCAACCGGCGCCGGCACCGTGATCGCGGAGGGGAAGGAAACGCGGGAGATCGGCGGGCGCACCTATGTGCTGGAACACGCCCTCCATGGCGATGTGGCGCTGGTGGCGGCGTGGCAGGCGGACCGCTGGGGCAATCTGACCTACCGCGCCTCGGGGCGCAATTTCAACCCGGTGATGGCGACGGCGGCGCGGCTGACCGTGGTGCAGGCGGCGTATCTGCTGCCGCTCGGCGACATCGCGCCGGAACATGTGGTGACGCCCGGCATCTTCGTCGATCGCGTGGTCGAGGTGCCGGCAATGCGGGAGGGGGCATGAGCGCGGGCAGCAACCGGACGGCGATGGCGGCGCGCGTGGCGCGCGACATTCCCGAAGGCTGGTACGTCAATCTCGGCATCGGCATGCCGACGCTGATCGCCGACCATGTGCCGGCCTCGCGCGAGGTGGTGTTCCATTCCGAAAACGGCATCCTTGGCCTCGGCCCGGCGCCGCCGGCGGGGCAGGCCGATCCGTGGCTGATCAATGCCGGCAAGGAGGCGGTGACCCTGCGCCGCGGCGGCAGCTTCTTCCATCATGCCGACAGCTTCGCGATGATCCGCGGCGGGCATCTCGATCTTTGCGTGCTGGGCGCGTTCCAGGTGGCGGAGAACGGCGATCTGGCCAACTGGACCACGTCGCTGAACGACACCGCGCCGGCGATCGGCGGGGCGATGGATCTCGCGGTCGGCGCGCAGCGGCTGTGGGTGCTGATGGAGCATACGACGCGCGATGGACGCCCGCGCATCGTGCGCCGCTGCAGCTATCCGCTGACCGCTTCCGGCGTGGTGCGGCGCATCTACACCGACCTTGCCGTGATCGAGGTGACGGGCGCGGGGCTGGTGGTGCGCGATCTCGCCGCCGGCGTCGATTTCGCGACCGTGCAGGCGCACACGGAGGCGGCGCTGCTGGCGCCGGAGCAGGCGGCGGCGTAGCGGCGGCGCCTCAGGGCGCGCCGACCGCGAGGATGGGGGCGGCGGTTTCGGGGCGGCGGACGAACACCGCCATCGCCAGCGCGCCGAGGGCGGCGATCGCGGCGCCGATCAGGAACACGCTGGCGTAGCCGCCGAGATACTGCACCGCCAAGCCGGTGACGCCGGGCCCGATGATGCCGGAGATGTTGCTGAGCAGATGGATGAAGCCGCTGACGCCGCCGACCCGGCGTTCCGGCACCAGTTCGTGGATCGTCGCCCAGCAGGATTGCACGGAACCGGTGAGCAGCATCACCGCGAGCGCGATCAGCGTCACCGCCATGCCGGCGCCGGTCGCGGCATTGACCGCGAGCAGCGCGACCCCACCCAGGGCCAGTGGGGCGATGGTGGTGAGCTTGCGCGCGGCCAGCCGGTCCGCCATGCGGCGATAGGCGAAATCGGCGACGATGCCGCCCAGGATGTAGCCGGCGAAGCCGCAGGCCCAGGGAATGGCGGCGACGAACGCCATCTGCCGGAGCGGGATGTGCAGCGCGTCGGTCAGGTAGCTCGGCAGCCAGGAGAGGAAGATGTAGAACGTGTAGTTGGCTGCGAACATGCCGAGGCCGAGGGCGAGCGTGCTGGGCCGCAGCAGAAAGGCGCGCAGCGGGCGGTCCCGGTCTGCGGGCGGCACCGGCTGTTCGGCGCGCCCGGCCTCGATATGGCGCAGCTCGGCGGCGCCGACGCGGGGGTTGCCCTGCGGCCGGTCGCTGGCGAAGTGCCGCCAGACCAGCACCCAGACCAGCCCGAACGCGCCGATGACGAAGAAGGCGATGCGCCAGCCGTAGCCGAGCGCGAGCAGCCCGACCACGGGCGCGGCCAGCGCGCTGCCGATGGTCTGGCCGGAGAAGGTGACGCCGATCGCGCGCGAGGTTTCCGCGCGCGGGAACCAGTTGGTGATGGTGCGGTTGGTGGTGGAGTTCATCGGTCCCTCGGCGAAGCCGAACAGCAACCGCACCACGAGCAGGGAGGCGAAGCCGCCGACCAGGCCGGTCGCCGCACACAGCAGCGACCACGACGCGGCGGCCCAGGCATAGACGCGGCGCGGCCCGAAGCGGTCGGCCAACTGCCCGCCGACGAAGGTGAACAGTGCGTAGCCGAGGAAGAAGGTGCTGAACACCGTGCCGAGCGCCGACGGCGACAGGCCGAGATCCTTCTGCACCAGCGGCGCTGCGATGCCGAGTGCGGCGCGGTCCATGTAATTGATGACGCCGGCGACGAACAGCAGCAGCGCGACGACGAAGCGGTACCTGTTGGTGATCATCTCTGCCCTGTCCGGTTCCTGCCCGCGGCCGCGACGGGGCGGCCGGAATGACTGTGCCCGCTCCCCGGCCGCCCGGCAATGCGGGTGGGATCGGCCGCGGCTAGGGAAGCAGCCGCATGACGAGGCCGGGCAGGTCGGCGAAGCCGGCGGCGATCGCGTCGGCGCCGGCGGCCATCTCCGGCGTGCCGTAGCCCCAGGCGGCGAACACGGACGGCAGGCCGGCGCCGCGGGCGGCGAGGATGTCGTTGCGATGGTCCCCCGCCATCACCGCCCGCGCGGGATCGCCGCCGGCACGGGCGAGGGTCGCGCGGAGATGGCCGGGATCGGGCTTGCGCACCGGAAAACTGTCGCCGCCGCCGATCGCGGCGATGGCGGGGAGCAGCCCGGTTGCCGCCAGCACGCCACGGGCCAGCGCTTCCGGCTTGTTGGTGCAGACGCCGAGCCGCCAGCCGGCGCCGCGCAGCCTGGCCAGCGCCGCCGCGGCGCCCGGATAGGGGCGCGTCGCGTCGGCGAGATGGGCGGCGTAATCGGCCATGAAATCCGCCAGCGCCTGCGCGTCCGGCACCGCATCACGCGCCGCGAAGCCGCGTTGCAGCAGCATCCCGACGCCATCGCCGATCATGGCAACGACGGCGGTGGGCGCGAGCGGCGCGAAGCCGCGCGACGCGAGCAGCCGGTTGAGGCAGGCGGCGAGATCGGGGGCGGAGTCGACCAGCGTGCCGTCGAGATCGAGCAGGAGGGTCGGGGCGGCGCGGTCGGGCATGGGTTGCGTCCCGAAACCAAGAGTGATCGGTGGACCTTTGACACGACGCGGCCCGTCCCGCTACCCGGAGCGTCATGGCCACCACCGCAATCATCCTGGCCGCGGGGCTTGGCACCCGCATGAAGTCGGCGCTGCCCAAGGCGCTGCACCCGATCGCCGGCCGCCCGATGCTGGCGCACCTGATCGAGAGCGCCGCTTCGGTGTTCGACCGCATCGTCGTCGTGGTCGGGCCGGAAGGCGAGCGGCTCGCCGCCGTCGCGGCGCCGCATCCGGTGGTGGTGCAGGCCGAACGGCGCGGCACCGCCCATGCCGCGTTGCAGGCCGCCGGGCAGTTCGGCAGCGGGGATGTCGCCATCCTCTACGCCGACACGCCGCTGCTCACGCCGGCGACGCTGCGGCGGCTGCTGGCGCGGCGGCGGCAGGGCGATGTCGGTCTGGCGCTGCTCGCGCTGCGCCCGCCCGATCCGGGCCAGTATGGCCGCGTCATCGGCCGCGACGGGCTGGTCGAGCGCATCGTGGAATGGGCCGACGCGACCGAGGCGGAACGCGCCGTCGGTCTGTGCAACGCCGGCGTGCTGTGCGCGCCGGGGCCGGACATGGCGGCGTGGCTGCGCCGGGTCGGCTGCGCCAATGCGCGTGGGGAATACTACCTGACCGATGTGGTGGCGCTGGCGCGGGCGGATGGCGTGGGGGTCGCGGCGGTGGAGGGCGAGGCGGCGGAACTCGGCGGCATCAACTCGCGTGCCGAGCTGGCGGCGGCGGAAGCCTTCGTGCAGGCGGCGCTGCGCAGCGCGGCAATGGCGGGGGGGGCAACGCTGATCGCGCCGGACACCGTTTTCCTGTCCTACGACACCCGGCTTTCCCCCGACGTGACGGTCGGGCCGAATGTGGTGTTCGGACCCGGCGTCACCGTCGGCCGGGGTGCCGAGATCCTGGCGTTCTGCCATCTCACCGGCTGCCGCATCGGCGAAGCGGCGGTGATCGGCCCGTTCGCGCGGCTGCGGCCGGGGGCGGAGGTGCGGGACGGTGCCCATGTCGGCAATTTCGTCGAACTGAAGAACACCGTGCTGGGCGAGGGGGCGAAGGCCAACCACCTGAGCTATCTCGGCGATGCCGAGATCGGGGCGAAGACGAATGTCGGCGCCGGCACCATCACCTGCAACTATGACGGCTTCGCCAAGCACCGCACGCGCATCGGCGCCGGCGCCTTCATCGGCTCGGATGCGGTGCTGGTGGCGCCGGTCGCGATCGGCGACGGCGCCTTCGTCGCCGCCGGCAGCGTGATCACCGAGGACGTGGCGGCGGATGCGATGGCGTTCGGGCGAGCGCGCCAGCAGGCGCAGCCCGGCCGCGCCGCGGCGTTCCGCGCCAGGCGGGGAAGGAAGGGCTGATGTGCGGCATCGTCGGCGTGATCGGCGGCGGCGCGGCGGCGCCGATCCTGCTGGAGGCGCTGCGGCGGCTGGAATACCGGGGCTATGACAGCGCCGGCCTCGCCACCGTGGTGGGCGATGGGATCGAGCGCCGCCGCGCCCCCGGCAAGCTCGCCGGGCTGGCCGAGGTGCTGGCGCAGTCGCCGCTGCCGGGCAGCACCGGCATCGGCCATACCCGCTGGGCGACGCACGGCGCGCCGACCGAAAGCAACGCCCATCCGCACGCGACCGCGCGCGTCGCCGTCGTCCATAACGGCATCATCGAGAACCACGCCGAACTGCGCGCGGAGCTGGAGCGCGCCGGCCAGGTGTTCACCACCGAGACCGATACCGAAACGGTGGTGCAGCTTGTCGATCTGCTGCTGCAACAGGGAATGGCGCCGGCGGAGGCAGCGGGGGCGGCGCTGCGGCGCCTCACCGGCGCCTATGCGCTGGCGATGGTGTTCGCCGGCCATCCGGAGCTGATGATCGGCGCCCGCCACGGCCCGCCGCTTGCCGTCGGGTTCGGGGAGGAGGAGATGTTCGTCGGCAGCGACGCACTGGCACTGGCGCCGCTGACCAGCCGCATCGCCTATCTGGAGGATGGCGACTGGGCGGTGGTGACGCGCGACGGTGCACGCTTCTTCGCCGCCGGCGGCCTGCCGGTGGAGCGCCCGGTGCGGCGCACCGCGCTGACCGGGGCCGCCGTCGGCAAGGGCAATTTCCGCCACTTCATGGAAAAGGAACTGCACGAGCACCCGGCGGTGCTGGGCGACACGCTGCGCCGCATGATCAACCCCGGCTCGCGCGCCGTGGTGCTGCCGGACCTGCCGTTCGATCTGGCGGCGATCCGGCGCGTCACGCTGACCGCGTGCGGCTCGGCGTTCTATGCCGGGCTGGTCGGGCGCTGGTGGCTGGAGCATTTCGCCCGCCTGCCGACGGATGCCGATGTGGCAAGCGAGTTCCGCTACCGCGCGCCGCCGGTCGAGCGCGGCAGCCTCGGCCTTCTGGTCAGCCAGTCGGGCGAGACCGCCGATACGGTGGCGGCGCTGCGCTATCTGCGGGCGCAGGGAGCGGCGACGCTGTCCGTGCTCAATGTGCCGGAGAGCAGCATGGCGCGCGAGAGCGATGCGGTGCTGGACACGGTGGCGGGGCCGGAGATCGGGGTTGCCAGCACCAAGGCGTTCACCGCGCAGCTTGCGGTGCTGGCGTGCTTCGCGCTCGCCGCCGGGCGGGTGCGCGGCGTGCTGAGCCGGTCGGCGGAGGCGGCGGCGACGGCTTCGCTGCTGGAGGTGCCGGGCCGTGCCGCCGAGGTGCTGGACGATGACACGCACATCCAGCGCCTCGCCGCGCGGGTGGCGGAGGCGCGGGACGTGCTCTATCTCGGCCGCGGCGGCTGCTTTCCGATCGCGCTGGAGGGTGCGCTGAAGCTGAAGGAGATCAGCTATATCCACGCCGAGGGCTATGCCGCGGGGGAGATGAAGCACGGCCCGATCGCACTGATCGACAAGCGGGTGCCGGTGATCGCGATCGCCCCCTCCGGCCCGCTGTTCGAGAAGACGGCGTCCAACCTCCAGGAGGCGGCGGCGCGGGGCGGGCAACTGATCGTGTTCAGCGACGCGGCGGGGGCGGCGAAACTGCGCGGCATCGCCGCCGAGACGGTGGTGCTGCCGACGGTCGATCCGTTCGTGGCGCCGATCCTGTATGCGATCCCGGTGCAGTTGCTGGCCTACCACGTCGCGGTGCTCAAAGGGACGGACGTGGACCAGCCCCGCAATCTGGCGAAATCGGTGACGGTGGAGTAGCGGCGGTCATCGCCGCCGCAGCGCGGCGAAGATGACTGAGATGACGATCAGCAGCAGGAACACCGCGAACAATCCCTGCGCCATGGCGCCCGCGCCATAGGCGAAGCCGCCGAAACCGAGCAGGCCGGAGATCGCGGCCAGTACGATCAGCACCACGATCCAGCCCAGCATCGCGTCCTCCTGCCTCGCTGGCCACAATGCTCAGGCGGCAACGGGGGTTCCCTCGGCCCGGGCGGGGCGGGGCGGCGGCGCGGCGGCGCGGATGCCGAGGGCTGCGGCGGCGGCCAGCAGGCAGATCGCGCCCGAGGTCATGAACGCCGGCACGTAGCTCGCCAGCAGGTCACGCGACAGGCCGCCGCCGATCGCCGCCACCGCGGCGCCGAGCTGGTGGCCGGCGAACACCCAGCCGAACACCAGTGCCGCCCGCTCCCGCCCGAAAATCTGGGCGCACAGCCGCACCGTCGGCGGCACCGTCGCGATCCAGTCAAGGCCGTAGAACGCCGCGAACAGCGACAGGCCGTAGACCGTGAAGCTGGAGAACGGCAGCGCCAGCAGCGATAGCCCGCGCAGCCCGTAATAGGCGAACAGCAGCAGGCGCGCATCGACCCGGTCCGACAGCCAGCCGGAGCCGATGGTGCCGACGAAATCGAACGCCCCCATCATCGCCAGCACCCCGGCCGCCGCCACCTCTGCCATGCCGAAATCCTGGCAGAGCGGGATGAAATGCGTCCCCACCAGCCCGTTGGTGGACAGGCCGCAGACGAAGAAGGTGCCGAACAGCAGCCAGAACGCCCGCGTGCGCGCCGCCTGCCCCAGGGTCGCGAGCGCAAGCCGCGCCGCCCCGGCGCCGGCGCCGGCAGGCCGCGCCGCCACCGTCTGCTCCCCGAACGAGGGCAGGCCGAGCTCCGCCGGATGGTCCCGCCCGATCAGCACCATCAGCGCCCCGGCGGCAAGGCAGGCCAGGGTGGCCGGCAGCAGCGCCACCCGCCACCCGTCATGCGCGGCGAGCCAGGCGGCGAGCGGCAGGAAGGCGAGCGAGCCGGTGGCGCTGCTTGCGGTCAGCAGGCCGGTGACGAGACCGCGGCGGGCGGTAAACCAGCGCGTCGCGACGGTCGCGCCCAGCACCATCGCGGTCAGCCCGGTGCCGATCCCGACCAGCACGCCCCAGCACAGCCAGAGCTGCCACAGCGCCGTGATCCGGGTGGCAAGCGCCAAGCCGGCGACGATCAGCAGCATGGCAACGGTGACGACGCTGCGCAGCCCGTAGCGGGCGAGCAGGGCGGCGGCGAACGGCGCGATCGCGCCGTAAAGGGCGAGGCGCAGCGCCAGCGCGCCGGAGATGTCGGCCGTGCTCCAGCCGAACTCGGCGGTGAGCGGACGGATCAAGACCCCCGGCATGCCCATCGCCGCGGCGGTCGCCAGCATGACCAGGAAGGTGACGCCCACCACCGCCCAGCCGTAATGGACATGGCGGCGGGCGAGCGCAGGGGCGAGCAGGGCAGCGAGCACGGGCGATCCTCTCCAAAAGTTCATGCAGCATGGGGAGCCGCGCGCGCCGCGACAAGCCTCGGAAATTCACCGCACCCCCGCAACCCCGGACCCGGCCATCCCGTTCGCGCAGGCGGCGACCGAGCCAGAGGAGAGGCTGCCATGAAAACGATCAACGATGCCTGCCTGAACATGCTCCAGGACATCTACTATGCCGAGCGGCAGATCCTGAAGGCGCTGCCGAAGATGGCGAAGGCGGCGGAGAACGAGACGCTGAAGCAGGGCTTCACCAGGCACCGCGAGGAGACCGAACACCATGTCGAGCGCCTGCAACAGGTGTTCGAGCACATGGGCCGCCGCGCCCGCGGCCAGACCTGCGAGGCGATCAACGGCATCATCGAGGAAGGCGACGAGTTCGTCGGCGAGTTCGAGAAGGGTCCGGTGCTGGACGCGGCGCTCGCCGCCAATGCGCAGGCGGTCGAGCACTACGAGATGGCGCGCTACGGCACGCTGATCGCGTGGCTGCGCGCCTGCGGCATGAACGAGCCGGTCAAGCTGCTGGAGGAGACGCTCGCGGAGGAGAAGAAGGCCGACGCGCTGCTGACCGAGGTCGCCAACAGCGAACTGAACCGCAAGGCCGCGCAGACCGCCAAAGCGGCCTGAGCAAGCCGCCCGCCCGCCGCCGGCCCCTTGCTTGTCCGATCAGGTGCGTGCCTGGACGGATGGGGGCCGGATCGGGGCTTAACGGATCAGGCCGGTGAGCGGGCTCGACGGGTCGGCGCCCATGCGCCGGGGCATGCGCCCGGCGAGATGGGCAAGCCGCCCGGCTTGCACCGCCAGCCGCATCGCGCGCGCCATGCGCACCGGATCGCCGGCATGGGCGAGGGCGGAGTTGAGCAGCACCGCATCGCAGCCCAATTCCATTGCGATGGCAGCGTCAGAGGCGGTGCCGACGCCGGCATCGACCAGTACCGGGACGCGCGCCTGCCCGATCAGGATCGACAGCATGGCCGGGTTCTGCAGGCCGAGGCCGGAGCCGATCGGCGCGCCGAGCGGCATGATCGCGGCACAGCCCATTTCCTCCAGCCGCTTCGCCGCCACCGGGTCGTCGGCGCAGTAGACCATCACCTCGAACCCGTCACGCAGCAGCGCCTCCGCTGCCTCGAACGTCGCCGCCATGTCGGGATAGAGATGCGGCGGCGGTCCAAGCACCTCCAGCTTCACGAGCGACCATCCGCCCGCCTCCCGCGCCAGCCGCAGCGTGCGCACGGCGTCCTTCGCCGTGTGACAGCCGGCGGTGTTGGGCAGATAGGTGTAGCGCTTCGGATCGACGTAATCCTGCAGCATCGGCGCGCCGGGGTCGGAGAGATTGACGCGGCGCACCGCGACCGTGACCATCTCCGCCCCGCTCGCCTCGATCGCCGCGGCGGTCTCCTCCAGCGATTTGTATTTGCCGGTGCCGACCACGAGGCGGGAGCGGAAGCGGCGGCCGGCCACCGTCCAGGTGTCGTCCGCGTCGGCGAGAATCGGGGTGTCCATGTCAGCCCCCTCCGATGAAATGCACGATTTCGAGCGCATCGCCGCTGGCGAGCCAGGTGGCGCCATAGGCCGAGCGCGGCACGATCTCCTCGTTGCGCTCCACCGCGACCTTGCGGGCATCGAGCCCGATTTCGGCCAGCAGCACGGCCACCGTCGCCGGGCCGGGCAGGGCGCGCCGTTCGCCGTTCAGCACCACTTCCAGCCGTTCGCGCATGGCGCCAGTGCTCATGGCGCCAGTATGGGGACGGCGCAGGGACGCGGCAAGCGTGGCCGGGCGCGGGCGCGACACTGATTGTCCTGCCCCGCCCAGCGTGCTACGCCGCTGCCATGCAGCAATCCGCGCAGTTGCCGCTGGTCGCGGTTCTCAACGGCCCCAACCTGAACATGCTGGGCCTGCGCCAGCCGGAGATCTACGGCCGCGCCACGCTCGACGACGTGGAGGCGCTGTGCGCCGAAACCGCCGAGCGGCTGGGCCTCGCGATCGACTTCCGCCAGACCAACGGCGAGGGGGAGCTGATTTCCTGGGTGCATGAATGCCGCGGGCGCGCCAGCGGCATCGTCATCAACCCGGCCGGCTATTCGCATACCTCGATCGCGCTGCTCGATGCCCTGAAGGCGGTCGAACTGCCGGTGATCGAGGTCCACATCTCCAACATCCACCAGCGCGAACCTTACCGTCACCATTCCTATGTGTCGCAGGCCGCGACCGGCGTGATCTGCGGCCTCGGCATCCGCGGCTATGCGCTGGCGCTGACCGCGATCGCCGACCTGCTGGAGGAGGGGGCGTGATGGCGGTTCCGTTCGACGCCGCGGCGGTACGCACGCTCGCCACCATCCTTGCCGATACCGGCCTGACCGAGATCGAGATCGAGGGCAAGGACGGACGCATCCGCGTCGCTCGCGCCGCCCCTGCCGCGCTCGCCCCCGCCGCCGCACCGGCGCCAGTGGCGGTACCAGTCGCGGTGCCGGCCGCCGCGGGGCCGCCGCCGATCGCGGAAGACCTGGCGCATCACCCGGGAGCGGTGCTCAGCCCGATGGTCGGGATCGCCTTCCTGGCGCCCGAGCCGGGGGCGACGCCGTTCGTCGCCATCGGCCAGACCGTGGCGGCCGGGCAGACGCTGCTGCTGATTGAGGCGATGAAGACGTTCAACCAGATCAAGGCACCGAAATCCGGTACCGTCACGCGCATCCTCATCGCCTCGGGTGCGCCGGTGGAATATGGCGAACCGCTGCTGATCCTGGAGTAACGCCAGCGTGGCCGGGCGCCTGCAGAAGGTTCTGATCGCCAACCGCGGCGAAATCGCGCTGCGCATCCAGCGCGCCTGCCGCGAGATGGGCATACCCTCGGTCGCCGTGCATTCCACCGCGGATGCCGAGGCGATGCATGTCCGCCTTGCCGACGAGAGCGTGTGCATCGGGCCGCCGGCGGCGCGTGACAGCTATCTGAACGCCGCGGCGATCCTTTCCGCCGCCATCATCACCGGCGCCGATGCGATCCATCCCGGCTATGGGTTTCTTTCGGAAAACGCCGCCTTTGCCGACATGGTGGAGGCGCATGGCATCACCTTCATCGGTCCGACACCCGAACACATCCGCATGATGGGCGACAAGATCGCGGCCAAGGCGGCGATGGCCTCGCTCGGCGTGCCGCTCGTCCCCGGCTCCGACGGCGAAGTCGCCGATGTCGAGGAGGCGCGGCGGGTGGCGGCGCGCATCGGCTATCCGGTGCTGGTGAAGGCGGCGGCGGGCGGCGGCGGGCGCGGCATGAAGGTCGCGGGCGACGCCGCCGGGCTGGAGGAGGCGTTCCGCGTCGCCCGCGCCGAGGCGCGCGCGGCGTTCGGCAGCGAGGCGGTGTATGTCGAGAAATATCTCGACCGGCCGCGCCACGTCGAATTGCAGGTGCTGGCCGACGGCGAGGGCGGCGTGGTGCATTTCGGGGAGCGCGATTGCAGCCTGCAACGCCGCCATCAGAAGCTGCTGGAGGAGGCCGGCTGCCCGGCGCTGTCGGCGGCCGAGCGGGCGCGGCTCGGCGCCACCGTCACCGCCGCCCTCGCCCGGCTCGGCTACCGCAATGCCGGGACGCTGGAGTTTCTGTATCAGGACGGGCAGTTCGCCTTCATCGAGATGAACACGCGCCTTCAGGTCGAGCATCCGGTGACCGAGCTGGTGTGCGGCGTCGATCTGGTGCGCGAGCAGATCCGCCTCGCCGCCGGCGAGCGTCTCGGCTATGCGCAGCAGGACATCGGATTTTCCGGCCACGCGATCGAGTGCCGCATCACCGCCGAGGATCCGGAGAGTTTCCTGCCCACGCCCGGCCTGGTCACCGCCTATCATGCGCCGGGCGGGTTCGGGGTGCGGGTCGATTCGGCGCTCTATGCCGGCTATCGCGTGCCGCCGTTCTACGACAGCCTGGTGGCGAAGCTGATCGTGCATGCGCCGACGCGCGCGCAGGCGATCGCGCGGATGGAGCGCAGCCTTGCCGAATTCGCGATCGTCGGCATCCGCACGACGCTGCCGCTGCACCAGCGCATCGTCGCCGACGAAGCATTCCGCGCCGGCGAGTACGACATCCACTGGCTGGAACGCCTGGTGGCGCGGGGGGGATCGGCCGGGCCGGAGGTGGTCCCATGAGCGCGGTCCTGCACCCGGCGATGACGGTCGGGGACTTCCTGGCCTGGGAGCGTGCGCAGGACCTGCGGTGGGAATTCGACGGCCGCCGCGCGCTGGCGATGACCGGCGGTGCGATCGCGCATTCGGTGATCGCGACGAATCTTGCCGAGGCTCTGCGTGCGCGCCTCGGCACCGGCCCCTGCCGCGCCTTCCGCGGCGACGTGAAAATCCTGGTGAACGGCCGCGTGCGCTATCCCGATGCCGTGGTCACATGCGCGCCGGTCGCACTCGGCAGCGACATCGTGCCGGACCCGGTGGTGGTCTTCGAAGTGCTGTCGCCAGGTACCGGCCGCGCCGACCGCGTGGCGAAGAACGGGGAATATCGCGCCACCCCCTCGATCCGCCGCTATGTCATGCCGGAGCAGGACGAGATCGCGGCGACGGTGTTCGCTCGCGTGGGCGATGACTGGGTTGGCCACCTGCTGACGGGCGCCGCCGTGCTGGCGATGCCGGAAATCGGCGTCGAACTGCCCCTGGCGGATCTTTATGCCGGGGCGCTGCCGGCGGCGGAAGGCTGAGTCCGGCGACGTTGCGGACATATCATATGGATATATTGTCTCTCCCGACATATATTGGCACTTACGAATTGCATTTCGGATAGTATTTTCTTTTTTAGGATAATTGCGGAAAAAGGAAACTTCGATGATCTCAGGAAATATTTCTTTAACGAATTGCGTGGCCGACCCGTTCCTCCGGTCATTCCGGTATCCCGAGGGCGGGAGGGCCGGTCCTTACCCTTCGACCGGCCGCAGCCCGGCACGGAAGCGGGCCGCCATGGCGACATAGTGGGGCCCTGTGGCAGCGAAGCGGGCGCGTTCGGCCTCCGACAGGACGCGCACGAGGCGCGCCGGCGTGCCCTGCCATAATTCGTTGCGGCCGATCCGCTTGCCCGGCGGCAGCACCGCGCCCGCCGCCAGCACCCCGCCCTGCTCGATCACCGCCCCGTCCAGCACCGTCGCCGCCATCGCGACGAAGGCGTGATGTTCGAGCGTGCAGGCATGCACGATGGCGGCGTGGCCGATCGTCACGTCGTCGCCGATCACGGTCGGCAGGTCGCCGCCGGTGACGTGGACGATGCTGCCGTCCTGGATGTTGGTCCGCTGGCCGACGCGGATCGGCGCCGTGTCGCCGCGCAGGACGCAGTGGAACCACACGCTGCTGCCGGCGCCGATGGTGACGTTGCCGATGATCGCGGCACTCGGCGCGATGAAGGCATCGGGCGCGATCAGCGGCGCCACGCCGTCGAGGGCGTAGAGCGGGCCGTCATGCATGCGCCGCCTCCGCCGTCGCCGGGGCGTGCAGGCCGAGCATCAGGGCGATGTTCTGCACCGCCGCCCCCGAGGCGCCCTTGCCCAGATTGTCGAGCTGCGCCACCAGCACCGCCTGGCGCGCCGCGGCATTGCCGAACACGCGCAGGTCCATCAGGTCGGAGCCGCGCAGCCCCTCGGCGTCGAGCCGCCCGTCGGCGGTGGGCGGCAGCACGCGGACCTGGGCCGCGCCGCGGTAGTGCGCCGCCAGCACGGCGTGCAGGTCGTCCGCCCCCGGCCGGCCGGTCAGCGCATCCAGGTGCAGCGGCACCAGGACCAGCATGCCCTGCCGGAAATGCCCGACCGAGGGGACGAACACGGGCGGGCGGTCGAGCCGGGCGTGGCGGGTGATCTCCGGCAGATGCTTGTGGGTGAGCGCGAGGGCATAGAGTTCCAGCGCCGGTCCGCCCGCTGCCTCATGCGCCTCGATCATGGCACGGCCGCCGCCGGAATAGCCGCTGACCGCGCTGATGGTCAGCGGCTGATCGGGGCCGAGCAGGCCGGCATCGACCAGCGGGCGCAGCAGTGCGATCGCGCCGGTCGCGTAGCAGCCGGGGTTGGCGACCCGCCGGGCGGCGGCGATGCGCGCCGCCTGCCCCTCGGCCAGTTCAGCAAAGCCGTAGGTCCAGCCAAGCGCGACGCGGTGCGCGGTGCTGGCGTCGAGCAGGCGCGGAGCGGCGCTGCCGATACTCTCGGCCAGCGCCACCGATTCCCGGGCGGCGGCGTCGGGCAGGCAGAGCACGGCGAGATCGCACGCCGCCATCGCGTCCCGCCGCGCCGCCGGATCCTTACGGCGCTCGGCCGACAGCGTGAGCAGTGACACCCCCGGCATTGCCGCGAGGCGGTTGCGGATGCCGAGGCCGGTGGTGCCGGCCTCACCGTCGATGAAGATGCGGAAAGCGGGCGGCATGGCGATCCTTCCTTTCCCCGCCAGCTTCCACGTCCGGCGCCGCGGGCGCAAGCGGTGGCGCGGGCTGATAACTGGCTATGGAGGTCAGGGAATGTTGCGGCGGCGGCCGGTTCCGGCCCAGGCCGGGCCGTCGGGCAGATCCGCGCGGTCGCCGGAAACAGAATTCGGTGCTAATACGCATCTGTGGCTTCGCACCCATCTCCGGCGTCCCGCGGAGTGCAGAGGCTCCAGAGCAGATGACCTGTCCAGGGGATCACGTCGATCAGCAACCCGGATCGCCGCCAGTGACGGGCGCACCCTCCGTCGCCAGCACCACGCCCCGGCAAGCCAGGTCCCTGATGACGGTGCGTGCCAGTTCGCGCGACTGTCGTGCTGACACCAGCGGAAATAGATGTCGGATGGACGCCATGACGACGCCCAGAGCCTCTTCCTCATTCAGCTTCCGCAAGCTTTGCCTCCAGCGAATTCACAGGACTGTCACCGCAATGGCATTCTGCCGTAACCGGCCGGCGGCAGAATGAGGGCCATCGTTCTTCCCTGCGATTGCCGATGTTTACCATTGCCCACGAGATACCGCGCCGTCTGCGGCTGGTTGCCCCGGCCCTCAGAACCGATTGCAGGCACGCTGCCGCCTTGCGCCAGCATCTGCTCGCGTGCCTGGGGGTGACCGACGTCGAGATCCGGCGCGCTTCAGGAAGCGTGGTCGTGTTCCACGATGGCGCGCCGGAGAGCCGAAATGGCATCCTGCGCGCGCTTGGCCTGCCACCCACGCCGTACCGTGCCTCCAACGCGCACTGCCCGCTGCTTCAATCCATGATTGAAGCCGTGATGCAGAAACTGCTGGCGCATGCCGCGCAAGCCATGTTGTCGGCTGTTCTGTAGCCGCCGAAGGCCGTCAGCCGTGCCCGGCGTGCCGAAGATGCGATCCGGACCGGAACGGCAGTGACGGCCCGCGGCATGCGCCTGCCGCCTCATGCCGGCTTCGACCCGGATTCCCGCCTGCCCGCCGCACGCAGGCTCATCGCGTAGAACAGCAGCGAAACCGCAGGCGACAGGATTTCCCCGCGCGCGGCCTGCACGATGCCGCTGCCCAGCAGCGCGGCCGCCAGGCCGGGCATCTGGAAGCGGCGCCATGCCGTGTAGGCATGCCACAGGCTTTCGGAGGTGGTGCCCAGCAGCCGCCCACGCCGCAGTTGCCACGCCCCGAGTGCGAGGCAGCCGGCCGCGGCGACCTGAAGTCCGCTTACCGGCGCAAGCGGCAGCGAGCGCGATGCGGCCCGGCCTGGTGATCCCGCCGGCTCCGACACGATGCGGATGATATCGCCAAGGTCGGCTGCAATCGCACCGATCACATCATCGTGTCGCACCAGCACGCTGCCGGTACCCGCATTGACGGTCACCTGGCGTACCTGCGGATGCGCCAACAGGCGTTCGGCAAGCTGCGCGAATTGCAAGGGCTGATGGCGCCAGCCGGGGATACGCAGACGGGTCCGGTGCGGCACCGAATGCGCCACGAAAGCGATCGGCGGGCTGCCGGCCGGCTCTGCCATCGGACGTGATCCCATTCCGGTCAGTCGGCTTCGATTGCACTTCGCATGATGGTTCGCTTGGGCCACACTAAGATGAGCGACCAAAGCGCGGCAAGTAACACCAACCGAAGGAACGCGGGCGATGGCACGGACATACGCAGGCGGAGTGCTCACGGGTATTGTCGTCAGCGCCGCGGCGGCCGCTCTGGCGCCGGTATGGCGGCCGGCATTGTCGCGCTGGGGCCGGCCGGCGATGAGAGGCGCGGTCAAGCAGGGGATGCTGGCCTATGGCGTGGTGCGCGAGCGCGCCGCGGAAATGGCTGAAACGGTGAGTGACCTGGTCGCCGAGGCCCAGGTTGAACTCGCTGTCGAAAGAGCGTCGGAGTCGGAGCCGGAAGCGCCGCTGAAGGCCGCGGAGTGATCGGTCCGCAACATACGGTTGGCGGCGAAGGAGAACACACCGCCGGCAACGGTTACCGCCACCTCGGCCAGGCCGAGCGGCGCGATGCCCAGCACGCCGCGCAGCCCAGGCAGCAGCAGCGCGACCGCCTGTGCGCCGAACGACAACGCCAGTGCCCCGACCAGCACCCGGTTTCCGGACCGCCGGTTCACCTCGCGCCGGTTCAGCGTGTGCAGCAATTGGCCAAGCACCAGGCTGCCAAACCCCATCATGCGTGCCTGTGTGCCAGGGCCGAAGCGCAGCAGGCCCCAGCCTGTGCTGGCCAGGGCGCCAAGGGTGATGATGCCACCTTCAACCGCGAGCCGTGGCATGTCGGCGCCGCCCAGGACCGTCTCCTCGCGGGAGCGCGGGGGGCGCCGCATGGCAAGCGAATGCGGCGGTTCAGCGGACAGACCGACACCGGGGAGCACATCGGAGACAATGTTGATCCAAAGAAGTTGCGCGGCACTCAGCGGTTCGGCAATGCCGACGGCGGTCCCTGCCATCACATAGCCGATCTCGCTGAGATTGGTGCCGACCAGGTACCCGGTCGCTCGCCGCACATTGGCGTGCGCCGCCCTGCCCTGCGCGATGGCTGCAACAATGGCGCCCAGGTCGTCGGTCTGCAGGACGATCTGCGCGGCATCGCGCGCCGCTTCCGCGCCGCCATTGCCGATCGCCACACCGACATTCGCCGCCTTCAGCGCCAGGCTGTCATTGAAGCCGTCGCCGATCATGCCGGTCACCGCACCGGCGCTTTGCAGTGCCTGCACAATGCGCAGCTTCTCAGCGGGGCTGACCCGCGCGAACACGTGCGCGCGCCGTGCCGCCGCGGCGATCATATCGGGCGCCATCCCGGAGAGTTCGCTCGAGTCCACCACCACCGATCGGCCGTGACCGTTCAGCCCCAGCCGGTCGGCCACGGCCTGGGCGGTGGCCACCTGATCGCCGGTCAGCACAAGCGGGTGGATGCCCGCCTGCCGCAGGCTGTGCATCAGCGGTTCGGCGCTGGGCCGCACTTCGTCAGCAAGCCCCACCAGACCCACCCATATCAGGTTACGCAGGTCGGTCTCGCCGTTCCGGTCGAGGCGGAACGCAAACCCCAGGACGCGCAGCGCCCGGCCGGCCATCGCCGCATTCGCCTGCTGCGCGGTTTCACGATCGCCCGGCCGGAGCAACAGGATCTCGCTCCCCTGCATCCACCGGTCGCACAGGGCGAGCACCTCCATCGGGTCGCCTTTCACCGCGGTCAGAGTAGCGCCATCCGGCAGACTGTGCGTGGTTGCCATGAAGCGGTACGCCTCGCTGCGCTGGCGGATTGCCGTCATCGGAAGCCGCCGGCGAAGCTCTGCCGGGTCCGCGCCGCGGTCCTGCGCCAGCCGTACCAGGGCGGTTTCCGTCTCCGATCCGCTCAGCCGGCCGTCCCTCGGGTCGATACCGACTTCGCTGCACAGCACGGCGATTTCCAGAAGCCTGCGTAGAACCGGGTCATCGTCCGGCGAGCGAAGCGCCGACGGCCGCATTTCGTGCCCATCGGCGGACAGCGCCACCGCGGCGGTTTCCATCCGGTTGAAGGTCAGGGTGCCGGTCTTGTCGAAGCACAGCACCTGCACCGCGCCGAGGGTTTCCACTGCGTCGAGCCGCCGCACCAGAACCCCGACCCGGCGCATCTGCTCGACGCTGCGCGCCAGCGTCGTGCTTGCGACGATGGAGAGGCCCTCGGGGATTGCCGCGATTGCCAGAGCTGCCGTGACGCGCAGCACGGGGGCAACGGCCAGCCCGCGCAGAACACCGATCCCGGCGGCCATGCCGGCCAACCCGAGCGAGAGCCAGGTCAATCGTCGCCCGAGCTGGTGCAGCTCGCGCTCCATCGGCGTCGGCGGGCGCGAGGACGTGTGCAGAAGCCGCTGGATCCGGCCGGTTTCGGTTTGCGCGCCGGTTGCAACCACGATCGCCATTCCGGTGCCGCCGGTCACGACGGTGCCGCGATAGACCATGTTGTGACGATCGCCGAGCCCGTGCGATTCGGCCGTTACCCGATCCGCCTGCTTGCGCACGGGCAGGCTTTCCCCTGTCAACATCGCCTCATCGACGAAAAGCTCATGCGCACGAGTGAGTCGCGCGTCGGCCGGAACCGTGTCGCCACGGGACAGGAGCAGAAGTTCGCCGGGTACGATGCGGTCCACGGCGATCTTCTGCCGCGTCCCGTCCCGCATCGCCCAGGCGGTGGACACGGGCGGGCTGCCCAGCAGCCGGATCGTCCGCTCCGAACGGCTTTCGACGCCATAGCCAATCGCGGCATTCAGGCCGATCACGCCGAAGATGGCCACCGCGTCGAGCAATCCGCCGGTCACCAGCGACGCCAGGCCCGCGGCCGCCAGCAGAGCGACCGGCAGCGACCGTACCTGCGCCGCCGCGATTGCGAAGGGCGAACGGCCAGGCCGCGGCGCGATGCGATTGGGACCCGATACTGCCAGGCGGTGATCCGCCGTATCGCCGCCCAATCCGTACTCAAGCGAGGTGCCCAGTTCCGCAGCAACGTCCTGGGCCTTCCATTCATGCCAGGCCATATCGCGCAGTGACTCGGTCGCCTCTTCGGCACCCGCCAGCGTCAGGCGGGCAACGCGTTTGAGGATGTCGCCCGGCCCCACGGCGGGGTCGTACAGCAGCAGGACGTTCCCGGTATCGGTATTCGGCCACGCGCCGTGGATATCTCCCCAGCGGGCCAATCCCCGGATCAGGCGGTCCTTCAGCGCGGCCGAGCGCCGCAGGCCATGCACATGCAGGCGCACACGGCCGGGTATCGCCGCATGAACGATACTGACCGTGGCCTGGCGATCGGAGCCGGCTGAGGCAGCCGGGGCAGCGTTGTCGCTCGGCACCGTCCCGTCCGCCGGTCGGCCCGGCTAACTGGGCTTGGGCCCTTTGGGTGCGGTCGCGTGGCTGCCGGCGGCGCTTGCTTCGGCCCGGCTTTCGGCGGCCAGGTCGCCGGCCATTTCGCCCAGTTCCGCCATCTGTTGGCGGCCGTAGTCATACGCCATTACGCCGCCTCGGATGGCCCACTTCGCCGCCGAGCGGAGAACCGGCCTGGCCACCGGCGCGAGTATGGCAACGCCGATAGCAGCAACCACACCGGTACCGAAGCCGCCTTCGAACATGTCGTCCAACACTGCCATGGAAGTGTCTCCCCATTGGCCACAGTCCTGGGATTTAGCATGCCGCTGGAAAGTGCGAAGTCGAACGGCAATCAAATTGCCGTGCAGACGCCGAAAAGCACGATTATGCGGGCCGAAATGACGAATGAAATGATATACGCAATGATAAAGGATTATGATTATGGAAATTGTAATATTATAGTATCAATTTAATGAAATCGTCGAATTATTTGTTCATTTTGCATACTAAGTTTCATTTTAGATGTTGCTTTCGATAATTATTTCTGCAGCCACGCTTTCTGTGAAATTCCTCTGCAAGACGCCGCAAGCAAATCCGCTCTGGCGGTCGCTGATAACGAAAGTCCGGCTTCGGCGCATCGACGCCCGAACGCAGACTGGCCGAATTGCCACCCGAGGCACACTGCTCCTCCAACTGCGGTACTTTCCGGCCGAGCGCCACCGGCGGGTCGCTGTCGTGACCGGGCGAAACCCGCGGTCGGCACGACTACCGCAGGAGGCGTCCGACCTCCGCCAGCACGGCGCGCAGTTCGGCCGCGGCGACCGATTTCGGGGCGGTTTCGGTGATGCCGAGGCCGCGCGCAAAGGCCGCGGCAATGGCTGCGCGGTTGCCGAGAGCGGCGGCGAGCAGCGGCCAGCCGCGGCGCGCGACCTCCGCCGCGACCTCGGCACGCAGCCGGCCCGCTGCCGGTGCGCGATTGAACAGCAGCCTGGCCGGCCGGCGCTCGGCCGCCGCGAGCGCGAGCGTGCCTTCGGCCGCCCACAGGTCGGGCGGGCTCGGTTGCAGGGGCACCAGCACGAGGTCGGCGGCGCGCACCGCGATGCGCGACTCGGTCGCGATCTGTGGCGGGCTGTCGATGAGGAGAATGTCATGGCCCTGCCGCAGGCGGTCGAGCTCGCCGGCCAGCCGCCAGCCGGCGGCGTCCGACAGGGCCAGCGGCACCGCGCCGCTCTGTGCCGCGCGCAGGGCATGCCAGCGCGCCAGGCTGCGCTGCGGGTCGATGTCGAGCACGGCGACGCGCCGCTCGGCTGCCAGCGCGGCCGCGAGGTTCGCCGCCAGCGTCGTTTTGCCGGCGCCGCCCTTCTGCTGCGCAACCGTGATGATGACCGCCATGCGCCCATCCTACACGCGCCGCGCCTCATCGCTGCAAGTCTCCCTCATCCCGCGAGCCGGGCGCCACCCCTCCCGCTGCGGCGGCGGGCGGTGTAGAAGGGGGCGTGCCCGATCCGGTGACCTGTGCCCTGCTCACCCCGGCCGAAATGGCCGCGGCGGACCGTGCCGCCGTGGCGCTGGGCCGGCCGGTCGCATGGCTGATGGAGAATGCCGGCCGGGCGGTGGCGCGCGAAGTGCGGCGGCGCTTTGCACCGTGCCGGACGCTGGTGCTGTGCGGGCCGGGCAACAATGGCGGCGATGGCTATGTCGCCGCCCGGCATTTGCAGCTTGCCGGCTGGCCGGTCGCGGTCGCGGCCGTGGCGCCGCCGGGCGGGGCGGCGGCGCAGGCGGCCCGGCGCTGGTCCGGCCCGGGCGTGCCGTTCGCTGCCGCCGAGGTGGCACGCGCGTCACTGGTGATCGACGCGGTGTTCGGCGCGGGCCTGACGCGCGATCTCGACGATCGCGCAGCGTCGGTGTTGCGGGCGGCGGGCCGGGTGGTGGCGGTCGATGTGCCGAGCGGGCTCGACGGCGCGACCGGCGCGGTGCGCGGCTTCGCTCCGCAGGCGGCGCTGACGGTGACGTTCTTCCGCCGCAAGCCGGGCCATCTGCTGCTGCCCGGCCGGACCCTGTGCGGGGAGGTGGTGCTGGCCGATATCGGCCTGCCCGAGGCGGCGCTGCAACCGGGGGCGGTGCGCACCTTTCACAACCTGCCGGCGCTGTGGCGCCTGCCGGTGCCGGCGCCGGAGGGGCACAAATACAGCCGCGGCCATGTCACCGTGCTGGGCGGCCCGGCGATGACCGGGGCGGCGCGGCTGGCGGCGCTGGCGGCGCGGCGGGGCGGGGCGGGGATGGTAACGATCGCCGCCGAACGCGGCGCCGACCTGTACCGTGCGGCCGAGCCGGGGACCATCGTCGATGACCGTCCGCTGACCGAACTGCTGGAAGATTCGCGGCGCAACGCCTGGGTCTGCGGCCCCGGCCTTGGTGTGGCGACGGCCGCGGCGGCGCTCCCGGTGCTGCTCGGCGCCGGGCGGCGGGTGGTGGTCGATGCCGATGCGCTGACGGTCTGCGCCGGTGCCCCGGCGCGCCTGCGCGGCGCCACCGTGCTGACACCGCATGCGGCGGAGTTCGCCCGCGCGTTCGGTCCGCCCGGCAGCGACCGGCTGGCCGCGGTGCGGCAAGCGGCGGCGCTGACCGGCGCGGTGGTGCTGCTGAAAGGCGCCGATACCATCATCGCGGCACCGGACGGACGGGCCGCGATCAATGATTCGGCCCCGCCCTGGCTCGCCACCGCCGGCGCCGGCGATACGCTGGCCGGGCTGATCGCGGCGCTGCTGGCAGCGGGCATGGAGCCGTGGCACGCTGCCTGCGCCGGCGCCTGGCTGCACGGGCGTGCCGCCTGCCATGCCGGCCCCGGCCTGATCGCCGAAGATCTTGCCCCGGCGCTGCCGAAGGCATTCCAGGATGTGCTGACATGAGCGAGACGATCCCGGTTCCCACCGCCCCGCCCGCCGCCGGCCCCGCCAGCGGCCTGTTCGACCGGGCGCTGCGCCGCATCGCCGGCGTCTGGCGCGACATGGCGCAGAGCGTCGGGCGGGAGGAAGACGACAGCATCGAGGCGCAGATGCGCGCCTGTCTCGCCGGCCGCGGCGGCGAAGTGAGCGCCCGCAACCGTGCCGCCAAGCTCGCCCAGACCTATCTGACGCTGGACGCCGACGGCCGCCGGGCGTTCCTGGTGACGCTGGCGGGCTTCGATTCCGACGCCGGGGCGGTCGCCGCCGCCTATGAGGCGGTGCGCGAGGCGGCCGACCCGGCGGCGCGCGCCGCGGCCAAGACGCGCCTGCGCCGGGCGCTGGAGCCGCCGCGGGCGCGGCTGCTGACGCAATTCACCGCGATCCCGGACGGCATGAAGTTCCTGGTCGATCTGCGCGCGGAACTCGCGGCGATGACCGGGGGCGACCCGCTGCTGGCGGCTCTGGAGAGCGATCTGCGGTCACTGCTGGCCAGCTGGTTCGATGTCGGCTTCCTCGAACTGCGCGCGATCGACTGGAACAGTCCCGCCGCGCTGCTCGAGAAGCTGGCCGGCTACGAGGCGGTGCACGGCGTGCGGTCGTGGCGCGACCTCAAGAACCGGCTCGATTCCGACCGCCGCTGCTACGCCTTCTTCCACCCGCGCATGCCGGCCGAGCCGCTGATCTTCGTTGAGGTGGCACTGGTGCGGGGGCTGGCGGATTCGGTGCAGCGGCTGCTCGATCCCAAGGCCCCGCTGGTCGATGTGCGCGAGGCCGACACCGCGGTGTTCTATTCCATCAGCAACTGCCAGCGCGGGCTGGCCGGGATCAGCTTCGGCAATTTCCTGATCAAGCGGGTGGCCGAACTGCTGTCGGCGGAGCTGCGCACGCTGAAGACCTTCGCCACGCTCTCCCCGGTGCCCGGCTTCCGCCGCTGGCTGGACGGGCGGCTTGCGCAATCGTCCAAAGACCTCCTGAGCGAGGAGGAATCGTCGGCGCTGCGCACCGCTGCCCCGCCGGAAGGGCCGGCGCCGGAGACGGGCGGTGCCGCGCTGGCGGCGATCCTGGCGGCGCGCGGCTGGTGGCGGGACGCGGCGATGCGGCGGGCGGCGGAGCCGGTGCTGCTGCGGCTGTGCGCCCGCTATTTGCTGGTGGAAAGCCGCGGGCGGCGGGCGCTCGACCCGGTGGCGCATTTCCATCTGTCCAACGGTGCGCGGCTGGAGCGGATCGTGCCGCTCGCCGACATCTCCGAGAAGGGGATGAAGGAAAGCGCCGGGATCATGGTGAACTATCTCTACGATCTCGCCAGGATCGAGGAGTATCACGAGGACTACGCCGGCGAGGGCAAGCGCAACGCGGCGACCGCGGTGCGGCGGCTGGCGCGCGGCTGGGCGTAATCCGCGTCGGGACCGGCCTGCCTGCGGCCGGTCCGGCCGGCGCCGTGGTCGCCTGCGATCCCGGCGCCGTGGTAGAGAACTGGCGGCGCCGGCCGGGGCGCCCTATCACAAGCGACCGCAGCGGCGGGGAGGGAAACAGTCATATCGCCATGAACGCACCGACCCTGACATTGCCTTCCGCCCTCGATGCCGATCGCCGGCTTGCGCTGCTGCATGAAATCGAACGCAAGCTGCTGTGGCTGTCGGCGTGGATGATCCACAACGCCAACCACGTCCGGCCCAATCGGGACGGGCTCAAGGTGGGCGGGCATCAGGCGTCCTGCGCCTCCGTCATCTCGGTGATGGCGGCGCTCTATTTCGCCGTGCTGCGCCCGCAGGACCGCGTTGCGGTCAAGCCCCATGCCGGGCCGGTGTTCCACGCCATCAACTACCTGTTCGGCCGCGAGACGCCGGAGCGGCTGGCCGCCCTCAGGCAGTTCGGCGGGCTGCAATCCTACCCGAGCCGCACCAAGGACGGGCCGGAAGTGGATTTCTCCACCGGCTCGGTCGGCCTCGGCGTTGCCATGACCAGCTTTTCCGCGCTGATGGCGGATTATGTGCGGCTGCACGACCTGGCCCCGGCCGGTTTGCCGGCCGGGCGGCACATCGCCATCGCCGGCGACGCCGAACTGGACGAGGGCAATATCTACGAGGCGTTGCTGGAGGGCTGGAAGCACGACGTCCGCGATGTCTGGTGGATCATCGACTACAACCGCCAGAGCCTCGATTCGGTGGTGCCGGACCGGCTGTTCGGCCGCATCGAGGGGTTGTTCCGCGACATGGGCTGGAACGTCGTGACGATGAAATACGGCCGCCGGCTGGAGGCCGCCTTCGCCCGCCCCGGCGGCGAGGCGCTGCGGCGCTGGATCGACGACTGCCCGAACAGCCTTTATTCCGCGCTCACGTTCCAGGGCGGCGCGGCGTGGCGGCAGGCGGTGCTGGCCGATCTCGGCCGCTCGCAGGAGGTGCGCGCGATCCTCGATCCGCTTGCCGATGAGGAACTGGGCGCGCTGATGACCAATCTCGGCGGCCACGACATCGCGACCGTGATCGACACGCTGAACGCCACGGCGGCAGAGGGCGACCAGCCGACCTGCTTCATTGCCTATACGATCAAGGGCATGGGTCTGCCCTTCGCCGGCCACAAGGACAACCACGCCGGCCTGATGACGAAGGAGCAGATGGCGCTGTTCCGCGAGGAGATGCGCATCCGCCCCGGCCATGAATGGGACCGGTTCGAGGGGCTGGCCGCCGACCCGGACGACTTGCAGGCGTTCATCGATGCGGTGCCGTTCGCACGGATGCTGACGCCGCAGGGACGGTCGCTGACCGCGCCGCAGGTGCCGGTGCCGCCGGCGCTGCCGGCCCCGGCGACGGCGGGGCGGAAAGTATCCACCCAGGCGGGCTTCGGCGACATCCTGGCCGAGATCGGACGCGGCCAGGGTGCCCTGCGCGAACTCGCCGCGCATATCATCACCACCAGTCCCGACGTGACGGTTTCGACCAATCTCGGCCCGTGGGTGAACCGGCGCGGGGTATTCGACCGGCACACCCGCAACGACGTGTTCCGTGACGCCAAGCTCGCCAGCGCCCAGCGCTGGGGCATGACGCCGCAGGGCCAGCACATCGAACTCGGCATCGCCGAGCAGAACCTGTTCCTGCTGCTCGGCGCGGCCGGCCTGTCGCATGCGCTGCATGGCGCGCGGGTGCTGCCGGTCGGCACCGTCTATGACCCGTTCGTCAACCGCGGCCTCGATGCCCTGATCTATGCCTGCTACCAGGATGCACGGTTCCTGCTGGTGTCCACGCCGTCCGGCCTGACGCTGGCGCCGGAGGGCGGGCAGCATCAGAGCGTCAACACGCCGCTGATCGGCCTCGCCGCCGACCGGCTGGCGGCGTACGAGCCGGCGCATGTCGATGAGCTGGCGATCCTGCTGCGACATGCCTTCGCGCATATGCAGGCGCCGGACGGGTCGGCGGTATGGCTGCGGCTGTCCACGCGGCAGATCGCGCAGCCGGCGCGCACGCTCGATCCCGCGGCGGTGATCGGCGGTGCGCACTGGGCGGTGCCGCCGGTCGCGGGCGCGCGCATCGCGCTCGCCTATCAGGGGCCGGTGGCGCCGGAAGCCGAAGAAGCCTTCGCCCTGCTGCGGGAAGAAGAACCCGGCGCCGGTCTGCTCGCCATCACCAGCCCGGATCGGCTGCATGCCGGCTGGCTCGCCGCCGCGCGCGCCCGCCGGACGGGGGAACGGGGCGCGCGCGGCCACATCGAGGACATTCTGGCCCCGCTCGCCCCGGATGCGGCGCTGGTGACGGTGCTGGACGGGCATCCGGCGGCGCATGCCTGGCTCGGCGCGGTGCGCGGACAGCGCGTGGTGCCGCTGGGGCCGGACCATTTCGGCCAGAGCGGCGACATTCCCGACCTCTATCGCGCGTACGGCCTGGACGCGGACGCGATCCTGGATGCCTGCGCGCAGGCGTTGCTCGGATGACCTCGCCGCACTACCGCACCGCAGGCCGGACCTGAACAACCGGGGCGGCTGCCGCAAGGATCGCGTCGCGCCCGGCGTGGCGCGGCGGATAGATGCGCTCGCGGTTGATCGTGCGTTTGGTCGCTTTCGCCTCTGCGCCCTCAGCGACCACGACGCTGCGATCCCACCCGGAGGTGTAGAGCGCACCTGCCGGACCGAGATCGAGGATTGTCACATAATCGGGGGCGGCGAAGGGCACGCGGTCGTCGGCACGGCCGACAAGATCGCAGACCGCGTTGTGGCCCGCGATCCGGCCCATGGGGCGCGCGTGCTGGCATGACATGACCGTCGCATGTCCGCACTCGTCGGCCTGAGCACTGGCACAGTCCCCGGCCGCATAGACGCTGGCGATGCCGGTCACGCCAAGAAAGCGGTCAACCGGAAGCCGGCCGAACCTGTCACAGGCGACGCCGAATTGCTGCGCAAGCGGGTTCGCCCGCATGCCGGTCGCGAAAATGACGGTGGCGGCCGGGATGCGCTCGCCGTCGGCAAGCACGACGGCGGCCCGCTCGACCGCGGCAACGGTCGCGTGCGGGCGACACGCGATGCCGAGTGACGCGAGCGCGTGCCCGACTACGCGCCGCCCTTCGCCCATGCCGGCAGCGATGTCGCCGTGATCGATCAGCAGCACCCGCACCGGCGCCTCCGCGCCGAGCGCCGCGCGCAGCCGGTCGGGAAGTTCGCAGGCGATCTCGATTCCCACGAGGCCGCCCCCGATCACCACCGCGGTTGCCGCCGCGCCGTCCCGCGGGCCGGTCGCGAGCGCGGCGAGATGCGCCGCAAGACGCCGGCCCCCCCGGTAGCTGTCGACGTCGAAAATCTCCTGCCCGATCGGCACGGCGGGAAGCACCAGCCGACTTCCCGCCGCCAGGATCAGCCGGGCATAGTCCAGCGTCTGCACGGCGCCGTTGCCATCCTCCACGGCCAGCGAGCGGGCCGCGGCGTCGATGCCGGTGACGCGCCCTTCGATCCGCCGGACATCGATCGGCCGCAGCACTTCGTCGAGCGGCACACGCACGCCATCGAGATCGGCTTCGTAGCAGCGCACGCGGATGGTATGGAATGGCTCGGGATCGACCAGGACCACCTCCGGCCCGCTCCCTGCCCCCGCGAACTGTGTCCGCGCACGGGAGGCGGCGGCGGCACTCCAGAGACCGGCGAAGCCGCCGCCGATCACCACGACCCGTCCGGACATGGCACCCCCGTTTTCCCTCGCCTTCCGCCGGCCGCCTGCCCGATCCCGGCGTGCCGTCCGGCGCCGTCGAACTGTAGCGATCGAACTGTGGCGAGTCCCATGCCGCTGGCGCAATGCGGCAGCCGTTCGTCTGCCTGCCTGCGGTCCCGCCGCTGTCGCCCCGAACCGCCTATGCCCGGACCGCCGGCCGAGCATCGTCGGGCGCCGTGACATCCCTGGGCGCCGCGCGAGCCGTCACGTCCGGCCGCCGAATGCCGATGCGGTCGGTATAGTCAAAGCGCGGACCCCGGTGTCTGCTACGGGCGTCCAGGGATTGCGCGCACAGCACGTCCGCTGCCGTGACCCCGGCGACCGCCAGCAACGCGAGGAACGTCCGCCCACGCCGCCGCCCAAGCATTCCCGGCAGCAGGGTCGCGATATCGAGCATGTCGCCGCCGACGCGCGCCCACAGCCAGGGCGCCGGATCGCGCGCCGTCAGGATGCCGAGGCCAGCCGCAATTTCCCGCAGGCCATAGAGGCAGAGCAGCGGTCCGCTGCGCGGCATGCCCACCATGCGCCCGACCGCGCGCGGCTGCATCAGTTCGGCCGCGCCGAGCGCGATGCTGAACCAGCCGAGGTCGCGCGCCACCGTGTCATCCGCTCCGCTCAGCCGCCCGCGCTGCACCGAAAGGCCATGTTGCTTGCGCATCTGCGCTCTCCCTGGCTATGGCTTCAGCACCACTTTGATGCAGCCGTCCTGCTTGTCGCGGAAGGTCCGGTACAGCGCCGGCCCATCCGTCAGCCCGGCGCGATGCGTGACGACGAAGGACGGGTCGATCTCGCCCGCCTGGATGCGACGCAGCAGGTCGTCGGTCCAGCGGTTGACGTGCGTCTGGCCGGTGCGCACCGTCAGGCCCTTGTTCATCAGCGCGCCGAACGGAATCTTGTCCAGCAGCCCGCCATAGACGCCGGGGATCGAGAGTACGCCCGCCGGCCGGCAGACATAGATCATCTCGCGCAGGACGTGCGGCCGGTCGGTCTCCAGCATCATTGCCTGCTTGGCGCGGTCGTACATGGAATCGATCGTCGCCGTCGCGTGCGCCTCCAGCCCGACCGCGTCGATGCATTTCTCCGGCCCCTTGCCGTCGGTCAGGTCGTTCAGCCGGCCGATCACGCTGTCCTGCTCGAAATTGATGGTGATGGCGCCGGCGGCGCGCGCCATGCTGAGCCGGTCTTCGAGCCGGTCGATGCACACCACCTGCCGTGCCCCGAGCAGGATTGCGCTGCGTACCGCGAACTGGCCAACCGGGCCGGCGCCCCACACGGCGACGGTATCGGTCGGCGCGATATCGCACTGCGCCGCCGCCTGCCAGCCGGTGGGCAGGATGTCGCCGAGGAACAGCACCTGCTCATCCGAAAGCCCGTCCGGGATTTTCACCGGCCCGACATCGGCATAAGGCACGCGGACATATTCCGCCTGCCCCCCGGCATAGCCGCCGGTGAGGTGGGTGTAGCCGTATAGGCCGGCGGTGGTATGGCCGAACACCATGTCGGCGGCGCGGCGGTTCGGGTTGGTGCGCTCGCAGACGGAGAAGTTGCCGCGCCGGCACTGTTCGCACTCGCCGCAGATGATGGTGAACGGGACCACCACGCGATCGCCCACTTTCAGCTTTGTCGTCGCGGTACCGACTTCCACAACCTCGCCCATGAACTCGTGACCGAGCACGTCGCCGCGAAGCATGCCGGGCATGAAGCCGTCATAAAGATGCAGATCGGATCCGCAGATGGCGCAACTCGTGACGCGGATCACGGCGTCGCGCGGATGCTCGATCCGGGGGTCGGGAACCTGGTCGCAGCGTATGTCCTGCTTGCCGTGCCAGACCAGCGCGCGCATCACTGCCTCCTTCCCGCGGGTCGGACCCTCCGCCCGTACTCCGCCGACGAACGCCGGCGGGCGATGCGGGTTGTCGGCAAAGGCCGCGGAATCTGGAAGCGCGGGAACGATCGCGTGCGGCGCGCGTATCACCCGTTACCACATTTCCTCAACCACATTTCCTCACGGGCGATCCGATGAAGCTGCTGTGCGTCCATCCCGGTCCGCTGATGTACACGCGCGTGTTCCTGCGGCTGGAGCCGCTCGGGCTGGAACTCGTCGCCGGGGCCGCGCGCGATGCCGGACATGACGTGCGGCTGATCGACCTGCAGGCGGAAAACCCGCGCGCCTTCCATCGGATGCTCCGTGCCTGGCGGCCGGATGCGCTCTGCTTCTCCGGCAACTACCTCGCCAACGTGCCGGAGATCGTCGATCTCGCCCGCGCCGCCCGGGCCGTGCTGCCGGACTGCCTGATCATCGTCGGCGGCCATTCCGTTTCCTTCATCGCCCGCGACGTGCTGGCGCATGCCGAAGGTGCGATCGATTGCGTGCTGCGCGGCGAAGGGGAGGCGGCGATCGCGCCGCTGCTCGCCTGCGGCCGCGGGGCTGGGCTCGCCGGGGTGCCCGGTGCGGTGACCGCTGCCGGCGAAGGGCCGCCGCCGCGCTTCGTCGAACGGCTCGATGCCGTGCGGCCGGCGCGCGACCTGCTGCACCATCGCCGCAGGTATTTCATCGGCACCCTCGATCCCTGCGCCTCCATCGAGTTCGCGCGAGGCTGTCCGTGGGATTGTACTTTTTGCAGCGCCTGGACCTTCTACGGCCGCAGTTACCGCACCGCCGATCCGGAATGGATCGCCGACGAGCTGGCCCGGCTGCGCGAGCCGGGCGTGTTCATCGTCGATGACGTGGCGTTCGTCCATGAGCGCCACGGCATGGCGATCGCCGATGCGATCGAGCGGCGCGGTATCCGCAAGCAATACTACCTGGAGACCCGCGCCGACGTGCTGCTTCGCAACAAGGAGGTGTTCCGCCGCTGGCGCGGCCTCGGCCTGGAATACATGTTCCTCGGGCTGGAGGCGATCGATGCCGAGCGGCTCAAGCTGTTCCGCAAGCGGGTGACGCTGGACGACAGCTTCGCGGCGCTGGAGTTCGCCCGCTCGCTCGGCGTGATGGTCGCCATCAACATCATTGCCGATCCCTCCTGGGACCGCGCGCGCTTCGCCGCGGTGCGCGCGTGGTGCATGGAAATCCCCGAGATCGTCAACCTCAGCGTCACCACCCCCTATCCGGGGACCGAGATCTGGCCGGAGCAGCAGGCGAAGCTGACGACGCGCGACTACCGGCTGTTCGACATCCAGCACGCGGTGCTGCCGACGACGCTGCCGCTCGACGAATTCTATACCGAGCTGGTGGAGACACAGCGCATCCTGAGCCGCAAGCATCTCGGCTGGGCGGCGCTGCGTGACACGCTCGGCATCGCCGCCGCCCGGCTCGCGCGCGGACAGACGAATTTCGTGCGCATGCTGTGGAAGTTCAATTCGGTGTACGACGCGCGCCAGCAGCTTGCCGACCATGCCAGGCCGGTGCGCTACGAACTTTCGTGCCCCGCACCCGCGCCCGCGATCGGCGCCGACAAGCGCGCGCTTTTCATTCATCAGCCGCCCGGCCGCCGCGCCCGGGCGCTGGACGATGCGACGGAGCGGTTCGTGGACGCGACGCGGGGGGCGTGATACCAAGCGCCCTAAAGGCCGACTCTTTTGGCCTTTAGGGCGCTTGGTATGCGCGCCGGGTTGGTGGGCGGCGGCGCGCGAAATATGAATCATACCGGCCGCCGTTGACCCATCGCAGATGGGTCAACTCAAAGGCGGCTGGTATGACGCCCCGCGCCCGTTGCCTCAGGCCGCGCGTGCGGCTGATGCGGCCTGCCGGCCCCGCGCGTCGAGGGCATCGAAATCCGCCTCCGACAGATGCAGCCCGGCTGCCGCGACGTTCTGCGCCAGATGGTCGGGGTGGCCGGTGCCGGGGATCGGCAGCATCACCGATGCGCGTTGCAGCATCCAGGCGAGCGCCACCTGTCCCGGCGAATGCCCGAGCCGGCCGGCGATCTCGGCCAGCGCCGAGCCGGGACGGGCCAGCGCACCGGCGGCGAGCGGCGCCCACGGGATGAAGCCGATGCCCTGACGCTGGCAGTACTCCAGCACGTCCTCGCTCCTGCGATCGACGAGGTTATATTGGTTCTGCACCGTCGCCACGCGGAAATGCCGGCCCGCCGCCTCGATCTCCGCAATGCTCACCTCGCTCAGGCCGAGCTGGCGGACCAGCCCCTCGCGCTGCATATCGGCCATGACGCCGAACTGTTCGTCCGCCGGCACCTGCGGGTCGATTCGGTGCAGCTGCCAGAGATCGATGCGCTCGACGCCGAGGCGGCGCAGACTCATCAGCACGCATTGCCGCAGATATTCCGGCCGGCCGAGCGGCAGCCAGATATCGGGGCCGTGGCGCACGAGGCCGCCCTTGGTGGCGACGGTCAGCCCGTGATAGGGATGCAGCACGGAACGGATCAGATCCTCGCTGACGAACGGGCCGTAGCTGTCGGCGGTGTCGATCAGATTGATCCCGAGCGTCGGCACGGCGGCGAGGGTGCGGCGGGCCGCCTCGACATCCCCCGGAATGCCCCAGATCCCGTCTCCGGTGATCCGCATTGCACCGAAGCCCAGGCGGTTGACGCCGATCTCTCCCGCGATCGCGAACTGGCCGGCGGCGCCGGCATCCTGCTTGGCCATGTCGTAAACTCCCATCCGGCCGGTGATCGGCCCGGTCGGTGGGTCCAACACGGTCGCGGCGATCGCGGTTTGCCATTGCGCCGCGCGCGGATCGATGTCGCCGATCAGGGCGCGGTCTGCTATGCGGGGGTTTCCTCCGCGCGCCGGCTTGGCCATGCTGTACGGATGATCGTGCGTTCGGAACCTGTCATGCAAACTGCCACCGACCCCGCCGTGATGACCGCCGAGGATCTGCTCGGCCACTACGCCCGCCGCAGCCTCAGCCCGGTCGAGGTGCTGGAGGCGGTGACCGAGCGGGTGGCGCGGCTCAATCCCACGCTCAACGCCTTCGCCGTGCTGGCGCCGGAGGCGCGGGAAGCGGCGGTGGCAAGCGAGCGGCGCTGGCAGGCCGGGCGGCCGATCGGCGCGCTGGACGGCGTGCCGGTGACGGTGAAGGATCTGGTCGATCTCGCCGGCCATCCCACCCGGCGCGGCTCGCGCCTCAGCGACGAGGCGGCGGCGACGGCGGATGCGCCGAGCGTGGCCGGGCTGAAGGCGGCGGGCGCGGTCATCCTGGGCAAAACCACGACCACCGAGTTCGGCTGGAAATCACCCGGCGACTGCCCGCTCCACGGCATCACGCGCAACCCGTGGAACCCGGCGCACACGCCGGGGGGATCGTCCTCGGGCGCCGGGGCCGCGGCGGCGGCAGGGTTCGGGCCGCTGCATATCGGGACCGATGCCGGCGGGTCGATCCGCATCCCGGCGGCGTGGTCGGGCGTGGTCGGACTGAAGCCGAGTTTCGGCCGCGTGCCGCAATGGCCGCTCGGTGCCTTCGGCCATGTCGCCGCCCTCGGCCCGATGGCGCGCAGCGTGCGCGACGCCGCGCTGATGCTGGGGGCGATGGCGCGCTTCGACCTGCGCGACCCCTATGCACTGCCCGACGACCCGCGCGACTGGCGCGAGGGGATCGAGGAGGGGGTGGCGGAACTGCGGGTCGCCGTCCTGCGCCGGCCGGGGTTCGATGCGCCGGTGGATTGGGACGGCCTCGCGGCCCTGGACGACGCTGCGCGGCTGCTCGCGGAAGCCGGGGCGGAGGTGACCGAGGCGGATCCCGGCCTGCCCGACACGCGCGCGATCTTCGGTCGCGTCTGGGGTGTGGCGCTGGCGCGCCTTGTGCAGTCCTTTCCCGAAGCGCGGCGCCACCTGCTCGACCCCGGGCTGCTGGAGGTGGCGCGCGCGGCGGGCGGCGTCTCGGCGATCGAATTCCTCGACGGTGAGGCGATGCGCATCGCGGCGGCGCACGCGATGGCGCGCTTCCATCAGACATACGATCTGGTGCTGTGCCCGACCGTGCCGGCTGCGGCCCCGCTGGCAGAGGCGCCGCTCGGTGACCCGATGGAGGCGCTGTGGACCGCCTGGGCGCCCTGGACCTTTGCCTTCAACCTGACACGCCAGCCGGCGATCGCGGTGCCGATGGGCTTCACCGCCGAGGGACTGCCGCGCTCCGTGCAGGTGGCGGCGGCGCTCTATCGTGACGATCTGGTGCTGCGCGCGGCGCGCACCCTGGAAGTGGCGCAGCCGTTCCCGATGCCCGAGCTCGCGTAGCAACATCCGTCGCCGGCAGACCAGGAGGAGGCCATGTATCACCGCCCCGCTTTCGCCGAGCCTGATCCCGCCCGCATCGCGGCACTGATCGCGGCGCATCCGTTCGGGCTTCTGGTGACTGCGGCGGGCGGGCTGGATGCGTCGCCGATTCCCTTCGTGGTGACACGCGAAGGGGACGCGCTCGTGCTCGCCGGCCATCTCGCCGCCGGCAACCCGCAATGCGCGCGGATTGAGGCGGGCGATACGGCGCTCGCGATCTTCGGCGGTCCGCACGCCTATATCTCGCCCACCTGGTACCGTACGCAGCCGGCGGTGCCGACCTGGGATTACGCCGCCGTGCATGTCCACGGCGAACTGGAAAAGGTCACCGACGACGGCGACATGCGGGCGATGCTGCGCGCCCTCTCGGCCCATGATCCGAGCTTCGTGATGGAGGCGCTGCCGGTAAGCTACATGGCCGGCATGATGCGCGGCATCCGCGCCTTCCGCCTGCGCGCAACGCGGATCGAGGCGCAGTGGAAAATGAGCCAGAATCGCAGCATCGCCGACCGCGAGAGCGTGATCGCCGCGCTGCGCGCGCAGGGCGAGGCAGCGGTCGCCGACCTGATCGCGGCGACGCTGCCCGCCTGAGCCGCGCCGCGCTATTGCTGCTGCGGCTGCGACAGACCCGCTGCGACCAGAAGGCGCTGACGGAGCGCCATGTCGCCCTGCGCCTCGCGGATCACCTGGTTGTACTGCTCGGGGCTGAGACCCTGGCTGCGCACCGCCTGCTGCGCCTCGGTCATCGCCTGCTGCGACAGGCCCTGCTGCTGGTCCTTCGATGCCGCCGCCTGCATGCGCTCGGCGTAGGAGCGCCGAATCTCCTCCACCTTGCGCAGCGCCTTGCCGACCTGCTCCACCGTTGCGTCGGGCACCGATGCGCTGCCGCCCGGCGGCGTTCCGGTGGACGGAACCGCCGGGGTCACCGCTTTCGGGGCGGCCGGTGCGCCGGCGCCGGCGCCCGGCATCTGCTGCGCCGCGAGCTGCGCCGGCACCGCCAACGCGAGGGCCGCCGCCAGGATGGTCGCCGTGTCAAAATTTCGCATCGCATGCTCCGTTTGCTGCTGGCGGGTCAATTCCGCGCATGCCGGCGGGGCTGCATCACCTGCCCGTGCTTCACGCAATGATGAGCCGGCGCGCATCGCCGCGCGGGCTGTTGTTTTCTGCCGGGCAATGGAGTGGGGCATGATCGGCCGACATTCCGCCACGGACATCCCTCAATGCGACTGGCCTGGCTTGCGATCGCGGCAGCGCTCGCGGTGATCCTTGCGGCGACGGCAGCGGGGCCGCCCGAGTTCTCCAAATTCGGCGGGCATGACGCGCCGTTCGCCATCGCCACCCTGGCGGCGCTCGATCAGGCGGCCGGCGCGCCGGGCTTCCCGCCTGGCTGGCTCGCCGCGCTGAACCAGGGATTCGGCGCGCCGGTGCTGTTCTTCTACCCGCCGCTCGGTTTCCTGCTCGCGGCGGCGGTGCAGGCCGCCGGCGTGCGCGACGCGGCGAGCGCACTGATGCTGGTGCTGCTGCTCGCCCGGATCGGCGGGCTGTTCACCTGCCTGCTGTGGCTGCGCTGCTTTACCCCGCCGCGCGCGGCGCTGCTGGGGGCGGCGGCGTATGCATTGTTTCCCTACAATACGTTGTGGAATCAGATCATCCGCTTCGCCTTCGCCGAGGCTGTCGCCGCCGGGCTGCTGCCGCTGCTGCCCACGCTGGCGCCGCGGCGGCGCGTCGTCGCCGTCGCGTTCGCCTTTGCCCTGGTGGGCGCGACCAACGTGCCGGCCGCGTTGATGGCGTTGCTCTGCGGCGGCGCCTATGCCCTCGCCCTCGGCCGGAAGCGCGCGGTCGAGACGGCGTGCGGCTTCGCGCTCGGCCTCCTGCTGCTCGCGTTCCACCTGTTGCCGGCCCTCCTGCTCAGCCCGCAGGTCAGCACGGCGGCGCTGATGGACGAGGGGCATCGCTGGCAGGGCACGATGCTGTTCTGGGGCAGCATGGCGACGCACCGGATCAGCCTGCTGTGGTGGCTGCTCTACGGCATGTTCGCGCTGACGGCTGCGGCGTCCGCGGCGGCCTGGCGCGCGGCGGCGCCGACGCAAGCCCGCCGCGCGGTCCTGCTTGGCAGCCTGTGCGCCCTCGTTTTCATCACCCCCCTGTCGATCCCCGCCTGGGCGGTGCTGCCGCCGCTGGCCTATGTACAGTTCCCGTGGCGCTTCCTGATGCCGGCGGGCCTGTTCTTCGGCGCCGCGGTGGCGTTGCTCGGCGCCGCCGGTGGCGCGTGGCGGCGCCTCGGCGCGGGCGTGATCGCGCTGGCGGCGGTGCCGGCGCTGTTCCTCGGCCTGCTCGCCGTTGCCCGGCCG
>JAJZNE010000127.1 GCA_021847995.1 Pseudomonadota bacterium | reverse complement strand
TTCAAGGACTGGGTCCTGCCGGCAGCGCTGGAGCGGGTGCGGCGCAAACTCGCAGGCAGCGACGACGGCGACCGGCAGATGGTCGCCATCCTCGCGGCGGTTCTGACCGACGGCCATCCTGCCGTCCCGGCCGGTTTCCGCACCGCCGGCGCGCGCAGCGAAGGTCAAGGGCGGCGCAGCCGGCGCGCGCTGGCGCGCTTCACCCTTGACGGAAGCGAGCACGCTGGCAGCGCTTCACCTGTCAGCGGCGTGGCAGAGGTTTGGCTCAGGAAGGGGTTCACCATGGACGTGCTGACCCTGGTCGCGACCTGCGGTCTTGCGGCCCGCGCGGCGCTGTTCGTACCGCTCGGCGGCGCGCCCGCGTGCGCGAGTGCGACACCCGTGCTGCGCGGCGATGGACACGAAGCGGTCGCGGTTTGGCAGCCCGACATCGCCGCGGCGGCGCACCGCTTCGACATTCCCGAAGCATGGATCGCCGCTGTGATGCGCGCGGAGAGCGGCGGCCAGGCAACCGGGGACGGACGGCCAATTCGCTCACCGGTGGGCGCGATCGGCCTGATGCAGGTGATGCCGCAGACCTACGCCGCGCTGCGTGCCCGCTACGGGCTGGGCCCCGATCCGTATGCGCCGCGCGACAACATCCTCGCCGGCGCGGCATATCTGCGCGAGCTGCTGGACCGCTACGGTGTGCCCTGGTTCCTCGCTGCCTACAACGCCGGGCCGGCGCGGCTCGATGCGTTCCTGCACACCGGCCGCGCGCTGCCGGCCGAGACACAGCGCTACCTCGCCGCACTCGCGCCGCAGATCGGCGGCACGTCGGGCGCGCTGCAGGCGGCAGTCGGGACGGCGGTATTGAGCACGGAGTCTGCTCCGAAGCGGCCGGTCCCGACCCCGAGCGACGCCCTCAGCGCCGGCCTTTTCGCGACCGTCGTCGTGCATCCCGAGGCCTCTCCGGCGCGCGCGGCGCCGCCGATCGTGAGTCCGAACATGGCGCCGATGCCGGCGCCAACGGAGGTGACGGGCGGTTCGGGTGCGGCCCGACTTGAGCCGCGACCCGTCTTCAGTTCTGCCCTCGATGTGCGCGGGAATGGTGCGCTGTTCGTCGCCCTCCAATGACGCGGGCGCACAGCGGATGAGCTGGCGACGGCTTCTGTCGATGCCATGGCGTGGCTTGGCGTCCGGCTGTCGAACTGCGCGCCGGCTGCACCAACTCCGCGGCTGATCGCACCGCCAATTTGCATGGCGGCGTCGATCCATCCGACGATCGTGGTCCGCCGTGCGAGATCGCAGTGCGTCGTGTTTCACGCGTCGATTTCTGTTGATCTGCGCTTGGAGAAAGACGGCCGGAGAGAGACCAATGTTCCGAGTAGGAATGACGGCAAGATAAAGGCCTGCGGCACCGCTGCGCGCGATCCGTCGTGATTTCAGTGTCTGCACATTGGGTTGTCGACCGCGGCGACCGTGCCACGGATTCATAACGAGGCACGGCAACCCCGTGTCAGGGTCGCTTCCGTCTCCGCATTTTCGCAGTGCCACCAAGGCTCCTTCGCGAGCGGCCGGTTTGCCATCAGTCTCGGAGCATGGCTCGTCCCGACGATGACCCGCGCCTTCGCCCACGTCTCGGCCGCACGCGCAGCCGGGACCATCGACGGGTGTTGGCAGCGACGCAGATCAAGCGCGCGATCTCGCGGGCGGGTGCGCTGGCCCGGGTGGCCGGCGGGCCACCGCCGACCGGCGCACGGCATCTTGCCGACCTGCCGGCCAAGCGCGGCAGGGGCGCAGCCTTCGCTCGCGAGCGCGCGGCCTCACCACGAGGCTGGTCGCAAGCGCAGCCCGGCGCACGCCGTGTCGTCGTCAAGGCGCGCTACGTGAGGATGCGCGCCGCGAGCCGCGCGGCGGCGGTGCATCTGCGCTACCTACAGCGTGACGGCGTCACCCGAGATGGTTCCCCCGGCCAGCTTTACTCCGCCACGGCGGACCGCGCCGATGGCAGCACCTTTCTCGATCGCTCGGAAGGCGACCCGCGTCAGTTCCGCCTGATCATCGCCGCGGAGGACGGGGCAGAGCTCTCGGACCTCCGCGCCTTCACCCGCGATCTGATGCGGCAGGTCGAGCGCGATCTCGGCACCGGCCTCGACTGGGTCGCGGTCGATCACTTCAACACCACCCACCCGCACACGCACATCGTTATCCGCGGCGTCGATGAGGCCGGCGAGAGCCTGGTGATCGCCGGAGGCTATCTGGCCCACGGCATCCGGGAGCGCGCCTCGGAGCTGGTCACAGTCGAGCTCGGCCCCGAGAGCACGATGGAACGACAGGCGAAGCTCGCGCGCGAGATCGACCAGGAACGGCTGACCCGGATCGATCGGGCGCTGCTGCGCGAGGCCGGTGAGGCGGTGGGTGGCGTGATCGACCTCCGCACCGCCGTCGGGGAGCCGCGCTCCGACTTCGATCGGCAGCTACGGATCGGCCGGCTGCAAGCCCTGGAGCGGCTGGGATTGGCCGAGGAGATCGCCACCGGCCGCTGGCGCCTGGTTCCCGGCATGGAGGAGACGCTGCGCGCCCTCGGGGAACGCGGGGACATCATCAAGACCATGCACCATGCGTTGACCCGCCATGGTGCGGAACGCGGCGCCGAGCAGTTCGCGATCCACGACCTCCGCGAGCCGCTCGATCACCGGGCGGCTGCTGGGGCGGGGGCTTGGCGGCGACGAACTCGGCGATCGGGTCCATCTGATCGTCGATGGCTTCGATGGGCGGGTCCACTACGTCGAACTCCCCGCCGCCGGCGCGGATGCCGCCAACCCGCCGATCGGGGCCATCGTGGAGCTTGGCGCAGAACGCGGAGCGCCGCGCGCCGCGGACCGGAACATCGCCGACCTGGCGCACAGGACCGCCGGCATCTATCGGCCCGCAGACCACCTCGCAACCGCGCGCGCCGATCCCGGCATCGCCGATCCGGAGGCCTATGTCGAAGCGCATGTCCGCCGCCTGGAGGCGCTGCGCCGCGCTGGTGTGGTCCAGCGTCTCGACGCCGACCATTGGCGCATCCCGACCGATCTCGAACAGCGGGCTGCTCGCCACGAGATGGGCCGCAGTCAGATGCCGAGCCTGCGCGTGCTGTCCGCGCTCGACCTGGAAGCCCAGATCCGCAGCGACGGGGCGACCTGGCTCGATCGCCAACTTCTGGCCCGCGATCCGGTACCGGTCGTGCAAAATGGCTTCGGGTTGGAGGTCGAAGCCGCCCTGGAGCATCGCCGCCAGCATCACCTTGCGCACGGCGATGCGCACCATGACGCCGATGTGGGCGTGCGCTATCGCCGGAACCTTCTCGCGACGCTGGAGCGCCGCGAACTCGCGCGCGCCGGCGGCGAACTGGCGGCGACGCGCGCCATGCCGTTCCGGATGCCGGCGCCCGGCGACACGATCCGCGGCACCTACCGTGAGGCGATGCAGCTCGCCTCCGGCCGCTACGCCCTGGTCGAGAAGACCCAGGAATTCACCCTGATCCCCTGGCGACCGGTGATCGAGCGAAGCCTTGGCCGCGAGGTCGTCGGCCTCGTCACCGACGGCGGGGTTTCCTGGCAGCTCGGGCCGGATCGCGGGCTGGGCGTGTGATGGAATCTGCCTTCCGGCTTTGGTGCGTTGAACCAGTCTTACCCCGCGCAGCAGGAGAGCTTCGCCACGTCCTTCGCGAAACCGAGTGCGGCGAGTTTCAGCCCCTCCACCGTAGTGAGATAGGGGAACAGCGTTTCGGCCAAGTCGGTGACGGTCAGACCGTGCTTGATGGCCAGCACTGCGGTCTGGATGGAATCGGCCCCCTCCGGCGCCAGGATCTGCGCCCCCAGCAGGCGCAGGCTGCCGTTTTCGGCGACAAGCTTGATCAGCCCGCGAGTGTCGCGTGCGGCGAGCGCACGGGGCACCTGCGCCAGCGGCAGGATGACCGTGCGCACCGCCAGACCCTGGGCGCGGGCCTCCGCTTCCGTCAGGCCGACACGCGCGGCCTGCGGGTCGGTGAACACCACCTCCGGCATGGCGTGCGCATCGTAGCGGCGTGTGTTGCCAGTCAGCGCGTTCTCGGTGGCGAGCTTAGCGCCATAGGCCGCCATGTAGACGAACTGGTTGCGGCCGGTGACATCGCCCGCGGCATAGGTGCCGGGGCGCGACGTCGCGAGGTGCTCGTCCACGGCGATGGCGCCACGCGCGTCAGTGGCGATTCCGGCGGCCGCGAGATCAAGGCCCGCCGTATTCGCCACGCGCCCGGTCGCGACCAGGACTTGCTCGGCGGTGATTGTCTCCAGCCGGCCCTCGATTGTCACATCGAGCGCCACCCCGGCCTCGCCGCGGCGGATGCGCTGGTAGGACACCCCGCAACGGACTGCGACGCCGTCCTCGCGCAGATAGCCGGTCAGCGCCTCGGCAAGCTCCGGCTCGAAGCCAGGCAGCAGATGCGAGCGGCAGACGATGGTCACGGCAACCCCGAAGCGGGCGAACATCTGACCAAGCTCGCAGCCAATCACCCCGCCGCCGATCACCAGCAGCGAGCGCGGCAGACGATCGAGCGCGAGTGCCGTGGTGCTGGTGAGATACGCCACGTCGCCGATGCCCGGGATCGGCGGCACGGCGGGCAAGGCGCCGGTGGCGATCACGACACGCTCGGCTGGGAAGCGTTCAGCGCCAGCGGTCAGGCCCTCGGGCGTGAACCGGGCCGCGCCTTCGACGTAGCGGATCCCCTCGTATTCCGGCAGCAGGGCGGCGTATTTCGCCCCCCGCAGGCCGCCGACCAGCGCGTCCTTCTGCGCCATCAGCGCGGTCCAATCGGTCAGGCGCGCGCTCGTCGTGATGCCCTCGAAGCGCGTGGCCGCCGTGCCATGATGCAGCGCCTCGGCCGCGCGGATCAGCGTCTTGGACGGCACGCAGCCGATATTGACGCAGGTGCCGCCAATCGTGCCGGCGCCAATCAGCGCGACGCGCGCGCCAAGCTCGCTCGCCCGGATCGCGGCCGAGAACCCGGCCGAGCCGGTGCCGATCACTACCAGATCCGGCGTGGGACCGCGCTGCGACGACACGGCGCAGCAATCACCCGTAATGACGGCATCCATGGCGATCAGCCCTTGGTGGGCTTGGCGATTTCGGCGGGATAGCCCTGATCGGTCACTGCCTTGATCAGCGCCGCCGGCGAGGTCGCGCTCGTGTTGTAGGTCACGGTCGCGGTCACATCGGACATCCCGTTCGGCTGGCTGACCCGCACGGCCGAAACACCGTTCACGTGGGCCAGTGTGCTTTTGACGATCGGCCCGCACAGCACGCAGCCGGCGTGATGCACATCCAGCACCACGCTGGTATCGGCGGCCCGGGCGGCAAACGGGACGGCGAGCAGACTGACCGCGAAGGCGGCAGCAAGGACGGAACGAGGCATCGTGGTACTCCCTGTCAGAAGGCGATGGCACGGATGAGGTAGGGAAAGGCAACGGCGACAACGACCAGCACGCCGGCGGTCCACAGCCCGATGCGGGCGATGCGGTCGGCGCGCGGGGTGCCGCAATAGCCATCGGCGCAGGCGATCGCGGCGCGGCGCCGCAGCCGCCACGCGCCAAGCGCGACGAAGCCAAGGGCGACGGCGGCGAAGATCGGCTGGTAGGGCTCCAGCGCCGTCAGATTGCCGATCCAGGCGCCGCTGACGCCGAGGGTGAACAGCGCGAACGGGATCACGCAGCAGGAGGCCGCCCCGAGCGCGGCGGCGATGCCACCGAGTGACAGTAGCCTGGCGCCCCCGCTCGTGATCGGCCGGCGACCCGCCGCGTTCATGATTCCTATCCCGACCTGCCGATCCCCGACTTGCTGATCCATGCCTTGCCCGCTCCGATGGCTGCGCCTAGATCAGGGTTATGGGATCTGTAGCAACTCCAGGTTCAAGAGGAAAAATCGCCCCCGCTGCGGCGGACGCGGCGGGACCGCTGATCCCGATCGGCGCGCTGGCCGCCCGCACGCGCTGCAACATCGAGACCATCCGCTTCTACGAGAAGATCGGCGTGCTGCCGAGACCCGCCCGCACCGAGGGCGGGCATCGCGCCTATGGCCGCTCCCATGTCGAGCGGCTGACCTTCATTCGCCGTGCTCGGGAACTCGGCTTCACGCTCGACGAGGTGCGCGCGCTGCTGCAATTGGCTGCGGCGAGTGACGTGCCCTGCGCGGACGTGAAGGACCTCGCCGTGACCCATCTCGCCGAGGTCAGGACCAAGATCGCCGATCTGCGCGCCATGCAGAAGGCGCTGACTGTATTGATCGGGCAATGCGACGCGCGTGGTGACGCCCCCGACCAGCCCGGCTGCCCGCTGATCGAAACCCTGCTCGGCAGCCCGACGAACGGGCGCTAACCCGGCTCCTGCCGCCACGCCTGGCCGATCCATAGACGGTCGCGGCGCCACCTCCGACGGGGTCCAAGCCGAGCTGGCAACGGTCACTGCGTTGACGCGAGCTTTAGACTAGACTAATTAGACTAAGTCCGTCCGAGGCAACCGATGTCCACCGTCAACATCCACGACGCCAAGACCCATCTTTCCCGCCTGGTCGAGCAGGCGGCGCAGGGAGAGCAGGTGATCATCGCCAAGGCTGGCAAGCCGCTGGTGAAGCTCACTGCGCTTGAGGCCCCGGCGCAGCCGCGCCGCCTCGGCTTCCTCAAGGGCCAGATCGCCGTCCCGGAGGATTTCGATACCATGGGTGCCGAGGAGATCGCGCGCCTGTTCGGGGCAGAGGCGGGCTGAGCGCGCCGGCATGAAACTGCTGCTCGATACCCATGTGCTGCTCTGGGCGGCGGGCACCCCGCGGCGGCTGCCGCGTGCGGCGCGGACGCTGCTTGAGGATGAAGCGAACGAATTGATGTTCAGCGCCGCCAGTCTCTGGGAGGTGGCGATCAAGCAGCAACTGGGACGGGAGGATTTCCGTGCCGACGCGCGGCTGCTGCGGCGCGGCCTGCTCGATAACGGGTATGCCGAGCTCCCCGTCACCAGTGCGCATGCCGTCGCACTCGACCTCCTGCCGCCGCTGCACAAGGACCCGTTCGACCGCATGCTGATCACGCAGGCGCTGGTCGAAGGGATCATGCTGGTCACCGCGGACGCCAACCTCGCGCGATATCCAGGACCGATCCAGGCGATCTGAGCCCGAGGCCTGGAACGAAGGGCGCAACCCGCCGTCCGTTTCTATTTCTTCGATCCTCTACGATCGCCGTTCTTTGCTGTTGCGCGGCGGAGTTTCCGTCTTTCTATCTGTGCCCCGTTCGCATCCATGAGCGGGGTCGATGACCGGGACGAAGATTCTCTGGGGCCAGATGCTGGGCGCACTCGCCATGGTGCTGCTCGGCTGCTGGGCCG
>JAJZNE010000187.1:8638-37299 GCA_021847995.1 Pseudomonadota bacterium | reverse complement strand
CCGCCTCGATCAGCGGTCCCAACCGCTCCCACTGCGCATCCGTCAAAACCCCAAATCCCGCATTCTCCATCATGCGCCAGATGTAGGTGCCGCATTCAGGCTATAACAGAGCCTAAAATGGCCGACCGCGAGGATGGAGACGGTCGCTTCTTCGAGGACATCCATGCCGCGCTTGGCGCCATGATGAACACTTGGCGGAACGCCACAATGCACCTGGATCAGAAATATACCCCCAGGAAGCACGCGACGTTTTCGATGTTATCGGCGCATTTATGAGGAGACTCGCTTCCCGCTGCGACGAGAGCGGGGAGCCGAAGGCGTGACCGATCCTCGCTTCGCCACCCTCTCGAATGCTCGGTCGAACGCCTCCGGGCTTTCGTCGGCCGCGACCTCGCGGGCCATCTCGACGAACCGGCGGTATTGCTCGGGATCGTCGGCCTTGGGCGGCGGCGCCGTGGGCTTGCGTGTGGACATGTGGACCTCTGCAATGGCGCTGTAGCGCACAATTGCCTGTCCTCGGCGGCGCTGGACGCCACCGCCTTCGCGGCGGCCGTCCGCGCACTGGCGCATCGAAAACTGCCGGCACTGGGTGCTCGACGTGGGCTTCGACGAGGATCGCGTGCGAAATCGCAAGGACCATGGGCCGGAAGACCTCACGATATCGCGGAAACTGGCCCTCGACGTCCTGCGCACCGCCAGGTCAGACATCGCCATCAGGCGAAAGCGAAAGCGCTCCGGATAGTCCGACACCTTCGCCCCGTCCGTCCTCGGCCAAAAGCGATAGGCCTGGCGGCGTGGGCAGGGCGCTTGTGGCGTGGGGGGCGGCGCGCTATATGCCGCGGCCGTGTCGGAGTGTAGCTCAGCCTGGTAGAGCACTGTGTTCGGGACGCAGGGGCCGGAGGTTCGAATCCTCTCACTCCGACCACGGCCCTTCCCCGTCCGACGCGCCCGCGGCAAGGAGACGGACGCGCATATGGATCTGAAGGAGCATATCCGGGGAATCCCGGATTTCCCCAAGCCCGGCATCCTGTTCTACGACATCGCGACGCTGCTGCGGCATGCCGATGCGTGGCAGGTGGCGATGGGGCGGATGGCGAAGGCGGTGCGCGCCTATCAGCCGGATCTGCTCGCCGGGCTCGAATCCCGCGGCTTCCTGATGGCCGCTCCGCTCGCGCTCAAGCTCGGCTGCGGCTTCATCATGCTGCGCAAGCGCGGCAAGCTGCCGGGTGCGACGGTCAGGCTCGAATACGCGCTGGAATACGGCAGCGACTGCATCGAGATTCAGGCCGACGCGGTCGAGCAGGGGCAGCGCGTGGTGATCGTCGATGATCTGCTGGCGACCGGCGGCACCATGGCCGCCGGCATCCAACTGCTGCGTCGCGTCGGCGCGGTGGTGCCGGCGGCGGCGGCATTGATCGAACTCACCTTCCTCAACGGCCGCAGCCGGCTGGACGTGCCCTTCGAGTCGCTGGTCGCCTACGACGACTAGCGCGGCCTGGCCGGCCCGCTGCCGGCGCCGCTCGCTGTTGCTGGTCGCCGCATCGGCGCCGCCAGCGTGCTGGCGCCAGAACGCAGTCGTGATCAGAACAGGCCGTCAATCCGCCCTGCCGCGTCCAGCCCGATCCCGGCCGCGGCCGGGATGCGCGGCAGGCCGGGCATGGTGCGGATGTCGCCGGCCAGCGCCACCACGAATCCGGCACCCGCCGACAACCGCACCTCGTTGACCGGCAGCACGAACCCCTCCGGCGCGCCGAGCCGCGTGGGATCGGCGCTGAAACTGTACTGCGTCTTGGCGATGCACACCGCGGCCTCGCCGAACCCCGCCTGCTCCCACCCCGCCAGCCGGCGCGCGACGCCGGGGGCGAAGGCGACCGCTTCGGCGCGGTAGATCCGGCGCGCCACCGTCTCGATCTTCTGCGCCAGCGGCAGCGCGTCGGGATAGAGCGGGCGGAACGCCGGACGCGGGCCGTCGATCAGCCTCAGCACCTCCCGGGCGAGGTCGGCCGCCCCGGCCGGCCCGTCCGCCCAGTGCGTGCAGGGCACCACCGGCACGTCCACTGCCGCCTGCACCGCGCCGACCTCCGCCGCGGTGTCGGAGGTGAAGCCATTGAGCGCTACCACCACCGGCACCCCGAATGCCTGCATGTTCTCCACATGCCGGCGCAGATTGCCGGCGCCGCGCGCGACCGCCGCGACATCCTCGCGCCCGAGATCACCCCTGGCGACGCCGCCATGCATCTTGAGCGCCCGCACCGTCGCCACCACGACGGCGGCGGCGGGGGCGAGGCCGGCCATGCGGCATTTGATGTCGAGAAACTTCTCCCCGCCCAGATCGGCCCCGAACCCCGCCTCCGTCACCACCACATCCGCGAGCTTGAGGCCGAGCCGCGTCGCCATCACCGAGTTGCAGCCATGCGCGATGTTGGCGAACGGGCCGCCATGCACCAGCGCCGGCGAATGCGCCAGCGTCTGGACCAGGTTCGGCATCAGCGCCTCGCGCAGCAGCGCCGCCATCGCGCCCACCGCATCAAGCTCGGCGGCGCGCACCAGGGAGCCGTCGCCGCGGGTGCCGACGACGATGCGGCCGAGCCGCGCCGCAAGGTCATCGAGGTCGCGGGCGAGGCAGAACACCGCCATGATCTCGGAGGCGGCGGTGATGTCGAACCCGGCTTCCCGCGGCACTCCCTCCGCCACGCCGCCGAGGCCGGTCACGGCATGGCGCAGCGCCCGGTCGTTCATGTCGAGGCAGCGCCGCCAGGTCAGCCGGCGCGGATCGAGGCCGAGGCGATTGCCCCAGTGGAGATGATTGTCGAGCAGCGCGGCAAGCAGGTTGTTGGCCGAGGTGATGGCGTGGAAATCGCCGGTGAAGTGGAGATTGATCTCCTCCATCGGCGCGACCTGCGCCCAGCCGCCGCCGGTCGCCCCGCCCTTCATGCCGAAACAGGGGCCGAGGCTCGGTTCGCGCAGACAGATCATGGTGCGGCGGCCGGCAGCATTCAGGGCATCGCCGAGGCCGATCACGGTGGTGGTCTTGCCTTCTCCGGCCGGAGTCGGCGTGATCCCCGTCACCAGCACCAGGGCACCGTCCGGCCGCGGCTCACAGGCGGAGATGAAATCGAAGTCGATCTTGGCCTTGGCGCGCCCGTAGGGCAGCAGTGCGTCGGCGGGAATGCCGGCAGCGGCGGCAATCGCTGCGATCGGGCGCAGGCGGACAGAGCGCGCGATGTCGAGGTCGCTCGGCATGGTCGGCACCTCAATGTGGGTCGCGCGATTGTGCGGGCGTCCGGCGGCGCTGGCAACCGGGATATGCCGGCCGCGTCCCGCAGCGCCGGCCGCTTCTCCGTTTGACGGGTGCGACGCCGGCACGCCACATTCGGCTTCCCGCAACCCTGGCAGGAACGAGCTGGCCGGCGCGATGATCCCCGGACTGAGCCCCGGCGCCGAGGCGGTGCTGCAAGCGCTGCTGGCGCCGGCGGTGACCGGCGTGACGGAAGACTTTTATCGTGACGCCGATTACCTGCTGCTGGACGGCACCGATGCCGAATCGCACGCGATCGGCGTCGAGCATGTCGGGGGGCCGGACGTGCTGGTGGCCGTGACCGATCCGGCCCGCGCCATCGGCCATGTCCGCATCGCCACGACGCAGCCCGGCGTGCTGATGTTCATCGACAACCGCGCCTGGCAGGGCACGCTGCACGCTTCGATCCGCGTGCTCGGCGCCGACAGCGCCGTCCTGATCCACGATCCCGGCCCCGGCTTCGTCGCCCTGGCCGATGTGTTCCTGCGCGGCGACCGGCAGGTGCTGTTCTGGGGCGTCGGCGCGACCGCGGTCGGGTGCAGCATCGAGATCGAGGGGGCGGGAATGGCGGTCGCGATCGGCGACGATGCGCTGATCTCCAACGGGGTATGGCTGCGCAATCACGACATGCATGCGCTGCACGACCTTGCCTCCGGACAGCGGATCGGCCGCGTGCCGGCGACGATGGTGGTGGAACGGCATGTCTGGCTCGGGCAGGATGCGCTGCTGCTCGGCTGCCCGCGGGTCGGCATGGGGACGGTTGTCGGCGCCCGCGCGCTGGTCAAGAACAGCCTGCCGCCGCGGGTTGCCGCCGGCGGCATCCCGGCGCGGGTGCTGCGGGAAGGCGTGAGCTGGGGGCGTGATCTGAACGGTATGACGGCGGCGGAAAGGACAAGCATCGGTGTGGCTGCCGACCCGCACGGCTGACAGATGGAAAATCGCCGCGCGCAAGCTGCCTGTTGCAGCGCAGCGTGCGGGTCACTAGAAGGTGAGAAGGCGATATTTCGCCGCTGCGGGAGCCTGACGTGCAGCCATCCGGATATTTCCCCCATGTTGATTTGCTCCTGCAATCGATGCGCATCGACCGCAACCGGCTGAACAGCCGCGGCAAGATCGCGATCGACGCGCCGGTGCTGCGGCGCATCCTCCAGCAGGCGGTGGCACATCTGCCGTTCTCGGCGGAATACTATGCCGCCACCTATCCCGACATCGCTGCCGCCAGCGCCGCCGGCCAGATCCCCGACCTGCACCGGCATTTCGTCGAAACCGGCTATTTCGAAGGCCGCCTGGGCGCGCCGCCGCCGCTCGATGACAGCTATTATCTTGCGACCTATCCCGATGTTGCGGCAGGGGTCGCGGACGGCCAGGTCGAGTCGCCCGCTGATCATTACCGCCGCTCCGGCGCGGCCGAGGGGCGGGCGCCGTCGCCCGAACTGGCGGAGGAGGTGGCACGCTGGATGGGCCTGCTGCGCATGCCGGTCGTCGGCAACCCATAGCGCACGGCGATGAAGCATAACGACCTGCAACGGGCACACCGGCTGCTGTGCTCGCCCTTCGTCGATGAGGAAGCGTTCCGTGCCGCGCTTGGCGGCGGGCGCGGCGACATCAGCACCATCGTCCGCTATCTCGCCCTGCGTCCGCTGGCGCGCCCGGCGCTGTCGGTCTATTTCGACCGGGAGTTCTACCTCGCCACCAACCCCGACGTGTTCGAGGAGCGGCAGGATCCTCTGCTGCATTTCATCGAGATCGGGTTTCCCGCCCTGCGCGCGCCGCATCCGCTGATCGACCTGACTTTCATCGTCAGCGAGGATCCGGCGGCGCTCGGCACGCCGCCCGACATGGCGCGACTGGTCGCGCTGCTCGAACAGGACCGGGCGCCGCCCTCGCCCTATTTCGATCCCGCCTGGTACGCGACCGAACTCAGGGAGGCGGCGCCGACGCACAGCATGCTGCGCCATTTCCTCGCCGGCGGCCTGGCGGCGGGGCGGCCGGTGAACCGCTGGTTCGATCCGGACTATTATATGCGGATGTATGCCGACGTGCCGAAGGACCGCTATGGCGCGCTGCGGCACTTCCTCCTCGTCGGCGATGCCGAGGGGCGCATGGCCGGGCCGCGGTTCGACGGGCGGCTGTACCGGAGGCGCTACATCGATGTCGCCGATGCCGGCGTGCCGCCGCTGTGGCACTACCTGACCAACGGCCGGCGTGAGGGGCGGCAGGTGCCGGCCGAGCGGACGGCGCCGCTGCCCGGCCCTGCCCGTCCCGCCGAGGTGGTGCCGCTGGCGGAGCCGATGCCGGTGACGGCAGCGGACATGGAGAGAAGCTTCCTCGCCATGCGCCGCCTGCTGGACGAGGCGCAGCAGGCGCGCAAGGACGCGGTGCAGCCGGTGGCGCCGCAGACGACGCTGCCCGGCGATCCCCGCGCCGCCGTGGCACGGCTCGCCTTCCCGCCGGCGGAGGCGCCGCGCCTGTCGATCCTGGTGCCGGCCTATAACGAATTCGCCCATACCGTCGGCTGCCTGCTGGCGATCGCCGCCGCGACGCCGCCCTTCGCCTTCGAGGTGGTACTGGCCGACGACGCCTCCTCCGACCCCGACATGGCCCTGTTCGCCGAGGTTGCGAACCTGCGGCGGCTGCGTCAGAAGCGCAATGTCGGCTTCGTGCGGAACTGTAATGACGCGCTGGCGCTGTGCCGGGGCGAGTATGTGCTGCTGCTGAACAACGACGCGCAGGTGCTGCCGGGCGCGCTCGGCCGGCTTGCCGGGGCGCTCGATGAGGATGCCGGCGTCGCCGCGGCCGGGCCGAAGATCCTCTACCCCAACGGGCGCCTCCAGGAAGCCGGCTGCTATATCCGCCCGTGCGGGGAAAGCACCATGGTCGGGCTGTTCGCCGACCCGCAGGAAGGGGGATTCTGCCGCGACCGCGACGTGACCTATTGCTCGGGTGCGGCGCTGATGCTGCGGCGCTCGGCGATCGGGGCGCGCCTGTTTGATCCCGACTTCGCACCTGCCTATTGCGAGGATGCCGATCTCTGCCTGCGCCTGATCGCGGCTGGGCAGCGCGTGCGCTATGTCCACGCGGCCGAGGTAGTGCATCATCTGAGCGTTTCCACCAACCGCCAGTCGCAGGCAGGCAAGCTGCGCAGCATCGCGCGCAACCAGCAGAAGCTGGTCGATCGCTGGGGTGATCTGCTGGCGCGGCTGGACCGGGTGCGCATGATCGCCTTCTACCTGCCGCAATTCCACCAGACGCCGGAGAACGATCTCTGGTGGGGCAGCGGCTTCACCGAATGGACCAACGTGGTCAAGGCGCGGCCGAGCTATGAGGGGCATTACCAGCCGCATCTGCCGGCCGATCTCGGCTTCTACGACCTGCGCACGGCGGACGCGCTGACCCGGCAGGCGACGCTGGCGCGGCGCTACGGGATCGAAGGATTTGCCGTCTATTACTACAATTTCGGCAGCCAGCGCGTGCTCGGCGCGACCCTGGAGACGGTGCGCGCCAATCCGAACATCCCGTTCTCCTGGTGCCTGTGCTGGGCGAATGAGAACTGGACACGGCACTGGGACGGCGGTGCGAACGAAATCCTGGTCGAGCAGAGCTATGACGCGGCGACGCTGGAGGCGATCATCGCCGATGCCGTGGCGCACGCCGCCGACCCGCGTTACCTGACGGTGAACGGCAAACCGATCTTCCTGGTCTATCGCCCGCTGCTGCTGCCCGACGCGCCCGGCTTCGCCGCCGCCTGCCGCGCCGGCTTCGTCCGCGCCGGCTTTCCCGGCGTGCATCTGGTGTATGTCGAGAGCATGGAGGCAGTGGACCGCCGGCTCAAGCAGACCGATCTCGGCTTCGACGCCTGCGTCGAATTCCCGCCCCACGGCCGCGCCGTGCCGGCGGAAAGTGCCGCCGATATCATCAAGCCCGGCTGGCATGGCTACCGCTACGACTACCCCGAGACGGTGCGCGCCTTCTGCCGGCGCGATTCGGTGCCGTATATGCGCTACCCTTCAGTTTTCCCGAGCTGGGACAATACGCCGCGCCAGCCCATGCAGGGCACCAGCTTCGACGGCGCGACGCCGGAGGCGTTCCGCGTCTATGCCGAGGAGAAGATCGACGAGGTGCGGCAGTTCCTGGTCGGCGAGGAACGGCTGCTGTTCGTCAATGCCTGGAACGAATGGGCCGAGGGCGCGCATCTGGAGCCGGACACCGGCTTCGGCCATCGCTGGCTGGAAGCGCTGCGCGATGCCGCCGAAGCGAAACGGTGGGGGTGAGATGGCGGTTCCCGATTCGCTGCCGGTGACATTCATCGGCCATCCCTTCGCGCCGATCGGCATGGGCGAGCAGTTGCGCAGCCACCTCGCCGCCGCCTCCGCCGCCCATGTCGAATGGGGCGTGCTGGATATTTTCCGCTATGCGCAGCGCGGCGATGCGGCGCATCACGACCTGATCGGCGACCGCGAGATCGCCAGACCGCGCGGCGGCATCCGCATCTTCCACGTCAACGGCGACGAGGTCGATCGCGTGCTCGATGCCTTCGCCGCGCGCGGGGGCGATTTCGCGGGCGGCTACAACATCATCGTGCCGGCATGGGAACTGCCGCTCTACCCCAAGCAATGGGCGGCACGGCTCACGAAGTTCGACGAGGTGTGGGCGCTGTCGGCGTTCGTGCAGGAAAGCCTCGCGACCGCCGGGGTGATGAGCCATCTAGTCGGCCAGTCGGTGGAGGTGAAGCCGGGGCTGCTGCTGCCCCGCCGCTTCTTCGCGATTCGCGAATCGGCCTTCGTGCTGCTGCACTTCTTCGATCTTACCTCCTATGCCGCACGCAAGAATCCGTTCGGCGTGCTCGACCTGTTCGGCCGGCTGCGGCGGGCCGCGCCGTTCCTCGATATCCAGCTCGTGCTGAAGGTGAAGGACGGCGAGCAGGATGGTGCCGACTGGGCAGAGGCACTCGGCAGCGATCCGCTGGTGCGCGTCATCTCCACGCCGCTCGACAGCCTCGGCGTGCGGAGCCTGATCGCGGCGGCGGACTGTTTCGTGTCGCTGCACCGGGCCGAGGGGTTCGGCCGCGGCCTCGGGGAGGCGATGGCGATGGGCCGGCTGGCGCTGGGGACGGCGTGGTCGGGCAATCTCGATTTCATGACCGAGTCGAATGCCCTGCTGGTGCGCCAGACGCAGGTGCAGGTGCCGGCGGATGCCTATCCGCACTGGCAGGGGCAGACCTGGGCGGAGCCCGACATCGACCATGCCGCGGCATTGCTGGCGCCGGTGCTGCGCGACCCGGCGCGCGGACGGATGCGGGCGCTGCGCGGCCAGGCGGAGGTGCTGCGCCGCCATGGCAACCGCGCCGTCGGGCTGCGCATCCTCGACCGGCTGGACGCCATCGCCGCGGCGCTGCCGGGGCGTGGCAGGACAGCGCCGCGCCGCCGCCGGGTCGCGGCCCCGACTGCCTGAGCCGACCGCCTGAGACGCTACCAGCGCCTTCCCCAGCCGCCGCCCCAGCCGCCGCCCCAGCCGAAGCCGAAGCCGATCACCGGCGGGGCCACCACCACCGGCGCGCCGTAGACCACCGGCGGCGCATAGGCCGCCGGCGGCGGATAGCCGTAGGGCGGCGGATAGCCAGGCTGCGCGCCGCCGTAGCCGGGCGGCGGCCCGCCAGGGCCCGGAACGCTGTTGCCCGAGGCGGCCATGCACTGGGCATAGGTCGTGTCGTAATTGCGCTGCATGTTGCCCGCCGAGGCCTGCGCGGTGCCGGTGCCGACCAGCCCGCCGCCGACCAGCCCGGCACCGGCGCCGATCGCGGCCCCCGCTGCCGGGCTGCCTGTCGCAGCGCCGAGCAGGGCGCCGGCGGCGGCACCGAGGCCGGTGCCGATCGCGGCACTGCCGAGCCCGCTCTGCGCGGCGGCCTGACCCGGCGTGGTGTTTCCGTTGGCCGCCGCCGCCGCCTGCCGGCAGCGCGCATCGTCGGCCTGGAATTCCTGGAACGTCTTGCCGGGTCCGGGCATCGCTGCGAAGCTCGGGCCGGTCGGCGGCCCCACTGTGCAGGCCGCCAAGCCGAGCACGCCGGCAAGCGTGAGAGGCGCGGCAGTCTTCAGCATCGTTTCGATCCTCCGGCTGCGCCACGGGCGGCGCCATACTGCCGCAGAAAGGAAGCGATTGCCGCCCCGGCTTCAAGCCCCTGGCGGGTGACAAACTGTGCCGGCGTGCGAAGGGCAGGGGTGCGCGATGGGGATGCGACCTCCGGGCCGCAGCGCCGCGGCGCGGTCAGCCGCGTTCGCTGTCGGCGCCGCTGCCGGGGCCGGAAATCCCGCTGCGCGAGGGTGCGTCGCGTCCCGGCGCCAGTGCCGCCGCGTCGGCGTCGTCCGCTACCGGCGGCGGCGTTCCCGGCGCGCGCTCCGGGGTCAGGTTGCGGCCGCCCTCCTGCGGCCGGTCGCGCATGTCGGGGCCCGGTTCGCCCTCCTCCAGGTCGCTGTCGAGCAGACGGTCGGCATGCACCGAATGATCCCCGCCATGCGCCAGCACCTCCCGCTCGCGCGGGCCGGCGGTGCGATCGACCGCGAACACGGTGGGGAATCCGTCCCGCTCGGCGCGCGCGCGGGCGGCCTGCACGGCCTCGGGGAAATCGAGCGGCGTGCCGTCGCGGCCGGTCGGCACCGTCCGTTCCGGTGACGATCTGCCGTCGGAGGCAATCATCTCGGTCACCGTCAGGCGCGGCGCATCCTCGGCGAAGCGGCGCATGACGATCAGATGGTGTCCGCTCTCCGGCACCGGGTCGTGCGGAGCGAGCATGCGGAGTTCGGCCATGGCGAGGATCCCTGAGCTGCCGGGCGGCTCAACGCCGGGACGGCGGGGAGGGTTGGCGCGCTATGTCTGGAACCGGGCGATCACGTCCGCGGGGATCGGTTTCGCCTTGATCCGCTTCGGGTCGTCGGGATGGCGGCCGGCCCAGACGCGCGTCTCGAATCCCTCCACCGCCAGCGCCTCGCCCTTCAGCAGAAGGTGCCGGATTTCGAAGCTGCTGCGGTGGAAGGCGGTGAGCTCGCTCGCGATGGTCACGTCGTCGCCGAAGGCGCAGGGGATGACGAAGCGGGCGCGCGTATCGACCATCGGGAAGCCGATCATGTCATAAGCGTCGCGCAGGTCGATCTTGCGCAGGCCCAGCACGTGCTCGAACAGCAGCGCCGTGCTGGCATCGAACATGGCGAAATAGCGCGGATAGAACACGATTCCGGCGGGATCGCAGTCGCCCCATTCGATGCGCACGCTGCGGGTGTGGCTGCGCAGGCTCATCGCGGCGCCATCCGCAGCGCCCCGTCGAGGCGGATCGTCTCGCCGTTCAGGAACGGGTTCTCGACGCAGGTCCGCACCAGGGCGGCGAATTCCGCGGGCTGGCCGAGGCGCGCCGGAAACGGGATCGATGCGCCGAGGCTGTGCTGCACCTCCGCCGGCAATTCGGCGAGCAGCGGTGTCGCGAACAGGCCGGGTGCGATGGTCAGCACCCGCACCCCGAAGCGGGCCAGTTCCCGTGCCGCCGGCAGCGTCAGCGCGACGATGCCGCCTTTCGATGCCGCATACGCCGCCTGCCCGACCTGGCCGTCATAGGCGGCGATGGAGGCGGTGTTGACGATCACGCCGCGTTCCCCGTCCGCCAGCGGATCGAGCGTGCTCATCCCCGCCGCCGCGAGCCGCAGCAGGTTGAACGTGCCGATCAGGTTGACGCGGATCACCCGTTCGAACGCGGCCAGCGGCATCGCGCCGTTGCGCCCGACGATGCGGGCGGCGGTGCCGATGCCGGCGCAGTTGACCAGGATGCGGGCGGCACCGTGCCGCGCCGCCGCCGCCGCGACGGCCGCCGCGGCGCCCGCGTCGTCGGTTACGTCGCAGGCGACCGCGACGCCGCCGATGCGCCCCGCCACGTCCTCCGCCCGCGCCGCGTCGCGGTCCAGCACGGCGACGCGGCAGCCGGCTTCGGCGAGCATCGCCGCCGTCGCGGCGCCGAGGCCGGAACCGCCGCCGGTGACGAGCGCTGCCTGTCCTGCCATCTGCATCTCAGTGCGCGCTCCCTGCCGCATCGGGGTTTTCCACCAGCAGCGCGATGCCCTGCCCGCCGCCGATGCAGGCCGAAGCGATGCCGCGCCGCAGCCCGGCGCGCCGCAACTCGCGCGCCAGCGTGACCGCGAGCCGCACGCCGGTCGCGCCCAGCGGATGCCCGATCGCGATCGCGCCGCCATTGACGTTGAGCCGCGCTTCGTCGAGTTCGAGCGCGCGTGCGCACGCCAGCACCTGTGCGCCGAACGCCTCGTTGATCTCGACCCGGTCGATGTCGGCGAGGCGGAGGGCGGCGGTCTCCAGCAGCGCCCCGATCGCCGGCACCGGGCCGATGCCCATGATCTCCGGCGGGCAGCCGACGACGGTGCCGGCGACGAGGCGGGCGAGGGGGGAGCGGCCGGCGGCGCGCGCCTCCTCCCCCGACACGACGAGCGTCGCTGCCGCGCCATCGACCACGGCGGAACTGTTCCCCCCGGTCTGCACGCCGCCGAAGGCCGGGCGGATGCGGGCCAGCGCCTCGACGGGGGAGGGACGGACATGGCTGTCCTGCGTCACCGCCTCCGTCCCGCGCGGCAGGCGGATGCCGCGCTCCGCGAGGCCGTCGCGGGCGAAGGTCTCGGACGCGACGGGGACGATCTCGCCAGCCAGGAAGCCCCTCGCCTGTGCCGAGAGCGCGCGGGCAAAGCTGCGCGCGGCGAAGGCATCGACCTCCGCGCGGGTGATGCCGTATTGCCGGGCGAGGTTTTCCGCCGTCTGGCCCATGGTGCAGCCGCAGGCGGGATCGAGCAGCGCTTCCCAAAGAAAATCCTTGAATTCCACCTGTCCCATCCGGAAGCCGCCGCGATGGGTGTAGGCGGCGACGGGATTGCGGCTCATGCTCTCGGTGCCGGCGACCAGGGCGACGGCCACGCCGCGATGGGTGACGGCATCGGCCGCCTGCATGATCGCCTCGATCCCGGTGCCGCAGACGCGCTGCACCATCAGCGCCGGCACCTCCAGCGGAACGCCGGCATAGAGGCCGACATGGCGTGGCATCATATAGGCGTCGAAACTCGCCTGCGCCATGTTGCCGACGATGACGGTGCCGACTTCTTCGGGCGCCACCGCCGCCCGCGCCAGCACGGCGCGCGCCGCCTTGATGGCGAGATCGATCGGCGGGACGAGCGCGAAGGCGCCGTTGTAATCGACGAACGGGGTGCGCACGCCGTCGAGCAGCCAGGCGTCCGGCCAGGCGGCGCAGAGGCCGCGCGTGCGGCTGGTCATGGCGTCTCCTCCACGCAGATGATGTGCGGGCCGGGCGGATCGGCATAGAGCGCCGCCACCAGGTCAGCGCGGTGCGCGAGCACGGCACGCTGGTTGATCGACCCCTTGTCGGTGATCTCGCCCGCGTCGATGGAGGGCGGATCGCTCAGCAGCAGCGCGCGACGCACCCGCGTCGAACTTCCGGTCGCCGTCGCGGCAAGCGCGTTCAGTGCGCGTTGCACCGCCCCCCTCACCGCCGGATGCGCGAGCACCTCGCCCGCACCCGCACTTGCCGCCAGACCGTCGCAGAGGGCGCGACAGGCCGGAAGATCGGGGATCAGCAGGGCGGCGACGCAATCGCGGTCGGGACCGGCGATCACCACGTCGCGCACATAGGGGGCAAGGCCCGCGATCAGCCGCGCCCGCAGCGGCCCGACACTGACCCAGGTCCCGGTCGCCAGCTTGAAATCCTCGGAAATCCGGCCGTCGAACAGCAGGCCGAGTTCGGGCCGCGCCGGATCGATGAAACGCAGCGCATCGCCGAGCTTGTAGTAGCCGTCCTCGTCGAAGGCGGCGCGGGTCGCCGCCGCCTGCCGCCAGAAGCCGGGGGTGATGTTGGGGCCGCGCAGCCGCGCCTCCAGCTTGCCGCCGACCGGCACCAGCCGCAGGTCGTTGCCGGTGACGGGCAGGCCGACGATGCCGGCGCCGGTCACGTCCGGGCGGCAGACCAGCGCGAACGGCGCGGTTTCCGTCGCACCCAGGCCGGTGAGCATGGCGATGCGTTCGCCGGTGGCGGCGACCGCCAGTTCCTCGAGCGCGTCCCAGACATGCTGCGCGAGGCCGGCGCCGGCGTAGAACAGCAGTTTGACCCGCGCGAAGAACGTGGCGCGCAACGCCGGCTCGGCGCGCAGATACGTCACCAGCTCCTCGAATCCCTTGGGCACGTTGAAATAGATGGTGGGCGAAATCTCGCGCAGGTTGCGCACCGTCTCCGCGATTCCGGTGGGCGTCGGCTTGCCGTCGTCGATATGCAGCGTGCCGCCGTTGTAGAGCACGAGACCGACATTGTGGTTGCCGCCGAAGGTGTGGTTCCACGGCAGCCAATCGACCAGCACCGGCGGCTCGTCCGCCATGAAGACAAACGAGGTGCGCAGCATCTCCTGATTGCTGCACAGCATGCGCTGGGTGTTGATCACGCCCTTGGGCGTGCCGGTGGACCCCGACGTGAACAGGATTTTTGCCACCGTCTCCGGCCCGACCGAAGCCGCCGCCCGCTCTACCGCGGCGGTTGCCGCCGTACCGGCAAGCCGGGCAAAACCGGTCGCCGTGCGCGCTCCGGCTTCGCCCTCTACCGTCACCACCTCCGTCCCCCCCGGCACCGTCGCCGCGATCGCCGCGGCGAAGGCCCCCGCGTCATCGGCGAACACGAGGCCGGGACGCAGCACGTCCATGATCGCCCGCAGCTTCGCGTAGTCGCGCGACACCAGCGAATAGGCCGGCGAGATCGGTGCATAGGGCACGCCGACATGCAGCGCGGCGAGGCCGAGCAGCGCATGCTCGATGCCGTTGCCGGACAGGATGGCAACCGGACGGTCGGCCGACAGGCCACGGTCCAGCAGCGCCTGGCCGATCCGGCGCACGGCTGCCAGCGTCTCTGCATAGCTCACGCGCCGCCACCCGCCGCCGGCATCGCGGCGGGCCAGGAAGATGCGGTCGGGGGCGGCGGCGGCCCAGTGTTCCAGCCGCTCCGTCAGGCGGGCGGGATAGGGCGGCAGAGTGCCGCGGGGGCGGATATCGATGCTGCCGTCCGGCCGCGTCGCGAACGCAACGTCGGGGCTGCCCAGCCGGACGGGCCGCAAGGGGGCCGGCGCCGTCATTCGCGTGTCACCTTCGGCGCGCGCTTCTCCAGGAAGGCGCGCAGCCGCAGCTTGGCCTCGCCGTCGCCGGCGGCGATCGCGGCCATCAGGCTTTCCATCAGCAGGCCGGTGCGCGGATCGGCCTCCGCGATGCGCGGCAGGGCGTGGAGCGCGGCGAACACCGACAGCGGCGCCAGGGTGGCGATGTGCCGCGCCATCGCCATCGCGCGATCAAGCCCGGTTCCGGCCGCGACCAGGTACTGCGCGAAGCCGGCCGCCAGCCCTTCCTCCGCGCCATAGGTCCGGCCGGTCAGCATCATGTCCAGCATCCGCGCCGTGCCGATCAGCCGCGGCACCCGGACCGACCCGCCGCCGCCGACGAACAGGCCGCGCTGGCCCTCCGGCAGTGCGAAATAGGCGGAGGGTTCGGCGAGGCGGATGTGGCAGGCGGCGGCGAGTTCCAGGCCGCCGCCGATCACCGCCCCGTGCAGCACCGCGATCACCGGCACGCGGCCGGATTCGATCAGGTCGAAGGCGCGGTGCCAGGCGCGCGAGTGGAACACGCCCGCCGTCGCGTCATTCTCCGTCACCGCGGAGAGATCGAGGCCGGCGCAGAAATGCTCGCCCTCGCCATGGATGACGACGCTGCGCACGCGCTCCGGCAGCGCGGCGAAGCAGACCGCAATGCCCTCGACGGTCGCGTCGTCGATGGCGTTGCGCTTGTGGGGACGGGCGAGCCGCAGGATGGCGACCCCGTCCTCGGCGATCGCGCAGGCAAGCGAGGGCGGCAGGGCGGCGGCGAGCGGGGTCACGGGCGGTCGTCCCAGGATTTGGCATTCGCCCCCGGCGGTTGCGCGGCGGCGCCGGCAGCCTTATGCGATCCTTCCGGAAAGCCGCCAGCCTCATCCTTTTGCCACAGGCGGTGCCCGCCGCATACCGGGAAGCTGCAAGCAGGGAAGCTGCAAGCTGGCCCGAGGGAGGAGAGAGATGTTCCTGCGCTGCCGCGACCTGACGCTGCACGTCGCGATCGACGGCCCGGCCGGGGCGCCCCCCCTGCTGCTGCTCCATTCGCTCGGCACCGAGGCGCGGGTGTGGCAGCCGCAGGCTGAGGCGCTGGCCGGGCCGTTCCGCGTCATCCGCCCCGATCTGCGCGGCCACGGTCTCTCTGCCGTCACCAAGGGGCCGGGGAGCATCGCGGCCCTTGCGCAGGATGCGCTTGCGGTGCTCGATGCGCTCGGCATCGCGCGCGCGCATGTCGGCGGGCTTTCGATCGGCGGGCTGGTCGCGCAGGCGCTGGCCGCGGCGGCGCCGGGGCGTGTTACCTCGCTCATCCTCGCCGACACGGCGATGGCGATTCCGCCGCCCGCGCTGTGGCACGAACGCGCCGCCCTGGTGCGCGCGCGCGGCATGGCGGTGATCGAGGAGGCGGTGGTGGCGCGCTGGGTGACGCCGGCCGCGCTGACCACGCCGGAGACGGACGGGCTGCGGCGGATGCTGCTGCGCACCGACCCGGAGGGCTACGCCGCCGCCGCCGAGGCGATCGCGGCGGCCGACCTTGCGGCCGACACCGCGCGGCTGCGGCTGCCCGCGCTGGTGCTGGTGGGCGACGGCGATCTGGCGACGCCGCCGGCCGCCGCGGCGGCGCTGGCGGCTGCCATTCCCGGTGCGCGTCTGGTCACGCTCGAACACGCGGCGCATATTCCAACCTTCGAGCAGGCTGCCGCGATGACCGCCGCGATGCACCGATTCCTCAAGGAGCTGCCGCAATGAGCGAGGCGTTCCCCACCCCCCCCGATCTGCGCACGCCGTTCCGCGCCCTGACCCCCGGCACGCAGCCGCCGAACGATTTTCCGGAATACGGCAGCACCCAGAAGCGCCATCCGAAGCAGCCGCTGCTGCGCATCCCGCAGACGGTGACGGAGATCACCGGCCCGCGCTTCTCCCCGAGCCGCTATCCCTCGATCATCGACCTGACCAGGAGCGGCGTGCATGAGGCGCTGGGCGAGCGCATCATCGTGCGCGGACGGGTGCTCGACGAGGATGGGCGGCCGGTGCCCGATACGATGCTGGAAATCTGGCAGGCCAATGCCGCCGGCCGCTATGCGCATCCGCGCGACCAGCACGACGCGCCGCTCGATCCCCATTTCAGGGGCGAAGGCCGCGTCTTCACCGATGCACAGGGCTGGTACCAGTTCACCAGCATCAAGCCGGGCGCCTATCCGTGGCGCAACCACTTCAACGCCTGGCGGCCGAACCATATCCATTTTTCGCTGTTCGGACCCGGCTTCGCCACCCGTCTGATCACCCAGATGTATTTCCCGGGCGATCCGCTGCTCGAACTCGACCCGATCTTCCATGCCGTCGCCGATGAGCAGGCGCGCCGGCGCCTGATCGCGAGATTCGACATCGAGTGTACGAAGCCGGAATGGGCGCTCGGCTACCGCTTCGACATCGTGCTGCGCGGGCGCGAGACCGCGGTTGCGGAGGAATAGCGCCATGCCGATCGCGACCGCGAGCCAGACCATCGGCCCCTACTGGCATCTCATTGAACATCCCGAATTCGCCGACCTGACGCGCTTCGGTGCCGTGGGCGAGCGGATCGCGCTGACCGGGCGCGTCCGCGACGGCGACGGCGCGCCGGTTGCCGATTGCTGCGTCGAGTTGTGGCAGGCGAGCCCGGCGGCGTCGGAAACCTTCCCCGGCTATGGCCGCGCGGCGACCGACAGCGACGGGCGGTTCCGCTTCACCACCATCCGTCCCGGTCCGCTGCCCGGGCCGGGCAATGTGCAGCAGGCGCCGCATGTCGCGCTCAATCTGCTCGCCCGCGGCATTCTCGGCCGGCTGGTCACGCGCGCCTATTTCGACGCAGAGCCGCTGAACGATACCGACCCGATCCTGGCGCTGATCGACGATCCGGCACGCCGCGCGACGCTGCTCGCGCGTCCGGCCGGGGAAGCTGTATGGCACATCGACATCCGGTTGCAGGGCGAGGGCGAAACCGTGTTCATGGCCTTCTGACCCGTCATGGCGGTCAATCCTGCGGACAGCGCAATCTTCGGCACGCTCTACGGCTCGGACGCCATGCGCGCGGTGTTCGACGACCATGCCTTCCTGCGCCGCATGCTCGATGTGGAGGCGGCGCTGGCGCGGGTGCAGGCCAGGCTCGGCCTGATCCCGGCGGACGCCGCCACCGCGATCGCCGCGGCGGCTTCGCGCGTCACGCCCGACGATGCGGCGCTGGCGGCGAGCGTGCGCAATGTCGGCTATCCGGTCGTCGGTCTGGTGGCAGCCCTGGCGCGCGAAGCCGGCGAGGCGGGACGCTGGACGCACTGGGGCGCGACCACGCAGGACATCATGGATAGCGCGCTGGCGCTGCAACTGCGCGACGCGCTGGCGCTGCTGCGGACGGAGGTTGCGGCCATCGTTGAGGCCCTTGCTGCACGTGCCGAACAGCACCGCGCCACCGTGATGCCGGGGCGGACGCATCTGCAACACGCTCTGCCGACCACGTTCGGGCTGAAATGCGCGGTGTGGCTGCTGCCGTTCGTCGCACATCTGAAGCGCATCGATGAGATGCGTCCGCGCGTCGAGCTGGTGCAATTCGGTGGTGCCGCCGGCACGCTCGCCTCGCTCGGCGATTCCGGCCTTGCGGTGATGGAGGGTCTGGCGCAGGAGCTCGGCCTCGCCGCACCACCGGCGCCCTGGCACGTTGCGCGCGACGGCATTGCCGAGGCGGTTTCGTTCTGCGGCCTGCTGTGCGGTTCCTGCGCCAAGATCGCGACCGATGTGATCCTGCTGGCGCAGACCGAAGTGGCCGAGGCGGCGGAGCCGCATGCCGAAGGGCGCGGCAGTTCTTCCACGATGCCGCAGAAGCGCAACCCGATCGCCTCGGAATACATCCTGGCCGCCGCGCGCATGGTGCAGGCGCTGGTGCCGGTGATGCAGGGCGCGATGGCGGGCGACCAGGAACGCGCGACCGGCCCGTGGCAGGCGGAGCCGCTGGCGCTGCCGCAGGCATTCGTGCTGACCCACGGCGCGGTGGCAGCGACGCGCGGCCTGGCCGAGGGGCTGGTGGTCGATGCGGCGCGCATGCGGCGCAACCTCGATGCAACCGGCGGGCTGATCGTCGCCGAGGCGGTGATGATGGGGCTTGCCCCCGCGCTCGGCCGTGCCGTGGCACACCACGTGGTGCGCCGTGCCAGCGACACGGCGCTCAGCGAAGGCATCCCGCTTGCCGCAGCACTTGCGCGCGAGGATGCGGTGACGTCGAAACTGGACGCCGCCGCCATCGCGCGGCTGACCGATCCCACCCGCTATCTCGGCAGCAGCGGCGCATTCATCGACCGCGCGCTGCATGCCGCCCGCGCCGCGCTGGCGGCCGACTGAGGGAGAAACGCATGGCCGATCCCTGCATCATCACCGTCGCCATCACCGGCTCGGTGCCGCGCAAGCGCGACAACCCCGCCGTGCCGATCACCATCGCCGAGCAGGTGGAAAGCACGCAGGCGGCGTTCGAGGCCGGCGCGGCACTGGTTCATGTCCATGTTCGCGATGAGAACGAGAATCCGTCGTCCGACCCGGAGCGCTTCGCGCGCCTGCAGGAAGGGGTGGCCAAGCACTGTCCCGGCATGATCATGCAGTTCTCCACCGGCGGGCGCGGGCGTGCGCTCGACCAGCGCGGGGCGATGCTGCACCTGAAGCCGGACATGGCCTCGCTCGCCACCGGCTCGGTCAATTTCCCGACCATCGTCTATGAGAACCCGCCGGACTTCGTGCGCTCGCTCGCCAGGACGATGCTGGATGGCGGCATCAAGCCGGAGATCGAGGTGTTCGACCTCGCCATGCTCTACAACACGGCCGATCTGGTGGCCGAGGGGCTGATCGCCGATCCGCCGCACGTGCAGTTCGTGTTCGGCGTGAAGCACGCCCTGCCGGCGCGGCGCGAGATCCTGGAATTCGAGCTGGCGCAGCTGAAGAAGCTGCTGCCGCGGGCAACCTGGACCGCGGCCGGCATCGGCCGGCATCAGCTGGAGGTCAACCGCTGGTCGCTGGAACTCGGCGGCCACTGCCGCACCGGGCTGGAGGACAACGTCCGCTGGGACAGGACCACGCTGGCACCGGGCAACGCGGCGCTGGTGCGCCGCGTTGCCGAACTGTGCGCCGAATACGGGCGTCCGGTGGCGACCGTTGCGCAGGCGCGGGCGATGCTCGGCCTGCGGCCTGCGGCCTGACCGCCGATGCGCACGCAGGTCGGTATCATCGGCGCCGGGCCGGCGGGACTGTTCCTTGCGCATCTGCTGGCGCGCGCCGGCATCGCGTCCGTGATCCTGGAGAGCCGGTCGCGCAGCGACGTGGAGGGCACGATCCGCGCCGGGGTGCTGGAACAATGGGTGGTCGATCTGATGACCGCCCTCGGCCTCGGCGGACGGTTGCAGCAGCACGCGGACTTCCACGACGGCATCACGCTGCAATGGGGGCGGGCGCGGCTGCATCTCGACATGCGCGAGCTGACCGGCGGCAAGCGCGTCACCGTCTATCCGCAGCATGAGGTGCTGCGCGACCTGATCGCGGGCTGGCTCGGGCGTGGCGGCGACCTCGTGTTCGAGGCGGCGGACGTGGCGATCCACGGCATCGACGGGGATGCGCCCCGCCTGACCTTCCGCCGCACGCCGGACGGGGCGGAGGAGACGCTTCACTGTGACTATGTGATCGGCGCCGACGGCTTCCACGGGCCGGGGCGGCAGGCGATCCCGAAATCGCTCCGCCGGGAATATCAGAAGATCTATCCGTTCGGCTGGCTCGGCATCCTGACCAATGCGCCGCGTTCCTGGCACGAGCTGATCTACAGCAACCAGGGCGAGGGCTTCGCGCTGCTCAGCACCCGTACGCCGGAGGTGCAGCGCATGTATATCCAGTGCGACCCGCACGACGATATCGCGGCGTGGCCGGATGCGCGCATCTGGGAGGAATTGCACGCCCGCCTCGATCTCGACGGCTGGACGCTGACGGAGGGGCCGATCTTCCAGAAGGGCATCATCCCGCTGCGCAGCTTCGTCTGCGACCCGATGCAGCACGGCCGGCTGTTTTTGGCCGGCGACGCAGCCCATATCGTGCCGCCCACTGGGGCGAAGGGCCTCAATCTCGCGGTCGCCGACGTGCTGGTCCTGTCGCAGGCGCTGGAGGCGCAGTACGCGGGGAACGATGGCAGCCTGCTCGCGCGCTACACCGCGACCGCGCTGCGCCGTGTGTGGAAGGGCGAGCGGTTCTCCTGGTACATGACGACGATGTTGCACCGCAACCCCGCGGAGACGGAGTTCGAGCGGCGCATCCATCTCGCCGATCTCGACTTCGTGCGCAGTTCGCGCGCGGCGGCGACGGCGCTGGCGGAGAACTATGTCGGGCTGCCGTTCGACGCGGCGTGACGCGCGCGGAGCCTGATTGCGTCACGCCGCCGGCGGTGCGACTGCGCCGGTCATGATGGCCACCGCGTCCGACATCGCGAATCGCTTCGGATCGATCACGGCGACGCGCCGGCCGAGACGGTGGATATGGACGCGGTCGGCGACCTCGAAGACATGCGGCATGTTGTGGCTGATCAGCACGATCGGCAGGCCGCGCCGCTTCACGTCCAGCATCAGTTCCAGCACCCGCCGCGATTCCTTCACGCCGAGCGCCGCCGTGGGCTCGTCCATGATGACGACGCGGCTGCCGAAGGCGGTCGCCCGCACCACCGCGACGCCCTGCCGCTGCCCGCCCGACAGCGTCTCCACCGACTGGCGGATATTCTGGATGGTGAGCAGGCCGAGCGCATCGAGCTGGGCGCGCGCCTCCCGCTCCATCCCGGTGCGGTCCAGCATGCGCAGCAGCCGCCCGAGCCGGCCGGCGCGCCGGCGTTCGCGGCCCAGGAACAGGTTATCGACGATCGACAGCGCGGGACACAGCGCGAGGTGCTGATAGACGGTTTCGATTCCGGCGGCGCGGGCATCGAGCGGGGAATGGAAGCGCACCGGCCTGCCGTCGAGCCGGATTTCGCCGGCATCGGGCAGGACGGCGCCGGCAAGACATTTGATGAGCGTCGATTTGCCGGCACCGTTGTCGCCGATGACGGCGAGAATTTCGCCCGGCATCAGGTCGAAATCGGCGCCGTCGAGTGCCACCACGCGGCCGAAATGCTTGACGAGGCCCCGCGCCGACAGAATGGCGGAATCGGTCATGCCGCCACCTTGCGGATCCACTGGTCGATCGCGACGGCGATGATGATGAGCAGGCCGATCGCGAATTCCTGCCACAGCGCGTTGGCGCCGGCGAGTGCCAGGCCATTGCGGAACACGCCGACGATCAGCGCCCCGATCAGCGTACCGATGATCGATCCGCGCCCGCCGAACAGGCTGGTGCCGCCGATCACGACCGCGGTGATCGAATCGAGATTGGCGGTGCCGCCGGAAATGGCGCTGATCGCGCCGATGCGTCCGATCAGCGCCCAGCCGGCGACGGCGCAGATCAGCCCGGCGATGGTATAGACGGCGACGACCACGCGCGTCACGTCGATGCCGGCGAGACGTGCCGCGTCGGGATCATCGCCGGTGGCGTGGACATGCCGCCCGAACGCGGTACGTCGCAGAAGATACCACACCAGGGCGGCGAGCGCCAGCATCAGCAGCGAGCCGCAGGTCAGCCGCGCCCCCCAGAAGCGGAAGGCGGTACCGAGGAATTGCAGGAACGGCGCCGCCACTTCCACGTCCTGCTGACGGATCGTCTCGCTTCGCGAATACCACAGATTGAGCGCGCCGAAAATGCTCCAGGTGCCGAGGGTGACGATGAACGGCGGCAGCCGCAGCAGCGCCACCAGTGCGCCGTTTGCCGCGCCGCAGGCCACGCCGACCATCAGGCCGAGCGGGAAGGCAAGGATCATCGGCACGCCGTCGATCACGCCGAGGCGACCCATCACCACCGAGGCCAGCACCATGATGGCACCGACCGAAAGGTCGATGCCGGCAATCAGGATCACCAGCGTCTGCGCCGTGCCGACGATCGCGATGATCGTCACCTGCTGCAACACGAGCGAGAGGTTGAACGGATGGAAGAAACGCCGTCCGACGATCGCGCTGAACAGCGCGACCGCCAGCAGCAGCACGATGAACGGCACGATGGTCGGGTTGTCGTGCAGCAGCGCATGCAGGCGGCGGAGCGTGCTGGGTTTCGCTTCTCCGCTGCCCGCCGGCGCGACGGCAACCGCGCCGGCGGGTGCGTGCGGGGTCATGGCGTGGCGTGCATCAGCCCCAGCATTTCTGCAATCCCTCCGCCGTGCCGATCGACGGCACGCCGGGCACCGGATGGTCGGTGACGAGGTTGACGCCGGTGTTGAAGAACGACAGGCCCGGCGAGGGCAGCGGCTTCCTGCCGGATTTCACGTAGTCCACCACCGCGGCGACGCCCATCGAGGCCATCAGCAGCGGGTATTGCTGCGAGGTTGCGCCGATCACGCCGGCCTGCACGTTTCTGACGCCGGGGCAGCCGCCATCGACCGAGACCATCAGCACGTCATGCTCGCGCCCGGCCGCTTTCAGCGCCTCATACGCGCCGGCCGCGGTGGGTTCGTTGATGGTATAGACGACGTTGATGTCGGGATCGCGTTGCAGCAGGTTTTCCATGCCGGTCCGCCCGCCTTCCTCCGCCCCCTGGCCCCACTGGTGCCCGACGATGCGTTTGTCGGTCTCATGCCCGTAATGCCCCGGCTCGGCCACCTTGATGCCGAATCCGGTCATGAAGCCGGTATCGCGCAGCATATCGACGGTCGGCTGGAATTCGAGCGCGTCGAGGAAGGCGATGTGCGCCGATGCCGCCTTTGCCCCCAGCGTCCTGGCGGCCCATTCGCCGATCAGGCGGCCGGCGGCGAAATTGTCGGTGGCGAAGGTTGCGTCGGCCGCTTCGATCGGGTCGAGCGGCGTGTCGAGCGCGATCACCAGGAGACCGGCGTCGCGCGCCTTCTTCACCGCCGGCACCACGGCCTTGGTGTCGCTCGGCGTGATCAGGATGCCTTTGGCGCCGGCGGCGACCAGGCTTTCGATCGCGGCCACCTGGCTGTCGTTGTCGCCGTCGTATTTGCCGGCGAAGCTTTGCAGGGTGACGCCGAGTTCCTTCGCCTTCGCGCCGGCGCCGTCGCGCATCTTGACGAAGAACGGGTTGTTGTCGGTCTTCGTGATCAGGCCGACGATGATGCCGTCCGCCCAGGCCGGCGCGGCGGCGAGCGCCACGGCGGCGAGCAGGGTGGCGGCGATCAGCGTGGCGGTGGCGCTTCCCGCGCCGAGGTGTCGCTTCATGCGTTGGCCCTCCCTCCGGGTCGTTGCCCCGCGCGCGATGCTCACAAGGCGGCGAGCGGCCGGCCGCATGGCGCCGCTTCGGGCTTTCACCCTGGCGCGGCGGTCGCGCGGCAAGCTAATGCGCGCACGCGAAGCTTCCTCCTCCCCCCATCTGCGCGTCAACAGCGGCGCGGCATTGTCCGGGTGATCGTTGCCATGCACCGCCTGCTGCGGCTGCTGCTGTTGGTCGCTCTCCCGCTCCCGCCCGGTGGGGCGGCGGCGCAGAGCGTGCAGGCGCGCGACGACGGCATCGAGGTCGAGCGTGGGACGGCGACGCTGCGGGTCACTGCCCTCGACGACGCGATCCTGCGCATCCAGGCGGTGCCACAGGGCCGCCTGCCGCCGGGCGAGCCGTGGGCGGTGCTGCCCGAATGGCGCGGGCGCAGGGTCTCCGTCCGTCCGGATGCCGGCGGCGCCGGATTCGCCACCCGCCTCCTGCATGTCACCGTCGATCCCGCCACGCTTCGGCTCGGGATCGGCGATGCCGCCGGGCACACGCTGCTGGCCGGGGCCGAGGGCGGCACGCTCGACGTGCCGGGCGGCGGGTTCCGCATCTGCCAGCACAGCCCGCCGGATGCGCACTACATGGGCCTCGGCGACAAGCCGGGGCCGCTCGACCGGCGCGGGCGAGCTTTCGTCAACTGGAACACCGACGCCTATGCGTGGCAGGAATCGACCGATCCGCTCTACAAGGACGTTCCCTTCTTCATGGCGCTGCACCACGGCGCCGCCTATGGCGTGTTGCTCGATTCCACCTGGCGCAGCTTCTTCGATTTCGCCGCCGAGCGGCGGGACGCGGTGTGTTTCGGCGGCGAGGGCGGGTCGCCCGACTGGTATTTCATCGCCGGCCCGTCTCCGAAAGAGGTACTAACAAACTATACCGCCCTTACCGGGCATATGCAACTGCCGCCGCTGTGGGCGCTCGGCCTGCAGCAGAGCCGCTGGAGCTACACGCCGCAGGCGCGGGTGGAGGAAGTGGCGGCGGGGTACCGTGCGACGCGGATTCCGCTCGATGCCATCTGGCTCGATATCGACTATCAGGACCGGCATCGGCCGTTCACCGTCGATCGCGGGGCGTTCCCCGATCTGCCCGGCATGGTCCGCCGGCTCGGTGCCGCGGGCGTGCGGGTGGTGGCGATCGCCGATCTGCATATCGCCGATCTGCCCTATGCCGGCTATCAGCCTTACGATACCGGGCTGGCCGGCCGGCATTTTGTGCGCGGGGCCGATGGGGCGCTGTTCGTCGGGCAGGTGTGGCCCGGGGCCGCGCTGTTTCCCGATTTCGCGCGGGCGCGCACGCGGCGCTGGTTCGGCTCGCTCTATCGCACGCTCTATCTGGATGACGGCATCGCCGGCTTCTGGGACGACATGAACGAGCCGGTGGTGTTCGACGGACCGGACAAGACGCTGCCGCTCGACGCCGTGCATCGCGTGCAGGAACCGGGCGTGGCACCGCGCCTTGCGACGCATCGGGAAATACACAACGTCTATGGCATGCTGAATGCCGAGGCGACGGCAGCGGGGCTGGCGGCGCTGGCACCGGAACGGCGGAGCTTCGTGCTGACGCGCGCGACCTTCGCCGGCGGACAGCGCAGTGCCGCGGTGTGGACCGGCGACAACAGCGCGACCTGGAACCATCTGCGCCTCTCCACGCCGCAACTGCTGAGCCTCGGCCTGTCCGGCTTCGCGCTGGCCGGCGACGATATCGGCGGGTTCCGCGGCAGCCCGTCGGCCCGGCTGCTGACGCGCTGGATCGAGGTCGGGGCGTTCGAGCCGCTGTTCCGCGTCCATAGCGAGAAGGGCAGCGCCGCCCACGAAGCCTATGAGGGCGCCGCAACAGAGGTGGCGCGGCGGCGCGCGGCGATTGCGGAGCGCTACCGGCTGATGCCCTATCTCTATGAGGCGGCGGAGGCGGCGTCGCGCACCGGGGTGCCGATCATGCGCCCGCTGTTTTTGGAATTCCCCGCGGCCGGCCTGGAATGGGTGGACGGTGAATTCCTGCTCGGCCGCGCGCTTCTCCTCGCCCCGCCGCCGGATGAGCGGGCGGACCCGTATCGTCTGGTGCTGCCCCCCGGCACGACCTGGTTCGACTACCGCAGCGGGCGGCGGCTGCCGGAGGGGTCGGTGATGCTGTCGCCGGACGTGGAGGGGCTGCCGGCCTTCGTGCGCGCGGGCGCCGTCATCCCGCGTGCGCCGCTGGTGCAGAGCACGGCCACGGCGCCGGAGGGGCGGCTCGAACTGCTGGTCTATCCGGGTGCGGACTGCCGCGGCGACATCTATGCCGATGACGGGGTGTCGCGCGCCTATCGCAGCGGCGCTTTCCTGCGCCAGCATGTTGCCTGCGAGAGAGCGGCGGACGGGCTGCATCTCATCTTCTCGGCGCGGCAGGGCCGTTATGTGCCGTGGTGGCAGGGGTTCGACGTGGTGGTGTTCGGCGAGCGGGCGGCGCCGGCCGCGGTGCGCAACGGCGAAGCCGCGGTCGCGGCGCGGTTCGATGCCGGCGACGGCACCGTGCGCTTCGGCCTGCCTGATCTGGCCGCCGGGGGCGAGGTGGTGTTGGTGCGGTGAGGCTTACGGCGTCGCCGTCGGCGCCGGCGTGTCGGACGGGGCGGCCAGCGGCGAGGCGGCGACCGGGGTCGGCGGCGGTTCCGTGCCGGCGGTGGGCGGGGCAGTGTCGGCGGCCGGCGGCGCGGCCGCGGCCGGTGTGGCCTGGGGCGGGGAAGGTGTGGCCGAGGGCTTGGGCGAATCCACGGTGTAGTCGGGCACGATTCGCGCCTGGCTGCCGGCGATCACCAGCACCTGGGTACCGATGCTGAGCGGCACGGCATCCTTCTGCGTCACCGAGACGAGGTCGTTGTTGGTCTTGCGCACGATGTATTCGTAGGCCGGGGTGTCGCCGGTGGCGTGCTCGACCGAGGAGCCGAGGAGGCCGCCGAGCACCCCGCCGCCGATTGCCCCGAGCGCGGTGCCGAGGGCGCCCGGTGCCTGCGACCCCGCCACCCCGCCGACCGCCCCGCCGGCCGCCGCCCCGGTGGCCGCCCCGGTGGTGCCGGCGGCCGTCACCTGGATATCGCGGACGCCGATCACGACGCCGCGTTCGACCTTGTTCGCCTGCTGCACCGCCGCACTGCTGTAGGTGTTGGGCGAATAATCGGGCGCGCAGGCGCCGAGCAGCGTCAACATCGCGATCGGGGCAACGGTTCCCACCAGACGGGTCACGCTTGCTTCCTCGTACGGTTCGGGCGCGACTTAGGCCGCGCCGGGCGCCATGTCATCCGCCAAATGCGCGACGGGGGGCGTCACGTGCGCGGTACGTGGCCGGCACGCATCATGCACCCGGACGGTGGCGATCTGGTTGCAGATTCGTGAATGGCGGGGACGCGTGCGGCGCAGCAGAATCGCCACCATGAAAATCAGCATGCCGCAACAGCCGGGGCGCCTGCCACGCTCCGGTGCCCAGACTATGCCCGCCCGTAAAGGCCATGCCGCCGCGATGGTCCTCGCCGGCGCGACGTTCGCTGCCTGCTGGCTGATCGCGCTCCGGCTGCGCGCCGGGGTGGATTATCCGCTGATGCGCGCGCTGAATGCGGCTTTGACCTTGCCGCTGGAAGTCGATCTGGCGCTCGCCTGGTTGACGACCTATTACCTGTTCACCGGCGTTCTGTTGATGGCGCTGATCTGGTATTGCTGGTTCGCATGCCCCGATGCGCTCTCCCGCAGCCGGGTGCTGTGCGGCACGGTCGCCGCCTTCCTTGCCGGCATTGCCGGCCGCTGCCTGCAACTCGCGCTGCCGACGCATGCCCGGCCGCTGCACGATGCGGCGCTGGGCATCGCGTTCCGGGCGATCGACCCGGCCGAGCTGAACCATTGGAGCGCCTTCCCGAGCGACCATGCGGCGGTGCAGTTCGGGCTGGCCGCCGTGGTGCTGCTGCTGTGCCGGCGGCTGGGGGTGGCGGCCCTGATCTGGGCGGCGCTGCTCAACCTCGTGCGGGTCCATCTCGGCGTGCATTACCCGACCGATGTGATCGGCGGCGCGGCGCTCGGCGTGCTGGCGGTGCTGCTGGGGCAGGGGGTGGCGATGCCGGTGGGCATGCGGCTGGTGGCCTGGGAAGGGCAGGCGCCGGGCGGATTCCATGCCGTCGCGTTCTTCCTGAGCTATCAGATCGCGACCCTGTTCGACGAAGCCCGTACCGCCGCCCTCGCCATTCTGCACCTGCTGCGGCATGGCGGCGCCTGACGCCAGGGCGGCGGCAGCCGCCGGGGTGGGGTGTTGTTTAGTTGTTTTTGTGGAATGATATGGGCGCAGCGGTGCCCGCTCGGTTTCATCCCGGCCAGGGCGGGCCGGTCGCGGCGGGCAGGGGGAACAGAGTGAACGGGCGCCGCCGCCGCTTTCGCTTGCGCGGCACGAAGGCGGGAAACGGGCCGTCCGGCCTTCTGGCCGGCTCCGCCGGTTTTTCTTTCGTGGCCTCCGGCGCCGGTTTCGGCGGCGCGGGCGGCCTGGTCCGGCGCGGCGGGCGGCGCGGGGGAAAGAGGCCGGGCGGCGGCTTGACCCCGAGCATCCGGCAGATCGGGCGGAGATGATGCGCCACCTGCGGAGCGGCTGCGATCAGTTCGACCATGTCCGGCTCGGCAAGGAGATATTCGAGCTGGGAGCGGCCGAAGCTGAGCGCCGTCACCCGCCTGAGCAGCCAGCCGAAGCCTGTCGGGATTGCTTTTCGTCTGGGTTTGGCGTGGTCCGGCCGGGGTGCCGTATCCTCCGTCCGGGGCGGCAGCGGCGGGAGTTCGCGGGGCCGGCTGAGACGGAGGGTGCCGGCCTCAAGGGCGGCGGCGATGCGCAGGATGCGGGCGCCGGTGCTGCGC
>JAJZNE010000187.1:0-8628 GCA_021847995.1 Pseudomonadota bacterium | reverse complement strand
TGGCGACGCTTTCCGTGAGGGTGGCGAAGCGTTCGGCCGGGGGGCGGGGCGGGGCTGCGTTCACGGCGTGAGTTATATTTAATAACGGACTGCCGGGGCAAGAGGGATTTTCGGCGCGCGTTCCCGGCTGCGGGGCGGTGGCCGTGGATGGCTTCGTCGCGGCGCTTCTCGCCATGACGGGTGCCTCGCCGTTCGGCGCTGCGGGGTGGCGAGGAGCGATGACGCCACCCGCCGCGCTTGTCCGTCCCCCTCGCCGCGTGCGAGGCTTGCGCGATGGGAACGCGGGGAAGCAGGGCAGCCGGGGCGCCGACGTTCCTTTCGGTTGGCAATATGTCGATCGACGACCTCGTGTTCCCCGACGGATCGACCCGCTGGTGCGTGCCGGGCGGCAATGCGGTCTATGCCGCGCTCGGCATGGCAGTGTGGGGGGAGCGGCCGGCGGTGGTCGCGGTGCATGGACCCGAGTACCCGACCGCTTCACTGGCCCGGCGGATCGACCTCGGCCCCGCCCGCCGAACCGGTACCACGCTGCGCAACTGGGGGCTTTACGAGGAAGACGGCTCGCGCCAGTTCGTGTTCCGGCGCGGCGTGCGCGATCTGGCCGCGTTCTATCCCGAGGTCGCCGATCTCGGCCACGCCGCGCCCGGTGCCTGCCATCTGGCGCCGCTGCCATGGGCACGCCAGGACGCGCTGGCGGCGGCTCTGCGCGCGCGGGGGACCAGGCTCCTCACCGCCGATCCCGACGAACGCGACCTCGCCGCCCTGCCGGCGGAGGAGCTGCGGCGCCTGCTGAGCCGGCTCGATGCTTTCCTGCCCAGCCGGCAGGAAGCCGAGGCGCTGTTTCCCGGCGCCGACGCGGTGACGGCACTCCGCCGCCTGCGGGCACTCGCCCCCTCCGTCCCGGTCATCGCGCTCAAGCTCGGGGCGGACGGCGTGATGCTGCACCGCGCGGGCGACTCCGACCTGCTGTGCGTGCCCGCCGTCACCGCCGTGGTCGTCGATACGACCGGCGCGGGCGATGCCTTCTGCGGCGGGTTTCTGGTCGGCCTGGCACGCACCGGCGATCCGGTTGCGGCGGCGCGGATGGGCAGCGTCGCCGCGTCCTTTGCCGTCGAAGCCGTCGGCCATGACGCGCTGCGCCGCGCCACACCGGAGCGCGCGGCGGCACGGCTGGCAGCCCTGGGCGACCACGTCGGCCGGCGGAGGGTGTGAGCCGAAAGGAGGATAGCTGCTCATTTTGAAATGGCCAAGGAATTAAATCCGCTGCGACTCGGCAGCACAATGGGCTATCGTGCCAGCTATGGGAAACATTGGTATCCTCGTCTTCGCTGGCGCGATCGCCTTGGCATTCATGACAGCGATCGCGGCACCCAATGCCAAGCATGCGAGGAGTGCGGGTAGGCGCGCTCAAAGTTTTTTGTGGTATTCTGTCGGTGTCTTTCTGATAGCACTGGTGTGCACAATGTGGGCGCGAACTGGCGATCAGCCGTGGTGGGCTTTGGCTCCCGTCCTTGCAATTGTGGGCGCTGTGCTGGGCGCGTACATTCTGTTGACGGTTGGTTACTGGGTCTATCCCACGGCGGCACAGACACCGCCGCCCATCGCACAAGATGCGCCGCCGCATGACGACACCTTCGTCGGCTCGGCGCCTCCTGGGTTGGCGCAGGGGAGCGACAATACAGTCGTGAACGACGCCGATTTGAATGGGAATGTCATTCACAACAAGACCGAGGCGATTGGCAGCCATGCCTGTGCTGGCGCGAATAGCGTAGCCATCGGATCACACGCAGGGGCGGGAGCTTGCCCCAAGCGCGATTAGCTTTGCATAAAGTCGTACGTTTTCAACACGACCAACATCTCGGCCAAGTCACCAGGATGCACTCCCAGATCAGTATAGAAAAATCGGGAACGTTCAAATTGCCGCACCACCAATCGGAGGCGCGCTCGTGGACATTCGTCACGTCGTCGTGCTGATGCTGGAGAATCGCTCGTTCGACAGCATGCTCGGCCGGCTCTATCCGGCCGGCGGCGGCTTCGACGGGCTGACCGGGCAGGAGAGCAACGTCTGGCACCGGCCGGACGGGGCGCCGCAGACGATTGCGGTGTGGACCGATCCTGCCCTGCGGGCGCAGAGCCTGTGCATCCCCGACCCCGATCCGGGCGAGTTGTTCAGCGACATCCATACCCAGATCCACGGCCTCGATCCGGCCGGGGGGCCGACGATGGGCGGGTTCGTCGATGACTACATGCGCCAGCCGCCGACGACGCCGGCTTTCGACCCGCGGGCGGTGATGCACGGCTTCACGCCCGACCAACTGCCGGTGCTGAGCACGCTGGCCCGGGCCTTCGGCGTCTCGGACCGCTGGCACGCGGCGGCGCCATGCCAGACCTGGCCCAACCGCTTCTTTGCCCATTGCGCCACCGCCGCCGGCTACATCAACAACGACCCGCCGCATTTCCCCTATGAGATGGAAACGGTGTTCAACCGCCTGGCAGATGCCGGAGCGGAATGGCGCATCTACTTCCATGACATTCCGCAGACGGCGACGCTGTGGCGGCTGTGGGGCAGCGTGCTGCGCGGCCGGTTCCGCCGCTTCACCGATGATTTCGCGCGCGATGCCGCCGCCGGCACGCTGCCGGCCTACAGCTTCATCGAGCCGCGCTACTTCACCGATGCCCTGGCCGGCACGCTGCCGAACGACGCGCATCCGCCGCACAATATCGCCGAGGCGGAGGCGCTGGTGGCGCGCGTCTACAACGCCGTGCGCAGCGGGCCGGGGTGGCCGCGGACGCTGCTGGTGATCACCTTCGACGAGCATGGCGGCTGCTATGACCATGTCGTGCCGCCGCCGGCGACCGCGCCGGGCGGGCCGACGCCGGACGGGTTCGATTTCGGGTATTTCGGCGTGCGCGTGCCGGCGGTGATCATCTCGCCCCATGTGCGTCCCGGCAGCATCATCCGCCCGCCCGGCCTGACGCCGTTCGACCACACCTCCCTCATCGCGACCCTGCGCCGCCTGTTCGCGTTCGCGCCGCTCACCCCGCGCGATGCCGCCGCCCCGGACCTGCTCGATGCCCTCGGCGCGACAGCGGACAATGACGGGCCGCCCTCGGTTTCCTCGGCCGCGGTGCCGCCGGATGGGCCGATCCTGGCGCGTGCCGCGGCGCGCCCGCCGAACCCGCTGCAACACAGCCTGAGTGTTGCGGCGCTGCATCTGCCGGCCGCCGGGATCGATCCGGCGGCGCATGTCGCAGGGCTGCGTGCGACCCCGCCGGCCGCGCCGCGCCATGTCACCGTCGCGGCGGCGGCGGCCGATGTGGCGGCGCATGTCATGGCGTTCCTGGGACAGTGACGCCGCCGGCGGGTGCAGGCCGGGGCGGGGCGCGCCAAGGGGGCGTTAACTTGCCCGCGCCATCCTGCGCCCAACCGCCGCGCGCGTCTTTTCCGCGGCGCCACGCCAGAACGGCCGGAACGGGAGGGGGCGCAATGTCCGCCACCTGGGACGAGACCGACTGGGATCGGCTGCCCGACGCCTTGCAACTGACCCTCGCCGACGCGGCGCTGCGGCGTGCCGCCCGCAGCATCGCCGGCCAAGCGGAAAGCCTGGCCGGCGAAATCGAGGACGGGGTGCTGCCCGACCGCGGCGGCGCCGAGGCGCTGCGCCTGCTCGCCGCCGTGGTGCGGCTTGCCGCACGGGAGGGGCTGGTCCCGTGCGGCACTGCCTGACCGGTCAGCCGTTGCCGCTGTCGCTGTTGCCGCCGCTGCCCCCGTTGCCGCCGCGGGCGAGGTCGATCGCCACGAACGCCGTGTGCCCGTCGCGGAACACGCGCAGCGCCACCGCGTGGTTCTTATGCGCCGCCTGCCGGATCACGCGCACCGCCTGCTCGGGGGAGGCGACCGGCTGGCTGCCGACGCCGACGATCACGTCGCCCTGCTGGAGGCCGGCGCGATCGGCCGGCGAGCCGGGCTTGACCTCGGCCACCGCGGCGCCCTTCAGATGCTCGGGCAGATCGAGCTGGCTGCGCATCTCAGGCGAGATCGGCGCCAGCGCGAGGCCGACGCTCTCATGCTGGTCGGCGGCAGCGCCGGGTCCGCTGCCCTCATCCGCCGGCAGGGAGGCGAGGGAGACCGTTACCGTCTTCGCCTCTCCGTCCTGCAGCACGTCGAGCTTCGCCTGATCGCCCGGCTTGTCGCCGGCGATGTCGAGCGCGAGGTCGCGCGGATTGCCGATCGTCTTGCCATCGACGGCGGTGATCACGTCGCCTGCCTTGAGCCCCGCCCTGGCCGCCGGGCTGTCCGGCTCAACCTCGGCGACCAGCGCACCGGCCTGCGCCGGGTTGCGCTTCGGCAGGTTGAGCGCCGATGCCATCTGCGGCGAGACCATCTGCGCCTGCACGCCGAGATAGCCGCGGGTGACATGGCCGCTCGCCTCAAGCTGCGCCACCACGGTCTTCACCATGTCGGAGGGGATGGCGAAGCCGATGCCGATGCTGCCGCCGCTCGGCGACAGGATCGCGGTGTTGACGCCGACGACGCGGCCGTCCTGGGTGAACAGCGGGCCGCCGGAATTGCCGCGGTTGATCGGCGCGTCGATCTGCAGGAAGTCGTCGTAGGGGCCGGAGCCGATGTCGCGCCCGCGGGCGGAGACGATGCCGGCGGTCACGGTGCCGCCGAGGCCGAACGGGTTGCCCATCGCGACCACCCATTCGCCCACCTTCACGTCACGCGAATCGCCGAGCTGGACATAGGGCAGCTTGTGCCCGGCATCGACGCGCAGCACGGCGAGATCGGTGCGCTCGTCGCGGCCGACGATCCTGGCCGGCAGTTCGGTGCCGTCATCGAGCGTCACGCTGACCGATTTGGCGTCCTTGACGACATGGTTGTTGGTCACGATCACGCCGTCCGGGTCGATGATGAAGCCCGACCCGCGCGCCTCCACCGCATGCCCGTGCGGCACCGGCGGGCCGCCGAACGGCGACGGCGTGCCGCCTTCGTCGGACGCGGCCTCCGCCTTCAGCTCGCTGGTGACGGAGACAACGGCCGGGCGGACGCGCCCGACCAGGCCGGTGAAGTCCGGCAGCGTCTGCGCCGGGGCCGCGGGCTGGATCGGGGCCGGCTGCGGCGTGTCGGCCCAGCCGGCATGGCCGGCGGCGAACCCGGCGAGTGCCGTGGTGCTGAGCAGGCCGGCGAGCAACGCCCCGCGCGTGCCGCGCGGCGCCAGTCGTGAAATCCTCATCGGGACATCTCCATGCAAGGTCGTGGTTCGGCTAAGTTCCAGCGCCGATCATCGCGCCGGGATGCAGGGATAATGGGGGGCCGACCCATCCGTTGCTATGTCGCATGAGTGAAACTCACGTCATCGCGCGACTCATTATTGGATGACGGGGAGTTTACCCGCGGCGCGGCTCAGCCCGCGGTGCCTTCCAGATGCCGCGCCCGCAGCCGGAAAGCGAAGGCGATCAGGGCGATGCCGAAGATCACGGCATAGGCGCCGAGCCACAGCGTCATCACCAGCGCGCCGATCAGCGGCCACAGCCACAGCAGGATCCCCCAGATGACCGAGATCAGGCCGCCCAGGCCGAGCAGCCAGTTGCCGTGGCTGCCATGCAGCCGAAAGGCGGCGGCGAGCATCAGGGCGCCGGTGACGATCGCCCACGCCGCCGTCACCCACACCGCGCCGATCACCACCACCCCCGGGGCGGCGAGCGCGAGCAGGCCGATCAGGATGTCGAGGACACCTTCCGCCAGCAGCAGCCCCCAGCGCAGATGATGCGCCGCGGCGGCGACGGCGGCGACGATCGCGAACACGCCATCGACCAGCAGATAGGCCCCGAACAGCATCGCCAGCACGAACAGCGCCGTCGCCGGCAGCAGGAAGGCGACGATGCCGAACACGACCGCGGCGATGCCGCGGATCAGCATGGCCCACCAGTTGCGCGCCAGCGCGGCGCTGCGGTGCAGCCGCATCCCGTCTGGCAGGTCGGGAAGGAAGCGGGAGGGAAGATCGCTCATCGCTCGGGGTCTTCCTTTGTCTATGGTGAGGGGCCGTCACCCTCCGCCGCACCTTCGGCCGCCTGTCTGAGGCGGCGGAAGCTGCGGGCGCTGAACGGCAGCATGCCGACATAGAGCAGGCCGGCCGCCGCCAGCGCCGCCCACGGGTCGGCCACCAGCAGGGCGAAGAACAGCCCGGTGCCGAGCAGCAGCGGCAACACATACTCGGCCGGCACCTTGAAGTTCTTGAAGCTCCAGACCGGCAGGCGCGACACCAGCAGCAGGGCGGTGCCGACCAGCACCAGGGCGTCGAAGGGCGGGAAGCGTGCCGCCTCGGCCAGCCAGGGCAGGTCGAGCGAGCGCGCCTCCAGCCCGACGAACAGCGGGAACAGGGCGAGACCGGCACCCGCCGGCGCCGGCACGCCGGTGAAGAAATTATAAGCATAGGCGGGGTGCGGCCCGCTCTCCAGCGCCGCGTTGAAGCGGGCGAGGCGAAGCGCCATGCAGACGGCGAACATCAGGCAGGGAACGAAGCCGAAGCCGTGCAGCGCCTGTAGCGACCAGAGATAGATCACGATCGCGGGGGCGACGCCGAAGCAGAGGAAATCGGCCAGGCTGTCGAATTCGGCGCCGAAGCGGGAGGTGGCCTTGAGCAGCCGTGCCAGCCTGCCGTCCAGCCCGTCGATCGCGCCGGCGACGGTGATGGCGACCGCGGCATCGCCGAACCGCGCCTCCAGCGCGAAGCGGATGGCGGTGAGGCCGGCGCACAGGCCGATCATGGTCAGCAGGTTGGGGATCACGCGGTTGAACGACAGGCCGCGGAAGCGCGGCCGGTGGCGCGGCCGCAGGCGCCGGCGCAGGCGCTGCACCGGCAGGCGCAGCGGGTGCGGCCTGAGCGGCGGCGGCCTCAATGGCTGCGGCGCGGTCATGCTGGCGCGCCGTCCAGTTCGGCGATCACGGTTTCCCCGCCGATCATGGTCTGTCCCTCCGTCACCAGGGGCCGAACGCCCTCCGGCAGATAGAGATCGGTGCGGCTGCCGAAGCGGATGATGCCGAAGCGCGCGCCGGCCCGTACTGCATCGCCCTCCCGCACCGCGCAGACGATGCGCCGCGCCACCAGCCCGGCGATCTGGACCACCGCGATCTCCCGCCCGTCGGGTAGGCGGATCGCGAGGGCGTTGCGCTCGTTGGCCGCACTCGCCTTGTCGAGGCTCGCGTTGAGAAAGCGGCCGTGGCGATAGGCGATGCGCGTCACCGTGCCGTCGGCCGGCATGCGGTTCACGTGAACGTCGAACAGCGAGAGAAAGATGCCGACGCGCCAGCGCGGCACGATGCCGAGGCCGAGTTCCGGCGGCGGCAGGGCGGAGGCGACCGAGACGACGCGCCCGTCCGCCGGCGCCAGCAGCACGCCCGGCCGGTCCGGCGGCACGCGGACGGGGTCGCGGAAGAAATAGAGGCAGAACGCCGCGAACAGCAGCCCGACCCAGGCGAGCCAGGCGGCGAACAGCAGCCCGGCGAGGAAGACCAGCCCCCCGATCAGGAGGAACGGCCGCCCGGCCGGATGCGGCGGGGCGAACACGAGGCGGGCTGTGGCGGCAAGCGACATCGCGGGGCCTTGCGGGGAAGCGACCGCTTATGGGCATTCCGGGCCGGTGCGGCAAGCGGCGCCATCAGGGTGTCGCGGGGCCGGCGATGGGCCTCACCGGCGGGGGCGACGCGGGCACGGTCAGCACCTGGCCGGGATAGATGCGGGCGGGGTCGCGGATCTGGTCGCGGTTGGCCTCATAGATGACGGTGTAGCGCATGCCGTGGCCATAGACATGGCGGGCGATGCGCCACAGCGTCTGGCGCGGCTGCACCACCAGCCGGCCCGCGGCCACCTCGTCGGCGGCGAAGGCGGCGCGCTCGAACGGCAGTTCGGCCCGCGAGACCACCCTGCCGCCGGTCCCGAGCGCGTCGGCGCGCAGCCGGTGCGGGCCGGCGGTGACCGGGCCGGCCGGCTCCAGGCTCCAGCGTCCGGCGCTGTCGGCCCGCGCCTCGCCGACTGGAGCGTTGTCGATATAGAGCCGCACCACGCTGCCGGGCCGCGCGGTGCCGGCGAAGCGGATCGCGGCGTGGGCGTCGTAATCGACGACGCGCAGCGCCACCTGTCCGGCCGGCGTGCCCGGCGGGTCGGCGGGCACGGACAGCAGGCGCGGCGGCGCGTCCGGCGGCGCCAGCACGGCGATCGCGGCGGTGCCGGCGGCAGGGGGTGCCGCGGCCGGCTTGGCCTCGGCCGCGGCGGGTAGGGTGGCGCGGTCCGGCACCACCAGCAGCGCCGGCGTATCGCCCGCCACCGGTGCGGCACCCGGAATGGCCGCCTGCAATGCCAGTTCCTGCGCGCCGGCCGGCAGTTTCCGGTCCGGCAGGATGACGAACTGGCCGCTTTCGTTGGCGGTTGCGCGCGCGATCGGCTGGCCGTTGTCGAGCAGCGTCACCGCCGCGTGCGGCGCGGCCCGGCCGGCCACCACTGCCTCACCGCCGGGGGCCACGCGCACGATGTCGAAACTCGGCCGCGGCGGCGTGGCGGCGGGCGGCGGCGGCGGCGTGGGCGGCGGCCTCGGGGCAGAGGCGACGGCCGGGGCAGGGGCGGCGGC
>JAJZNE010000139.1:14797-37405 GCA_021847995.1 Pseudomonadota bacterium | reverse complement strand
GGTGTAGAGATCGCCACCCAGCAGGAACCAGGTCACCACGGTGCCGAAGCGGCGGCCGGCCAGGCCCCACTCGTGGAGCTGAGTCAGGTCGCCTCGCCGCCAGCGCGCGGCCACGAACCCGAGCATGAGCGCCAGCCGCGGCGCCTCCGCCCCCCCGAGGGATGCGGCAAGTTGCAGGCTCTCCGCCGGAAGCACTTCGACGCGCACGCGCAGGGCCGACGGGTCGTCCGCATGCAACAGCGCCATCGCCCGCGGCGTGAGGGCGATCAGACGGGCGGGATCGGCAGGACCGCGGTCGTTGATGCGCACCAGCACCTGATAGCCGTTGTCGAGGCTGGTGATGCGCGCGATCGCGGGAAGTTGCAGCGTCGGATGCGCCGCCGCCAGCGCGTGCGGATCCACCGCCTCCCCGTCCGCCGTGACGCCTGCGCCGCGCGGGTCGGTGGCGGCGAGGCCGGTCGCGTCGTAGTCGAACCGCTCCCGCGGATAGCGCCAGATGCCGCCCGCCTGATAGGGCCGGCCGACCACGTAGCGCACCCCCGACGCGGCCCCCGGCGGCAGCGAGCCGGCCGGCACGCAGCCGGCCAGGGCCAGCACGAGCAGCGCCGCCCACCCCCTCATGCCGTCACCAGATCACCGATCAGGCCCACGGAAATGCAGTAGAAATCCGAGGGATTATAGCGATAGACGGCGCGGAAACTGGGATGATAGGCAAGGAATGCCTCCTCCCCCGGCCCGCCGGGCAGCAGCACTGCCGCCTGGGTCGTCGCCGGCAGAGGCTGCGCCCTGGTCCGCCCGACGCCGAGGCGCCGCCATTCGGCCAGCGTGCGCCGCTTGTCCCGCCCCGCCAGCGCCGGGTCGAACCCGCCCGGCAGCCGCGCGATCTCGCCCCACGGCACGCCGGTCTGCCAGCCTTCCTGCGCCAGATAGTTGGCGGTGGAGGCGAACACGCAGCCGAGATCGTTCCAGATGTCACGCCGCCCGGTGCCGCTGAAATCGACCGCGTATTTGAGGAACGAATCGGGCATGAACTGCGTCTGCCCCATCGCCCCGGCATAGGAGCCGGTCATCTGGGCGGCGGTGATGTCGCCGCTCGCCAGGATGCGCAGCGCGTCCATCAGCTCGGCCCGGAAAAACGCCGCCCGCCGCCCTTCCCAGGCGAGCGTGGCCAGCGCCTCGATCACGTTGAAGCCGCCGGTTGACTGGCCGTAGTTCGACTCGATGCCCCAGATTCCCATCACCACGCCGCCCGGCACGCCATAGCGCGCCGCGACGCGATCGAGCAGCGGGCGGTTCTGCGCATAGAGCACCCGCCCGCGCGCCACCCGCGTCTCGGACACGATGCGGCTGCGGTACTGCTGCCAGGTCATGGTGAATTCCGGCTGATGCCGGTCGAGTTCGATCACCCGCGCATTGGGGTGCAGCCCCGCCAGGGCGCTGTCGAGAACGGCGGGCGGAATGCCGGCGGACCGCGCCTGACGGCGCAGATCGGCAAGGAACGCGGCGAAATCCGCCGTCCCGGCCCAGGCGGAGCGGCGCACGGGACAGGCGGCGGCGGTGGCGACGGCGGCGAGCAGCGCGCGGCGGTTCAGCATGAACACAGTTCTGCCACAATCAAATTGTCCGGAGCAACCGAAAGAAGCGGAACCTGCGCGCCTGCCCTAGAACCGTACCGAGAGCGCAAGCGATCCGAACTGGTGCGGACCGCCCTTTTCGTGCTGGAAGGATTGCGACTGCACGACCTGGGTATAGGTCAGCCGCATGCCCCACACCATGATCGCGAACCCCGCTTCCACTTCGCCGAGATAGGGGATCGGCGCGGCACTCGGGCTGATGCCCCACATGTCGCCGTTGAGCACCATGGTATGCGCCACACCCTGCCCGTCGGCGCCAAGGAACGCATACCACGCGAAGGGGCGCGTCGGGTTGAAGGCGTCGCCGCCGCTGGGGCCGGGGAACAGGCGCGGCACGCCGTAATCCGAATCGAGGCCCTGGCCGATGCGGAAGGCGATGCCGGTCTGCGCATAGACGCGCAGATTGCCCAGCCCGACGGCAAGGTTGGGCAGCGCGTCGGTCTCCAGCCCGCCGACCGTGCCCATGCTGAGCCGCCAGGTGCGCATGCTGGTGAGTTCGAACACCGGCTCGTTGCCGAGCTGGTCGTGCCACGCATTCTGGGGCTGGCCGATCAGTTCGTGAAACCCGTTCTGGATTTGCTGGCCGAGTGCCCACGGCCCCATCACGCCGACGCTCGCCCCGATGATGCTGCGGCTGTCCGGCGTGTCGCGGTAGAGATCGAAATTGCCCATCAGCGTCGCCGCATACGGCTCATCGCCCGGCGGCGTCACGATCGCGGCGGTGTCGAAAGGCGTATAGATCTGCTGCGTGATGCTGATGGCATAGCGCAACTGCCCGCCGTTCCACAACGCTGCCCCGGTGCGCTGCAACGCCTCCGGCACCGCATCGGTGCCGGAGACATAGCCGAGATGCAGGCCGTTGACGTAATAGCGATCGGTCAGGCCGGAGGTGCTGACGGAGGCGTTCTCGTCCTGCAATGTCCAGATCGCGTGCGGATCGGGCGGCAGATCCTGCGCGCGCGCTTCGGCGCCGGCCAGCAGGGCCGGCAGAAGGGCGGCCAGCCCCAGGACAGGCGTGCGATCGAACATGCGGCCCCCGCTCAGATCTCGCGCATCGATATCAGCACGGTTCGCGCCGGGGGAAGGGCTGCCCCGCGCCCGGTCACGCCGCCTCGGCCGCGGCGGGGGCGGCGAGCAGGCCGATCAGGCGGGCCAGCATCGCCGGCAGATCGGGGCGCCGCACCACCATGTCGATGATGCCGTGCTCGTGCAGGTATTCGGCGCGCTGGAACCCTTCCGGCAGCTTCTCGCGCACGGTCTGCTCGATCACGCGCGCACCGGCGAAGCCGATCAGCGCACCGGGTTCGGCGATCTGCACGTCGCCGAGCATGGCAAAGCTCGCGGTGACGCCGCCGGTCGTCGGATCGGTCAGCACGACGAGATAGGGCAGGCCGGCATCCCGGACCATGCGCACCGCCAGGATGGTGCGCGGCATCTGCATCAGGCTGACCGCGCCCTCCTGCATGCGCGCCCCGCCCGAGGCGGTGAACACGATCAGCGGCGCCTGTTGCAGGACGGCGAGCCTGGCCGCCGCCACCAGCCCCTCGCCGACCGCCGCCCCCATCGAGCCGGCGAGGAAGGCAAAATCCATCACCGCGACCACGGCCCGCGCGCCGCCGATTGCGCCATGTGCGACCGTCAGCGCATCGTCGCGCTGCGTCTGCTCGCGCGCGGCGCGCAGGCGGTCGGTGTAGCGCTGGCTGTCGCGGAAGCGCAGCGGATCGGCCGGCACCTTGGGCAGTTCGATGCGGGTGAAGCTGTCGGCATCGAACGTCCAGCGCAGCCGCTCATCCGCCGTCGCGCGCAGATGGTGGCCGCAGTTGGGACACACCTTGCGGCTGGTCTCCAGTTCGGCATGGAAGATCATCTGCTGGCAGGACGGGCACTGCACCCACAGATTCTCCGGCACCTCGCGCCGGCCGAGCAGGGTGCGGATCTTCGGGCGGACATAGGCGGTAAGCCAGCTCATCGGATGTATCCGCTATGCCTCGGTCAGTCGCGCGGCGCGCACCGATGCGGCGAGCGCGCGCACCTGGTCGAGCACCCGGCGCACCGCCTGCGGCCCGGCGCGCCCCGCATCATCGAGATTGGCCGCCAGCGTCTCGATCAGTGCCGAGGCGACCACCGCCGCATCGGCCACGCGCACCGCCGCCGCCGCCTGCGCCGGCGTGCGCACGCCGAAACCGATCGCGATCGGCAGCGCCGTCGCCGCGCGCAGCCGCGGCATCGCCACCGCCAGTTCCTCGTCGGCGGCGCTGCGCGTTCCGGTGATCCCGGTGATGCTGACGTAATAGACGAATCCCGTGCTGCCCGCCGTCACCTTCGCCAGCCGCGCGGTGTCGGTGGTCGGCGCGACCAGACGGATCAGGTCGATGCCGTGCGCCCGCGCGTGCGGCGCCAGCAGGTCATCCTCCTCCGGCGGCAGATCGACCACGATCAGGCCATCGACGCCCGCCGCCGCGGCATCGACGCAGAACCGCGCCGGCTCATAGGCCAGGATCGGATTGACATAGCCCATCAGGATCACCGGCGTCTCGCCATCCTCGCGCCGGAACTCCCGCACCATCGCGAGCGCGCGGTCGAGCGTGGCGCCGGCGGCGAGCGCGCGCCGCCCCGCCGCCTGGATGATCGGGCCGTCCGCCATCGGGTCGGTGAACGGGCAGCCGATCTCGATCAGGTCGGCGCCCGCCGCCGGCATCCCGCGCAGCAGCGCCATGCTGGTGGCGGCGTCCGGATCCCACGCCTCCAGGAACGGGATCAGGCCGCCGCGTCCGGCCGCGCGCAGGGCGGCGAAGCGCGCCGCGATCCGGCTCACAGCCGGACTCCGAGGCGGGCGGCGACGGTGAAGATGTCCTTGTCGCCGCGCCCGCACAAATTCATCAGGACGATCGCCTCGCGCGGCAGCGTCGGCGCGAGCTTCGCGACATGCGCGAGCGCGTGCGCGGGCTCCAGCGCCGGAATGATGCCCTCGGTGCGGGTGCAGAGCTGGAACGCCGCCAGCGCCTCCTCATCGGTCACCGCGGCGTATTCGACACGGCCGATCTCGTGCAGCCAGGCATGCTCCGGCCCGATGCCGGGATAATCGAGACCGGCGGAGATGCTGTGCGCCTCCTCGATCTGGCCGTGCTCGTCCTGGAGCAGATAGGTGAGGTTGCCGTGCAGCACGCCGGGCCGGCCGCGGGAGATGCTGGCGGCATGCTCGTGGGTATCGAGGCCGCGCCCCGCCGCCTCCACCCCGATCAGGCGCACCGAGGCGTCATCCAGGAACGGATGGAACAGCCCCATCGCGTTCGACCCGCCGCCGACCGCGGCCACCGCCACGTCGGGCAGCCGGCCTTCCGCCTCCTGCATCTGCGCCCGCGCCTCCTCGCCGATCACGCGCTGGAAGTCGCGCACCATGGCGGGATAGGGATGGGGACCGGCGACGGTGCCGATCAGGTAGTAGGTATCGGCGACATTGGCGACCCAGTCGCGCAGCGCCTCGTTCATCGCGTCCTTGAGGGTGGCCGAGCCGGCGGTGACGGGCCGCACCTCGGCACCCAGCAGGCGCATGCGGAACACGTTGGGCTGCTGGCGCTCGACATCGACGGCGCCCATGTAGATGACGCAGGGCAGGCCGAACAGCGCGCACACGGTTGCGGTCGCCACCCCGTGCTGGCCGGCACCCGTCTCGGCGATGATGCGCGGCTTGTTCATGCGGCGGGCGAGCAGGATCTGGCCGATGCAGTTGTTGATCTTGTGCGCGCCGGTATGGTTGAGCTCGTCGCGCTTGAAATAGATCTTCGCCCCGCCCAGTTCGCGCGTCAGCCGCTCGGCGAACCAGAGCGGGCTCGGGCGGCCGACATAGTCGCGCAGATAGCGGTCGAGTTCGGCGCGGAACGCCGGATCGGCACGCGCCCCGGCATAGGCGTGCTCCACCGCCAGGATCAGCGGCATCAGCGTCTCGGCGACGAAGCGCCCGCCGAACGCCCCGAACCGGCCGCGCGCATCCGGCCCGGCGGTAAGGCTGTTGGGGCGCGGCGGCGCGGTTCCGGCGGGCGGCATGGGCGGGCGATCCTCCTTACTCGCGCGCCTCATAGCGCGCCGGCCGGTGCCGGGCTACCCCGCGGCAGCGACCGTGCGCGTGGCGGCCGTGCGCGTGGCGGCCGTGCGCGTGGCGGCCGGGTGCGCGGCGCGCCTGCCCCCTCCCTCACACTCTCGGCCGGGCCGCGCCCTATCCCGCCATCGCCGCCGTCTGCACCCCACCCTGTGCGGTGCCGGTGACGAACAGCATCCGGCCGGCATCGCGGGTGGAGACCAGGACCATGTCGCCCTGCGCCAGCATGTCCGCCGCCGGATCGAAAAAGCCCGGTGCCAGCACCTCCTCGGCGGATGCCGGCGGCACCAGCGAGCCTGCCAGCGTCGGCAGGTTGGCCCGGTAGTGCCACAGCGTGAAGCCCTGCGCATAGGCCAGCACGGACAGGTTGCGGATCGCAAACGCCATCTTCTTCTCCTCGGACAAAAAACGGCCGCCCGCGCGGGTGGCACGGGCGGCGGGAACGGACGAAAAAAGACCGCCTGCGCGAAGCGCGCAGGCGGCGGGGAACGGACGAAAAAGACCGCCTGCGCGAAGCGCGCAGGCGGCCGGGCCAGTTTGGTTTCAGGGAGGAAACGCGGCGGCGAGCACGCATCTCGCCCGCCGACATCCGCCTTCTAGCGCCCCGTCACGCTGCTGTCAACGACTTTTTTCCTATTTGCGTGAAGGTCGGCAATGATTCCGCGGACGCGCAGCGGCCAGTCCAGCAGCAGCATCGCCTCCACCCACAGCCGCGCCTCCCGCCGTTCCGCCGGCAGCCGCCCGTCGGGCGCCATGCCCCGCTCGCCCCACTGGCGCAGCACCCGGGCATGCGCCAGATCGATGCGCTTGCGGCGATAGAGCCCGTCCAGGCAGAGGATCACGTCGTCCGGTTCGCAGGGCCGCGGCACTGCGCCGCCGGGGCGGGAGGCGCCGGCGTGGCGGGCCAGCAGGGCAGCCATCGTCCACAGCCAGGCTTCCTCGGCATCGCGGAACGGCTGCACCGGGGCCGTCCGTGCCGGCTTGCGCTCGGCGGCGCCGGGATGGGGAAATGCGCGGGCACACAACATGGCCGATCGCCTCCGGGAACGGGAACATAACGCGAACAATCAACCACGGACGGCAGTCCCCGGGCAACCCCCTTGCAGCAAAATTTTCCTAGGCATCAGGCATCCATTCCTGGCATGGTCGATCCGACGCCGAGTCGCGGCGCGCAATGGAGCGGAGCGATGAAGCACGAGGACATCTGGCGCGCCCTGGACACGCTCGCCGCCGAGCATGGCATGTCCACGTCCGGCCTCGCCCGCCGTGCCGGCCTCGATCCCACCACCTTCAACCCGTCCAAGCGCCGCATGCCGGATGGGCGCGAGCGCTGGCCCTCGACCGAAAGCCTCGCCAAGGCGCTGCGTGCCACCGGCACCGAGCTGGCGCAGTTCACCGCCCTCGTCACCGGGGCGCGCGCGCTGCCGGCGGGCGCGCGGCCAGCGCGGCGGATTCCGCTGATCGGCCTGGCGCAGGCCGGCGCCGACGGCTTCTTCGACGACGGCGGCTATCCGGTCGGCGGCGGCTGGGATGAGGTGGCGCTGCCCGAGATCGCCGATCCCAACGCTTATGCCCTGGAAATCTCCGGCGATTCGATGGAGCCGGTGTTCCGCGACGGCGATGTCGTGATCGTCTCTCCCGCCGCCCCGATCCGGCGCGGCGACCGCGTCGTGGTGCGCACGCGCGCGGGGGAGGTGATGACCAAGCAATTGCAGCGCCGCTCCGCCCGCCGCGTCGAGCTGCTCAGCCTCAACCCCGCCCATCCCAGCTACAGTTTCGAACTGGTCGAGATCGCCTGGATGCATCGGATCGTCTGGGCGAGCCAGTAGCCGGCCGGCGCCGCGGTACCCGAACCCGGCTGCGGGACACGGCCGGCTGCACCTCGCCGCGTTTCGTGCTTGGCGTCGGCTGCCAGCCTGCGGCATCATCCTGTCATGCGCATCCTGGCCCTCGCCCTTTGCGCCTGCCTTTCCGCCCTCCCCGCCGGTGCCGCGGAACCGCCGGAGGCCGGGCGTGTCGATGTCGCCCTGGTCCTGGTCAGCGATGTCTCCCGCAGCATCGACGACAGCGAATTCCGTCTCCAGAAACAGGGCTATCACGCGGCCTTCACCGATCCCGACGTGGTCGCCGCGATCCGCGGCGGGCCGATGGCGGCGATCGCCGTCGCCTATGTCGAATTCGCCTCCGCCGGCGACGTGCGCACCGTGCTCGACTGGTCGGTGATCCACGATGCCGCCACCGCCGCCGCCTTCGCCGACAGGCTGGCGGAGGCACCGCGCAGCTTCTGGGGCCGCACCGCGATCGGCGCCGGCATCGCCGCCGCGATGCAGGATCTCGCCGGTTCCGGCTATCAGGCGACGCGCCAGGTGATCGATGTCTGCGGCGACGGCACCAGCAATGCCGGCCCCGATGTCGAACAGATGCGCGACCGCGCGATCGCCGCCGGCATCACCGTCAACGGCCTGACGATCATCAACGACCATCCGGTGTCCTGGGCCTATGCCCATGTCCAGCCGCCCGGCGGACTGACCGCCTGGTACCGCGCCCATGTCACCGGCGGACCCGGCAGCTTCGTGCTCGAAATCCATGATTTTGCATCATTCGGCCAGGCGATGACGCGCAAGCTGGTGGATGAGATCGCCAGCCGCTGAGCCGCCCCGCGCAAGCGAAACCTTCACGTCGTCCTGCAAGTCTCTCCGCTTCATCGCGGTGGGGAGAGGGCGACGATGCCGGCGGACTTCGTCTGGCGCGGCGGCAGCGATCTGGGCCTCGCGACGGATTGGACCGATGCCGCGGCCGGCGCGGGCCCTTCCCTGGTCCTGCCCGGCAGCGCCGATGCCGCGACCATCGACAGCCCGGCCGAGGGCGTCACCGGCGCGATCCGCGCCGGCACGCTGACGCTGGCGGGCGGCGCGATCCTGGGCGCCGCGGTCGGCGGCATCGTCGGCCTGTTCGCGCCGGTCGGCGGCGACGGCACGCTGGAAGTGGCCTCCGGCGCCACCCTGTTCGATGCCAGGGGCAGCGCCGCCGGTGTCAGCCTCGCCTTCGCCGGCGTCGGCGCCACGCTCGACCTCGCCGGCAGCATCGCCGGACCGATCGACGGTTTCACCGCCGGCGACGGCATCGACCTCGTGATGGCAACCCTTACCGGCGCCAGCTGGAGCAGCGGCACCCTCACCCTGACCGGCCCCGGCGCCACCGAGACGCTGGCGCTGCCGGGCAGTTTCGCCGGCCAGTCCTTCCTCGTCGCCCCCGATCCCTATGGCGGCAGCCTCGTCTCGCTCGGCACGCCCACGCTACTGCCGGCGCATGCCGCGACGCTCATGCTGGACGGCGCCTATGGCGGCAGCGGCAGCGTGGGCAGCGTCACCGCCACATCCACAGTGATGCTCGCCGGCAGCCTGTCCGCCGGCAGCCTCACCGTGTCGGGGCAGTTCGCGGTGCTGGCGGCCGGCACGCTCGATGCCGGCACGCTCACGCTGGCCGGCGCGCTCGATATCCTCGGCGCGGCGGTGATCGGCAGCGCCGGACCGTCGCCCGGCACCCTGACCATCGCCCCCGGCGCCACCGCCGCCGGCAACGGCCGGATCACGGCGGATCTCGCCTGCACCGGCATGCTGTCGGCGGGGCCGGGCACGCTCGCGCTGTTCGGTGACGCGACCGGCAGCGGCACGCTCGCAATCGGCGCCGGGGCGCGGCTGTTCCTCGCCGATGCGGTGTCGTCTGGGCTGACCGTCGATTTCGCCGGCGCCGGCGCGACCCTCGATCTCGGCACGCCGGCGGCGTTCGCCGGCAGGCTGGCGGGGCTGGCGGCCGGGGACGTGATCGATCTCGACTTCGCGACCGGTCTCGCCGGCCTGCCGATCGCAGCCCAACTCGGCGGGCGGCGTCTGATCACCACCACCGACGGCACCGGCGGCACGCTGCTCACCATCCCCTGCTATGCCAGCGGCACCCATCTCGCGACCCCGGCGGGCGAGGCGCCGGTGGAGGCGCTGCGGCCGGGCGACACGGTGCTGGCGTGGCGCGACGGCGCATGGCGGGCGGAGCGGATCCGCTGGGTCGGGCGGATCACGCTCGATCTCCTGCGCCATCGCGCGCCCGCGTGCGCGTCACCGGTGTGCATCGCGGCGCACGCCTTCGCCGCCGGACTGCCGCGGCGCGACCTGCTGCTGTCGCCCGAGCATGCCGTGTTCATCGACGGTGCGCTGATCCAGGCGCAGGCGCTGCTGAACGGCGCCACCGTGACGCAGCTGCGGCCGGCGCGGATCACCTACTGCCACGTCGAACTCGACCGCCACGCGCTGCTGCTGGCCGAGGGGGTGGCGGCCGAATCCTATCTCGACACCGGCAACCGCGCCGCGTTTTCCGGCACCGCGCCGCCCTCCGACCCGGCCGCCGCCGCCGCGGTGTGGGATGCGCGCGCCTGTGCGCCGCTGCTACTGGGCGGCGCGCGGGTCGGCGCGGTGCAGGCGCGGCTGCTGGCGCGGGCGGAGGTGCTCGGCTGGCGAACCACCGCCGACCCCGGCCTGCGTGCGATCCGGGACGGCGGCACGCTCCGCCTGCGCAGCCGCAGCTTCGTTCCCGCCTGGCGCGGCCTCGGCCCGGACCGCCGCCGGCTCGGCGTCGCGGTCGCAGCCCTTCGTCTCGGGGGAAAACGGGTGGCAGCGGCGGCGTTCGGCGCCGGCTGGCACGCGCCGGAGCGGGGGCTGCGCTGGACCGACGGCGATGCCGTGCTGCACCTGCCCCGCCCCGGCCGCCTCACCCTGCGCCGCGCGCCGATCGCGGCAAGCTACTGGCTGCCGCCGCCCGGCCCGGACAACCGCCCGGAAAGGCCCGCGATCCCGCGTTCGTGACCGCCGGCTGCGCCGCCCGGCATCCCGTTCGGGCGAAAATCCGGCCGCGCGGACGGCGAGATCGTGATTGTTTCCGCCCCGGCAACCCTGTTAACTGTTGCAATCATCGCGCAGGAACCGGGAGCGAGCGTGGCATGAGCGGCGTGATCACCGTCTCCAGCGGCCAGACCACGAAGATATCGACGACCTTTGCCGATGTGCTGGTCGAGCCCGGCGGCTCCGCGCTTTTCGTCGCCGGCGGATCGGCGACCCAGCAGCTTGAGGTGCTGTCCGGCGGCGCGGCTTTTGTGTCGGCGGGCGGATTTGCCAGCAACACGGTGATCCCGTTGGGCGGGCAGGTCACCGTCTCGACCGGCGGCACCCTGGACGGCGCCGGTGTGACCGGATCGCTCACCATCGCTGGCGGCTTCGTCAGCGGTGCCGTGGTCCAGCCGGGCGGCGCCGTCTCGGTGGTATCCGGCGAGGCCAGCGGCTTCGAACTGTCGTTCAGCGCGTCGGAAACCGTCTCGGCCGGCGGGACCGACACCGGCCTGGTCAACCAGCAGGGCACGTTCATCGTCTCCGCGGGCGGGGTCGCCATCGACACGCACAACGGGGTGGGCGCCGCGACCATCCTCGCCGGCGGCGTCGAATCCGTCACCGCGCAGAATTCCGCGACCAACATCACCCTGGCCGGCGGCAGCCTCTCGGTCGCCTCGAAGGGACTGGCCTCCGATATCGTCATCGACAGCGCGGCCATCGCGACCGTGGCCGGTGAACTGGCCGCCGCACTGGTTTCCGCGGGCGGCAGCATCGCCGTCCTCGCGGGGGGTCTCGACTCCGGGTCAACGTTGCAGGCGAACGCGGCCGAAACCGTCTCGGCCGGCGGCACCGCGGCCTTCGGCGCGATCGACGGCGGCGCCCTCGTCACCGTGCTGAGCGGCGGCGTGCTGAACGGCGATGGCGTGGTCGGCTCCGTCACCGTCGATAGCGGCGGAGTGGCCGAGGCCCTCGGTGTGTCCGCGCATGGCAGCGTCACCGTCTCCGCCGGCGGCACCGGAGCGGTCAACGCGCTCCTCGCCGGCACCGAAACCGTCCTGTCGGGCGGGGTGGACAGCGCCAGCACGGTGACCGACGGGGCGCTGATCGTCACCTCCGGCGCCCTCGGGATCGACACCAGTGTCAATGCCGGCGCCGGCCAGTCCGGCTCGGCGCTGATCGAGGCGGGCGGCAGTGAGGCGGTCACGTCGCTCGGCGCTGCCAATTACGTGACGCTGGCCGGCGCGGACATGACGATCAGCGCCGGCGGAACGGCGACCGAAACGCAGGTGAGCGGCGGATCGCTCCTCACGATCGCCGGTTTGGCGGTGGCGACCCAGGTGAGCAGCGGCGGCAGTGCCGCGGTCATCGCGGGCGGCATCGAAAGCAGCGGCACCGTGCTGTCCGGCGGCAGCGAAACCGTCTCCGCCGGCGGCACCGCACACGCGACCGGGGTCGCCGGCGGCGGCGCGCTCTCCGTCGCGAGCGGCGGCGTTGCGAGCGGCCTTGGCGTCAGCGGCCTCGTCACCATCAACAGCGGCGGCCGGGCGCAGGGCGTGGGCGTGCTGACGAGCGGCCAGTTCGACGTGCTCGGCGGCGGGGCGGCGAGTTCGACAGTGGTTGTCGGCGGCACCGAGACCGTCTCGGCCGGCGGCACCGACACCGCGGCCAGCGTGTCCGCCGGTGCGCTGATCGTCGGTTCCGGCGGTGTCGCGGTCGATACCATCGTGGTCGGCGGCTCGGCCGTGATCGGGAGCGGCGGTCTCGCCTCGGTCACGGTTGCCGGCTCGGCGATCGGTGTCACGCTCTCCGGCGGCATGATGCAGATCGCCTCCCAGGGCACCGCAAAGGCGATCCAGGTCGCGGGCGGCGGGCTGCTCAGCGTCGGCAGCGGTGCGCTGACGGAGGCGGACACGATCAGCGCCGGCGGCAGCGTGCTGGTCGGGCCGCACGGCGTGGAAAGCGCCAGTATGCTGCTCTCCGGCGGGTCGGAAACCGTCTCCGGCGGCGGCACCGCCATCAATACTCTGTTCGGCAACATCTCCCCCAGTGTGCCCGGCGGCACGATGACGGTGATCTCCGGCGGCATCGCCAGCGCCACCGACTTCCTCGACGGCGGCAACATCATCGTCGGCAGCGGCGGCGTCCTGATCGACCCGCTGAACAATTCCGGCACGCCCGGCCGCACCACCATCGAGGCCGGCGGCGTCGTTTCGGTGACCGCCGGCGCCAGCGCCTTCGGCTTCAGCCTGGACGCAGGGGGCACCCTGGACATCGCCGCCGGCGCCACCGTCGCGCTGGCCGGCGCCATCGGCGGTGCGCTCGATGTCGGCAACGGCGCGGCGCTCGGCATTTCCTTCGCCTCCGCCGGCGGCAGCATCATCGTCGGCTCCGGCGGCAGCGGTCTGATCCTGCTCGCCGGCGCCGGCGGCGAGGTGACGGTGCAGTCCGGCGGCACGCTGGTCGGCGCCGGCATCGCCGGGCAGGGCACGCTCGATATCCAGCAGGGCGCATTCTTCACCAGCGGCATCGCCTATAGCGGCTATGCCGCCGAGGCGATCTTCGGCAACAGCAACATCAGCGGGCTTGCGGTCTATGGCTTCGGCGCCGACAACACGCTCGACCTGACCGGCATCGCCTTCGACCCGGCCGGCACCGTCGGCAGCAGCGGCAATGTGCTGAGCTTCACCGCCAACGGGCAGACCTATGACATCGGCATCGTCTCCGGCGGCATCGGCGGCCATCCGCTGACGCTGGCCGCGGATGCGTCAGGCGGCACGATGATCGAGGTCGCCTGCTTCGCCGCCGGCACGCGCATCGCCACCCCGGCGGGCGAGGCGCCGGTGGAGGCGTTGCGGCCGGGCGATGCGGTGCTGGCCCTGATCGACGGGGCATGGCGCCCGGCGCCGGTGCGCTGGGCCGGCTGCACCACGATCGACCTCGCCCGCCATCCACGCCCCGCGCAGGCGGCGCCGATCCGGCTCTGCGCCGGCGCCGTCGCCGACGGCATCCCGTCGCGCGACCTGTGGCTGTCACCCGATCATGCCGTGTTCCTCGACGGCGCGCTGTTCCAGGCGCAGGCGCTGCAAAACGGCGCGACGGTGTCGCAGGAACGCCCGGCGCACATCACCTACCATCACATCGAACTCGACCGTCACGCCATTCTGTGCGCCGAGGGACTGCCGGCGGAAAGCTATCTCGACACCGGCAACCGGGCGCTGTTCGGCGGTGAAGCCGGGGTCCGCGCGCTGCATCCCGATCTTGCCGCCGCTGCGGCATGGAATGCGCGGGCCTGCGCGACGCTGCACCTGGCAGGGCCAGCGCTGGCGGCGGCCCATGGGCGGCTGCTGCTGCGTGCGCTCGCCCTCGGCCATGCGCTGACCGGCGATCCCGCCCTGCGCATCCTGGCCGATGGGCGCGACGTGCTGGTCTTCGCGGCATCGCCCGAGATATGGCAGGCACAGTTGCCCGCCGGCACGCGGGAGCTGCGTCTGCGGAGCCGTACCTTCACCCCCGCCTGGTTCGCAGAGGACGATCGCCGCCGGCTCGGCGTCGCCGTGCGATCGCTGCGTCTGGCCGGGCGCCGGCTGTCGCCCGCCGCCTTCGCGTCCGGCTGGCACGGCGCGGAAGCGGCATGGCGCTGGACCGACGGGGATGCCGCACTTTCCCTCACCCCGCCCGCGCGCCCCGCGCGCTTCGTGGTGACGCTGACGCGGCGGGGCGAACGCTACTGGATACCGCCCGCGGCGCCCGATCAGGGCCGGATTCCGCTTGCCGCGGGGACGCAGGCGCGCGCATGACATGCAGCGTCCCGCCGCCTGTCGGAGCCTGCGCCGCCAATGACCCGCCTGCACTGGATTCTTGCCCTGGCCGTGGTGGCAACCTGGGTGCCGTCCTACGCCTATTTCTTCCACGGCGACGTGATGCACTGGTGGCGCGGCCGTGCCGAGCGGCGCCGGCAGGAAAGGCAGAGCCGCGCCGATTATGAGGCGGAACAGGCCAGGCTGCGGGAGGAACTGGCCGCCAAATACATCAAGTAGGATCGCATCGAGCAGGACCGGCGGCCGACGCGCGCGCCGGCGGCAGGACGAACGGATGGGGGAACAGCTCGGCGAAGCGATATTCCCCGATGCCGTCGATCAGCACCGGAAACTCGGGGCCAACGAATTCGGCCAGCACCTGCCGGCAGGCGCCGCACGGCATGAAGGAGGTGGCGGGCGCATCGGCCGGACTGTCGGGCAGAGCGATGGCAAGGCGGTCGAACGCCCGGTGGCCGGCGGCGACGGCGGCCAGGATCGCGCCGCGCTCGGCACAGATCGTCATGCCGAAACTTGCGTTCTCGACATTGCAGCCGCAGATGATGCCGAACGGGCCGGCCAGCGCCGCGCCGACGCGAAAGCGCGAATAGGGCGCATAGGCGCGCCGCGCCGCATCGCGCGCGGCGGCCAGCAGGGCATCGTCCTCACGCAGCGGCTTCGGCATCGTCGCCTCCCTAAACTTCCTCGACCCGCGCCACACCGGGCAGCAGCTTCATCGCCTGCGCCAGCCGCGGCGAAACGTTGAAGCCGCCGGGCAATGCGATCTCCACGTCCTGGTGCGCGTCGAGCCGCGGCACCAGCACGACGCGCCCGCGCCCGCGCCCCTCGCGGCCGAGCAGCGTGCGGATATGCTCGACCGCTTCGCTGCGTTCCAGCCACACGCGCATGCCGGCGCCGGCGGCGCGCGCCGCCTCATCCAGCGCCGCGACATCGTTGGCCGTGATGCGCAGCGTCTCCCCCTCCAGCCGGATGTCCGCCGTCACCAGCACCGCGCTGCCATCGGCGAGCAGATCGCGGGCGCGCGACAGTACCTCGCTGAAGACGGTGATCTCGTAGGAGCCGGCGGCGTCCGACAGACGCACCCAGGCCATGCGGCTGCCGGTGCGGGTGATGCGTTCCTTGGTGTTGATGACGCTGCCGGCCAGCCGCACCCGCGCCGCACCGGCCTGGGCGCGTGCATGGAGGCGGTTGCTGGCGATCACGTCGAGCCGGCGCAGCGTCTGTGCATAGGCATCGAGCGGATGCGCGGTCAGGTGAAAGCCGATCGCCTCCGCCTCGAACGCCAGCGCGTCCATCGCCGGCCACGGCGGTACGTCGGGCAGGCGCAGCTTATCGGGCCGGCCGCCGCCGAACAGGCCGATCTGGCCGCTCGCACTCTCCTCCGCGCGCGCCTGCGCCCGCCGCAGGATCACCTCGGCACCGGCGAAAACGCGCGCCCGGTTGCTGTCCAGCGTGTCGAAGGCGCCGGCGCGCGCGAGGTTCTCGATCTGCATGCGATTGATCTGGCGCGGATCGACGCGGGCGGCGAAATCGGCCAGATCGGCGAACGGCCGGTCGCCGCGCGCGGCCACCACCGCCTGCATCGCCGCCATGCCGACCTTCTTGACCGCGGCGAGCGCATAGCGGATGCCGAGCCGGCCCTGCGCGTCGCTCTCCAGCGCGAAATCGGCGTCGGAGCGGTTGATGTCCGGCGGCAACACGGGGATCTGCATGCGCGCCGCGTCCTGGCGCAGCGCCGCGAGCCGATCGGTGTTGCTGACGGCGAGGCTCATGCTGGCGGCCAGGAACGCCTGCGGATGGTTCGCCTTCATCCACGCGGTCTGATAGGCGACCAGCGCATACGCCGCGGCGTGCGATTTGTTGAAGCCGTAATCGGCAAAGCGCGCCATCAGGTCGAACACTTCCTCGGCCTTGGCGGCGGCGATGCCGCGCGCGGTGGCGCCGTCCACGAAGGTCCGGCGCTGCGCGTCCATCTCGGCACGGATCTTCTTGCCCATCGCACGCCGCAGCAGATCCGCGGCACCGAGGCTGTAGCCCGCCATGCGCTGCGCGATCTGCATGACCTGTTCCTGATAGACCATGATCCCGTAGGTCTCGGCCAGGATGTCGTTGATCTCCGGGTGCGGCGCCTCCCATTTCTCGCCGTGCTTGCGCTGGCAGTAGGCCGGGATGTTCGCCATCGGGCCGGGACGGTACAGCGCCACGCCGGCGATCAGATCCTCGAAACGGTCGGGGCGCATCTGGCGCAGCACGTCGCGCATGCCCTGGCCTTCGAACTGGAACACCCCGCCGGCATCGCCGCGCTGAAGCATGGCGAAGGTCGCGGCATCGTCGAGCGGCAGCCGGTCGAGATCGACGCTGATGCCGCGCCGGGCAAGGTACTGCACCGCGCGCCGCAGGATGGTCAGCGTGGTGAGGCCGAGGAAGTCGAACTTCACCAGCCCCGCCTGCTCGACGTATTTCATCGAGTATTGCGTCACCAGGAATTCGGAGCGCGGATCGCGATAGACCGGCACCAGCTCCGTCAGCGGCCGGTCGCCGATCACGACGCCGGCGGCATGGGTGGAAGCGTGGCGGTAGAGTCCTTCGAGCTGCAGGGCGATTTCCAGCAGCCGCCGTACGGCCTCATCCTCGGCACGCATCTGCTGCAAGCGCGGTTCACCGTCGATCGCCTGTTGCAGCGATACCGGGTGCGCGGGGTTGTTCGGGATCAGCTCGGCAACCTTGTTGACCTGCCCGAACGGCAGGCCGAGCACCCGGCCCACGTCGCGCACCGCGGCGCGTGCCTGCAACTTGCCGAAGGTGATGATCTGCGCCACGCGGTCGGCACCGTACTCGCGGCGCACATAGGCGATCACCTCGTCACGCCGGTCCTGGCAGAAATCGATGTCGAAATCCGGCATCGACACACGCTCGGGGTTGAGGAAGCGCTCGAACAGCAGGTTGAAGCGCAGCGGATCGAGATCGGTGATGGTAAGCGCCCAGGCAGCGACCGACCCGGCGCCCGAACCGCGGCCGGGACCGACCGGAATCCCCTGCGCCTTGGCCCACTGGATGAAGTCGGCGACGATCAGGAAATAGCCGGAAAAGCCCATCTTGCCGATCACGTCGAGCTCGAACGCAAGCCGCTCCTGATACCGCGCGCGCATCGCCGCATCCGCGCCGATCGCGTCCAGGCGGCGCGACAGCCCCTCCGCCGCCAGCGCGCGCACCGTCCCCTCCTCGCTCTGGCCGGGTCGCACTTTCGGCGAAGTGGGCAGCAGCGGCTTGCGGGTTTCCGCCATCACGGCACAGCGCTGCGCGATCGCCAGCGTGTTGTCGCAGGCCTCCGGCAGGTCGGCGAACAGGGCACGCATGGCGGCTTCCGGCTTGAACCACTGCTCCGGCGTGATCCGCCGCCGCTCCGTCTCCGCCAGCAGCTTTCCTTCGGCAATGCACAGCAGGGCATCGTGCGCCTCGTGCATCTCGGGGCGGGCGAAGAAACACTCGTTGACGGCAACCAGCGGAACGCCCCGCGCATCGGCGAGCGCGATCAGCCCCGGCTCGATCATCCGCTCCGTCTCCAGCCCGTGACGGTGCAGTTCCATTGCCACCCGGTCGGGAAACGCCTCGGCAAATGCCGCCAGCAACGCGGCCGCCTCGCTCTGCCGCCCTTCCGCCAGCAACCGCCCGAGCGGCCCGAACGTGCCGCCGGTGAGCAGGATCAGCCCCTCGGCATGGTCGGCGATGCGCGCGAGCGGAAGCTGCGGCCTGGCACCCGGCTCACCCTCCAGATAACCGGCGGAGGAGAGGCGCTGGAGGTTGGCGAAGCCCGCCGCATTCTGTGCCAGCAACACCAGCGGCTCGGGCGGCAGCCGCGGGTTGTCGGCGCGTGTCACCGCCAACTGGCAGCCGGTGATCGGCTGCACCCCCTTCGCCGCGCAGGCCTGGCTGAATTCCAGCGCGCCGAACAGGTTGCCGCTGTCGGCGATCGCGACCGCGGGCATCAGCGCCTCGCGCGCCATTGCCGCGATCCGGTCCGCCTTGATCGCACCTTCGCTCAAGGAGTAGCTGGAATGGACGCGCAGATGGACGAAGCCGGGATGCGCCGTCACAGCGCCACCACCCTTCCCTCGTGCAGCGTCACGGTGCGGTCCATGCGGGCCGCGAGGTCCGGGTTGTGCGTCGCGATCAGCGCGGCGACACCGTGATTGCGCACCGCATCGAGCAGTTCGGCAAACACCGCGGCGGCAGTCCCGACATCGAGATTGCCGGTCGGTTCGTCGGCAAGCAGCACCCGCGGCGCGTTGGCCAGCGCCCGCGCGATCGCCACGCGCTGCTGTTCGCCGCCGGACAGCCGTCCCGGCAGATGGCGCGCGCGCGCGCCGAGGCCGAACGCCTCCAGCAGCGTCCGCGCCCGCCCCTCCGCCGCGGCCCGGCGGCGCCCGGCGATCATCTGCGGCAGCACGACATTCTCCAGCGCGGTGAACTCGCCCAGCAGGTGATGGAACTGATAGACGAAGCCGATCGAGTCGCGCCGCACCGCCGTCCGCTCCGCATCCGAAAGCGCGCCGGCGTCGCGCCCGCCGATCAGCACGCGCCCGCCATCCGGCTTCTCCAGCAGGCCGGCGAGATGCAGCAGCGTGGATTTGCCGGTGCCGGAGGGGGCGACCAGGGCCACGATCTCGCCCGCCTGCACGTCGAGATCGGCGCCACGCAGCACCGGCAGCGGCGCATCGCCGGAGCGGAAGGTGCGCACCACCCCGCGCAGGGTCAGCGCCTCATTCATGCCGCAGCGCCTCCACCGGGTCGGTGCGGGCCGCCCGCCAGCTCGGATAGAGGGTCGCCAGCAGCGACAGGCCGAGCGCCATGCCGATCACCTGCGCCACCTCCCGCCAGTCGAGCACCGCCGGCAGTTGCGACAGGAAATAGACTTCCGGATTGAACAGGTTGGTGCCGGTCAGGCTTTCCAGCGCGCGGCGGATGGATTCGATATTGCGGCAGAAGACGATGCCGATGACGGCCCCGGCGACGGTGCCGGCAACGCCGACGAAGGCGCCGCACATCAGGAAGATGCGCAGGATCGCCCCCGACCCGGCGCCGATCGTGCGCAGCACCGCGATATCGCGCGTCTTGTCCTTGACCATCATGATCAGGCTGGAGATGACATTGAATGCCGCCACCAGGATGATCAGAGTCAGGATCAGGAACATCACGTTGCGTTCCACCTCGACCGCGGCGAACAGGCTGTTGTTGCTCTGCGTCCAGTCGATCACGCGCACCTGGAGGCCGGCGAGCGCGCTGCGGATGGCGCGATTGACCGCGCCGACCGCATCGGGGTTCTCCACCATCACGTTGACCTGCGTCACCGCGCCGTGCAGCCTGAAGAAGATCTGGGCGGCCTGCAACGGCAGATAGACGAAGGCGGTATCGGCCTCGTTGAAGCCGACCTGGAAGATGGCGACCACGGTATAGGCGCGGATGCGCGGCATGGTGCCGAACGCCGTCGCCGATCCCTGCGGCGAGATCAGGGTGATCTGCCCACCGACCCCGACATCGAGCCGCTGCGCGAGGCCGACGCCGATCGCGACCGCATCGTCGCCGGTGAAATCGGCAAGCCGGCCGGCGATGATATGGTCGCTCACCACATGCAGCGATTGCAGATCCTGCTGGCGCATGCCGCGCACGATGCCGCCATAGGCGCCGCCGCGATCGGTGGTCAGCAGCGCCTGCCCCTCCACCATCGGCATGGCCGCCACCACGCCCGGCAGGCCGCGCACGCGCCCCGCCACGGCATCGTAGTCGCGCAGCGGCTCGCCCACCGCATAGATGCCGAGATGGCCGTTGAGGCCGAGGATGCGGGCCAGCAGCTCCTGCCGGAACCCGTTCATCACGCTCATCACGATGATCAGGGTGGCGACGCCGAGTGCAATGCCGATCAGCGAGAACGCCGCGATCACGGAAACGAACCGCTCGCCGCGGCGGGCACGCAGATAGCGGGCGGCAACCGCCCGCTCGAAGGGGCCGAACATTCAGCCGATGCGCGCCAGCGCCGCGTCGATGCCGAGTTCGTGCCGCTCGCCGGTGCTCCGTCGCTTGAGTTCGACGATGCCGGCGGCAGCGCCGCGCGGCCCGACCACGATCTGCCAGGGATGGCCCATCAGGTCGGCATCGGCGAACTTGACACCCGCCCGCTCCCCGCGATCGTCGTACAGCGCGTTGCCGGCAAGTTTGGCGTAGATGTCGTCACAGACGCGGTCGCACGCGGCATCGCCGACCTTGAGATTGAGAATCGCGGCAGGGAACGGTGCCACCGCATCGGGCCACAGGATGCCGGCGTCGTCGTGGAACGCCTCGATCAGCGCGCCGACGAGGCGGGAGACGCCGATTCCGTAGCTGCCCATGTGCAGCGCGGTCGGCGCACCGTCCTGCCCGGCAACGGCAAGGCCGAGCGGGGCGCTGTATTTCGTGCCGAAATAGAAGATATGGCCGACTTCGATGCCGCGCCCCTCGCGCTTGTCGGCCACCCGTGCCCAGGATGCTTCGTCGTGCTTCTCGTCGGTCGCGGCATAATGCGTCGTCATGTCCACGAAGAACCGCTCCAGATCGGTCGCGGATTCGTGGGAGATCGCGGCGGCCGAGAAATCCATCCGCTCGAACGCGGCATCATACCACACCTGGCTTTCCCCGGTCGGCGCGAGGATGATGAACTCGTGGCTGAGATTGCCGCCGATCGGCCCGCTTTCCGCCTCCATCGGGATCGCCTTCAGGCCGAGACGGCGGAAGGTGCGCATATAGGCGAGCATCATGCGGCGGTAGCTGACCACGGCACCGGGATAGTCGAGGTCGAAGCTGTATGCGTCCTTCATCAGGAACTCCCGCCCCCGCATGACGCCGAAGCGCGGACGCACCTCATCGCGGAACTTCCACTGGATATGATAGAGCATCTGCGGCAGCTCGCGGTACGACTTGACCGACTGGCGGAACAGATCGGTGATCATCTCCTCATTGGTCGGGCCGTACAGCATTTCGCGATCGTGCCGGTCGCGGATGCGCAGCATCTCCGGTCCATAGGCCTCATAGCGCCCGCTCAGCCGCCACAGATCGGCCGACTGGATGGTCGGCATCAGCATTTCCTGCGCCCCGATCGCGTCCTGCTCCTCGCGCACGATGCGCTCGATGTTCCTCAGGACGCGCAGGCCGAGCGGCAGCCAGGCATAGATGCCGGCCGCGGTCTGGCGAACCAGCCCGGCGCGCAGCATCAGCCGGTGAGAGACGATCTGCGCCTCGGCCGGCGTCTCCTTGAGCGTGGGGGCGAGTGTGTGCGTGAGTCGCATGACCATCCATCCGGGGCGAAAGCGGGCGAGGCGCGGACCCTAGCGGGGCGCGGCGCTCGCCGCCAGTGAGCGTGCGGCGGCGCAATTGTCAGAATAATGCTGCGCTGCACAAGGACGTAGCGCAATTAATCACACGTGATGTGCCGTCGCATGGCCGAAATCAGGTGACAGGATCGCCATAGGGCGCTAGACAGCAAGAAGGCCCGCTGGCGCCTGCGCGGCACCGCGGGCCAAGTTTGGGGAGGAAACGCCAGTCACACGGCAGGATGAGGAAGCGCCTCGTCCTGTCCGTGATGATTCCCGATAATGCGGGGCGCCGTCCATGGTTTTTTCGCATCTGCGGCAAAAAAGTCGGTTCATGGCGCAGGATTTCGCCCAATTTCCGGGCTAAACGATGTCTTTTTAGGCAACGCGCCTAATCTGAAGGCATGGCGAGCCACCCGCTCCGGAAGCTCAGCCAGTGGCTGGTGATCACCACGTAAAGGCCGAGCCAGATCACCCCCGCCACCAGCGTCGTTGCGATCGCCTTGCGGAGCAGATGCGGCTGCGCCGGCGCGCCGCGCCATCCGCTCGCATTTTCCGCCTCGCCGGTCGGGCGGACGCCGAACGGCAGCACCGCGAACAGCGCAACCCACCAGATCAGGGCATAGAGCACGACGCCGGTGAACCAGTTCATGGCGCCTGCCTCAGACCCGCAGCAGATGCACGTCCACCAGCGGCCGCTTCTGCAGCCGCCGGCCAAGCGCGCGGCGCAGCGCGGTCCGCACCGCGTCCTGCAATGCCGCTTCGTCGCGCCGGATCGGCGCCGGCAGGTCGGCAACCGCCTCGGCGAGGTCGGCGGCAATGCGGGTGGTCTCAGACCACCCGCAT
>JAJZNE010000139.1:0-14787 GCA_021847995.1 Pseudomonadota bacterium | reverse complement strand
CCGGCTCAAAAAGGCCGGGAACGCTGATCTTCGGCGCGCCCCGCAGGCGGCCCGCCTCGTCCACCGCCAGGCTGGCAACGGCAACGCCGTTATGGAGCATGCGCCGCCGGGCGCTCATCACACCGCCCTGCAACGGCACCAGCCGCGCCCCGTCCAGCACCAGCCGGCCGACCGGTGCGCTGTCCACCACTTCCGGCCTGCCGGGGGCAAGGCTCAGGATATCGCCGTCCTCCAGCAGCAGCGGGGTCACCCCCGCCTCCTGCGCCAGCGCCGCATGGGCAGTCAGATGGCGCCATTCGCCATGCACCGGCACGGAAAAGCGCGGCCGCACCATCCGATAGAGCCGGCGCAGCTCATCGCGGGCGGGATGGCCGGAGACATGGATCATGTGGTCCGCGTCGGTCATCAGCCGCACGCCGCGCCGCGCCAGATTGTCCTGCACGGTGCCGATCGCGCGCTCGTTGCCGGGAATGACCCGGCTTGAGAAGACCACCGTATCCCCTTCGCCCAGGCCGATGCGCGGATGGCTGTCGGCGGCGATGCGGGCGAGGGCGCTGCGCGGCTCGCCCTGGCTGCCGGTGACCAGCAGCAGCAGGTTGTCGTCCGGCACGTCATTCGCCTCGTCCTCTCCCAGGAAGGGCGGGATGCCGCGCAGATAGCCGCAGGCGCGCGCCGCCGCCTCCAGGTTGCGCAGCGAGCGCCCGGCGACGGCGACGCTGCGCCCGGCCTGCCGGGCGGCCAGCGCGACCGATTCGACGCGCGCGACATTGCTCGCGAAACACGTCACCACCACGCGCCCGCGCAGGTCGCGCACCAGGGCGGCGAGCGAGCGGCGGACATCGCCCTCCGACCCGGAATGCCCCTCCACCATGGCGTTGGTCGAATCGCACACCATCGCCAGCACGCCTTCCCCCGCCAGGGCGGCAAATCCGGCCTCGTCGGTCGGCGGGCCGACCAGGGGATCGGGGTCGAGCTTCCAGTCGCCGGTGTGCAGGATCGTGCCGGCAGGGGTCGCGACGACCAGCGACTGCGCCTCGGGCGTGGAATGCGCCACGCGCAGCTTGCGCAGCCGGAACGGCGCCAGATCGAGGGTGCCGCCCGGCGGCACGACATGCAGCGGCACCTCGGCCAGCAACTGCACCTCGGCCAGCTTGCGGCGCAGGACGGCGGCGGCGAACGGGCTGGCATAGACCGGGCAGCGCAGCGAGGGCCACAGCCAGGCGACCGCGCCCAGATGGTCCTCGTGCGCATGGGTGATGACCAGACCGACCAGCCGGTCACGGCGCTCGGCAATGAAGGCCGGGTCGGGCATCATGACATCGACCTCGGGCAGTTCGGCACCGCCGAAGCCGATGCCGCAATCCACCGCGAGCCAGCGCCCGCCGCAGCGATAAAGATTGAGATTCATGCCGATCTCGCCGGTTCCCCCGAGCGGGAGGAACGCCAGATCGCCGGTCGCCGCGTCCATGCTGTGTGTTGATCCTCGTCAGTCGCTTTCGGCCGGGCGGGTCCGGTCCCGGCTCAATGTGGGGGCCGGATTGCGCTGCGCCAACAGCCGCAGGCCTTCGAGCGTGATGTCCGGGTCGATATGCTGGATCACGGTGGTCCCCTCGGCCAGCAGCGGCGCCAGCCCGCCGGTCGCGATCACCTTGAGCGGCGCGCCATGCTCGGCCCGGATGCGCGCCACCAGCCCCTCCACCATGCCGACATAGCCCCAGAAGATGCCCGACTGCATCGCCGGCACCGTGGACCGGCCGATCACCGCCTGCGGCCGGCCGATGCCGATCCGCGGCAGGCGGGCGGCGGCACGGTGCAGCGCCTCCAGCGACAGGTTGATGCCCGGCGCGATCACGCCACCGTGATAGCCGCCGTCCTCGTCCACCACGTCGAAGGTGGTCGCGGTACCGAAATCGATCACGATCAGCGGACCCCGGTAGCGGGCATGCGCCGCCAGGGCATTGAGCAGCCGGTCCGCCCCCACCTCGTCGGGGTTGTCGGTGCGGATCGGAAAGCCCCAATCGACACTGGCGCGGGCGATCAGCGGCTCCACCTCGAACCAGTCGCGGCACAGGCGGCGCAGGTGATACAGCGCCGCCGGAACCACCGTGCCGATCACCGCCCCCCTCACCTGTTCGCGTTTCAGCCCGGCCAGCGACAGCAGGCTGAGCAGCCACACCGCATATTCGTCGGAGGTGCGCTGCGGGTCGGTGGCGAGTCGCCAGATGCCGCGCCAGCCGGCACCGTCATGCACCGCTGCGACGACATTGGTATTGCCGGCGTCGAATGCGAGCAACATCGCCTATCCGCCCCCTGCCCCGCCGGCCAGCACCTCGCCGGCCAGGAATGCGCGAACGCCGCTGCCGGCGGCGAGAAGCAGGCTGCCGTCCGGCCCGAGGCCGGCGAAGCGGCCGTCACACGTCGTCGGCCCGAGACGCAGCCGGATCGGCATGCCGCAATCCGGGCCGCGCGCCAGCCAGCCCGTCCGCACCGGCGCGAACCCGTCACGCGCCTGCACCGCGACCCAGCGAGCGAGATGATCGAGCAGGACCGGCGCGAACGCCTCCGGCGCCGGTGCCGGCGCAACCTCGGCGAGGCAGGCGGTCGGTCGGTCGGGCAGGGCGGGCGCGACCGCGAGGTTGACGCCGAAGCCGATCACCACGAATTCCGCCCGCCCACCCGCGGCGGCGCCCTCGGTCAGGATGCCGGCCAGCTTGCGGCCGTGCAGCAGGACGTCGTTGGGCCATTTCAGCAGCAGCGCCCGCGGGTCCGGCAGCCGCGGCGCCAGCGCGTCGGCAAGGGCGACCGCGGCGAGCAGCGACCACTGCGCCAGTTCCGGCGCCTGGGTGCAGGGCCGCAGCAGCACGGAGAGGAACAGGTTGCCCGCCGGCGACTGCCATTCCCGCCCCCTTGTGCCCCGTCCCGCCGTCTGCCGCCGGGCCAGCACCGCGAGTCCCGCCGGCTCCCCCGCCTCCGCCCGTGCGCGACAGAGGTCGGAGGTGGACGCCAGCGCCTCATGCACCGAGAGCCGCCAGGACCCGCGGTGCCGCCCGCTCACCTGAACAGAACCTGCGCCGCCGCCTCGGCGGCGCCGACGAAGGGGGCGGGGATGACGAAGAACAAGGTAGTGAACAGGCCCGACACGGCGGCCAGCATCGACAGCGAAGCCGGGCGCGGGTCGAACGCATCGACGGGGTCGTCGAAATACATCACCTTGATGATGCGGATATAGTAATAGGCGCCGACCACGCTGGTCAGCACGCCGATCACCGCCAGCGCCCACAGCCCGCTCTGCACCGCTGCGGTGAAAATGAAATACTTGGCCCAGAAGCCGGAGAACGGCGGGATCCCGGCCATGCTGAACATGAACACGGTGAACCACAGCGCCAGCACCGGATCGCGCCGGCCGAGGCCCGCGAGGTCGGAAATCTGCTCCAGCATCTCGCCACGACGGCGCATCGCCAGGATGCAGGCGAAGGTTCCCGCGCTCATGAACACGTAGGTCAGCAGATAGAGCAGCACCCCGCGCACGCCGACGGCGCTGCCGGCGGCCAGCCCGATCAGCACGTAGCCCATGTGCCCGATCGCGGAATAGGCCATCAGCCGCTTGATGTTGCGCTGCCCGATCGCCGCCAGCGCCCCCAGGATCACCGAGGCGATCGCCACCAGCACGATGAGCTGCTGCCATTGCGCCAGCAGATGCCCGAACGGTGTGGCCATCGCGCGCACCAGCAGCGCCATCGCCGCCACCTTCGGCGCCGTGCCCAGCAGCAGCGTCACCGGCGTCGGCGCGCCCTCGTAGACGTCGGGCGTCCACATGTGGAACGGCACCGCCGAAACCTTGAAGGCGAGGCCGACCACGATGAACACGATGCCGACCACGAGACCGGGGGAGACATCGGCCGGGTCGGCCAGCGCCGCGGCCAGCCGGTCGAACTGCATGCTGCCGGAGAACCCGTAGACCAGCGAGACGCCGTAGAGCAGCAGGCCGGAGGCGAGCGCGCCGAGCACGAAATACTTCAGCCCCGCTTCCGAGGAGCGCAACCGGTCGCGCGCGAAGGCGGCCAGCACATAGATGCTGAGCGATTGCAGTTCCAGCCCGACATACAGCGTCATCAGATTGGCGGCCGACGCCATCACCATCATCCCGACGCTGGCATAGAGCACCAGAACCGGGAATTCGAACCGCCGGAGGTTCTCATGCTCGTTGTAGTCGAGCGAGGCGATCACCGTGAACGCCGCCCCGACCAGCACCAGCAGCTTGACAAAGAGCGAGAAGCTGTCGGTGACGAACTGGCCGTGATAGGCGAGGCCAAGCGGCGCCGCGATCGCCAGCATCGCCGCCAGCAGCAGCGACCCCAGGGTCAGCATGCTGGCCAGATGGAACGTGTCGCGCCGCGCCTGCACGGCACCGAACAGCAGGATCGCCATGCCGCAGCAGGCGAGCACGATCTCCGGCAGGGCGCTGGTCCAGTTCATCATTGCCTCGCCGCTCATCGTGTCGCCGCCGCCAGCACGGCCGGCAGGTGCAGCGCCGCCTGATGCTGCGCCACCATCGCCCCCACCGTCGCATCCCAGAAACTGCTGAAGCTCGACGGATAGACGCCCATCCATAGCGTCAGCACCACCAGCGGCGCGAACACCGCGATCTCGCGCGGCGAAAGATCGAGGATGGCGCGCAGATCGTCGCGCGTGATGCGGCCGAAGATGATGCGGCGATAGAGCCACAGCGCATAGGCGGCGCCCAGGATCATGCCCAGGCTGCCGAGCAGCGCCAGCCAGAACTGCACCTGCAACGCGCCCACCAGCACCAGGAACTCGCCGACGAAGCCGGAGGTGCCGGGCAGCCCGATGCTCGCCATCGTGAACACCATGAACACGAAGGCGTAGGCCGGCATGCGGTCGGCGAGGCCGCCATAGCGCGCGATCTCGCGCGTGTGGATGCGGTCATAGACGACGCCGACGCACAGGAACAGCGCCGCCGAGACGATGCCGTGCGACAGCATCTGGAACATCGCGCCGGAGATGCCCTGCATGTTGACGGTGAAGATGCCGATGGTGACGACACCCATATGCGCGACCGAGGAATAGGCGATCAGCTTCTTCATGTCGGTCTGCGCCAGCGCCACCAGCGAGGTGTAGATCACCGCGATCACCGACAGCGCATACATCAGCGGCGCCAGCTGCGCCGAGGCGACCGGCAGCATCGGCAGCGAGAAGCGCAGGAACCCGTAGCCGCCCATCTTCAGCAGCACGCCGGCGAGGATGACGGAGCCGGCGGTCGGCGCCTCGACATGCGCATCGGGCAGCCAGGTATGCACCGGCCACATCGGCACCTTGACCGCGAAGGAGGCGAGGAAGGCGAGGAACAGCCAGGTCTGCATGCCGGCCGGAAACGATGTGTGCAGCAGCGTCGGGATGTCGGTGGTACCGGCCTGGTACCACATCGCCAGCAGCGCCAGCAGCATCAGCACCGAGCCGGCCAGCGTATAGAGGAAGAACTTGATCGCCGCATAGACCCGCCGCGGACCGCCCCAGATGCCGATGATGAGATACATCGGGATCAGCACGCCCTCGAAGAACATGTAGAAAACCACGAAATCCATGGCCGAGAACATGCCGACCATCATCGTTTCCAGAATCAGGAAGGCGAGCATGTACTCGCGCACGCGCACCTTCACCGCCTCCCAGCTCGCCAGGATGCAGATCGGCGTCAGCAGCGTGGACAGCAGCACGAACAGCACCGAAATGCCGTCCACGCCCATCCGGTAGGTGATGCCCCATTGCGGCAGCCACGCGACGCTCTCGACGAACTGAAAGCCCGGTTCGGCGGGATCGAAGCGCACCCACAGCAGCACCGACAGCACGAACACGATCAGGCTGGTCCAGAGGGCGGTCCAGCGCGCATTCGCGGCCACCGTCTCCTCGTCGCCGCGCACGGCGAGGATGACGAGGCCACCGACCAGCGGCAGCCAGGTGATGAGCGAGAGCAGGGGGAAACCGGCGGCGTTCATGGGGCTACCTGAGGAACAGCAGGAAGATGCTGACCAGCAGCACCAGCCCGATCAGCATGGCGAAGGCATAGACCGCGATCGACCCGGTCTGCAGCCGCACCGCGCCGGCCGCGCCTTCCTCCGTCAGCGCGGCGAGGCCGTTCGGCACGCCATCGATCAGCGTCACGTCGCCGACCTGCCACAGCAGGCGCGCGAGCGCGCGATAGGGGCGGACCACGGCGAGGTCGTAGAGCTCATCGAAATACCATTTGTTGAGGAGGAACCGGTAGGCAGCCGGGAACATCGCCGCCAGCCGGCCCGGAATGCCCGGCGACACCATGTAGAACAGATAGGCGGTGCCGATGCCGAGCAGCCCGAACACGCTCGGCGACAGCGATACCCAGAGCGGCAGCGACTCCATGTCGCGCAGCACATGGTTGTCGGCGGCGATCCGGATCGAATTGCCCCAGAACGCCTGCCAGTCCGCGCCGATCAGCTGGTTGCGGAACACCATGCCGGCGAAGGTCGCGCCGATAGCGAGCAGCAGCAGCGGCCCCAGCATCACCTTCGGGCTTTCATGGACATGCGCCATCACCTGCCGGTCCGCGCGGGGCGCGCCGTGGAAGGTCATGATCAGCAGGCGCCAGGAATAGAACGCGGTCAGGAACGCCGCCACCAGCGTGCACCAGAACCCGTACTGCCCGATCGCGGTATGCGCCGCCCACGCCGCTTCCAGGATCGCATCCTTGGAGAAGTAGCCGGCGAACGGGAAGACGCCGCCGAGCGCCAGATTGCCCACCCACATCATCGCGTAGGTGAACGGAATCATCCGCCACAGCCCGCCCATGCGGCGCATGTCCTGCTCGTCGGACATCGCGTGGATCACCGAACCGGCCGTCAGGAACAGCAGCGCCTTGAAGAACGCATGCGTCAGCAGATGGAAGATCGACGCCTGGTACGCGCCGACACCGGCGGCGACGAACATGTAGCCAAGCTGCGAGCAGGTCGAATAGGCGATCACCCGCTTGATGTCGTTCTGCGCGCAGCCGACGGTCGCGGCGAACAGCGCCGTGGTGGCGCCGATGAAGGTGACGAAGCCGAGCGCCCCCGGCGCGTAGTCCAGCACCGGCGAGAATCGCGCCATCAGGAACACGCCGGCGGTCACCATTGTCGCCGCGTGGATCAGCGCCGACACCGGCGTCGGCCCCTCCATCGCGTCGGGCAGCCAGACATGCAGCCCGATCTGCGCCGACTTGCCCATCGCGCCGATGAACAGCAGGATGCCGATCACCTCATAGGCGCGCCAGGTGTGGCCGAGAACATGATAGGTCGCGTCCATGTGCGCCTGCACCGCACCGAACACGGTGCCGAATTCGATCGAGCCGAATTGCAGGAACACCAGCGCGATGCCGAGGGCGAAGCCGAGGTCGCCGATGCGGTTGACGATGAACGCCTTCATCGCCGCCGCCCCGGCGCTCGGGCGATAGTACCAGTAGCCGATCAGCAGGTAGGAGGCGAGGCCCACGCCTTCCCAGCCGAAGAACAACTGCAGAAGGTTGTCGGCCGAGACCAGCATCAGCATGGCGAAGCTGAACAGGCTCAGGTAGCTGAAGAACCGCCAGATCGTGTGGTTCTCGTCATGCGCCATGTAGCCGATGCTGTAGATGTGGATCAGGGTCGCCACCGTCGTCACCATCGCCACCATGACGGCCGACAGCGCATCGTAGCGCAGCGCCCAGGTGGCGTGGAACGGGCCGGCCTGCACCCAGGTCGCGATCGGCAGCACGCCGGTCGGCGCGCCCTGATAGACGAGCTGGATGAAGGCGCTGACGCCGCAGATCGAGGCCAGCACCATGCAGGTGATGGTGACGGCCTGCGCCGCACGGTCGCCGATCGCCTTGCCGAACAGGCCGGCAACGGCAGAGCCGAACAGCGGCGCGAAAATCGCGACGGCGTAGAGCATCCCGTCAGCCCTTCATCAGGTTCACGTCCTCGACCTGGATCGAGCCGCGATTGCGGAAATAGATCACGACGATGGCAAGCCCGATCGCCGCCTCGGCCGCCGCGACGGTGAGCGTGAACATCACGAACACCTGCCCGACCAGATCCTGCAGCACGGCGGAGAACGCCACCAGATTGAGGTTGGCCGCGAGCAGGATCAGCTCGATCGACATCAGCATGATGATGACGTTGCGGCGATTGAGGAAGATGCCGAACACGCCCAGCACCAGCAGCAGCGCCGCAACCACCAGATAATGTTCCACCCCGACCGGCAACATCGCTCAGTGCTCCGTCACGGCGGCATGGCCGTGCGCGGCGGCATGCGCCGGCACCTCCGCAACACCTGCATCCGCCACCGCCGGCGGCGGGCGGCGGATGCCGACGGCCGTCATCCCGGCACCGAGCGGGACATCGACCAGTTCCAGCGTCTCCGCCATGTTGCGCCCCACCTGCACCCGGATGCTCTGCCGCCGCGACCCCTGCCGGTCGCGCAGCGTCAGCACGATCGCGCCGATCATCGCCACCAGCAGCACCAGCCCGGCAGCCTGGAACAGAAAGATGTAGTCGGTATAGATCAGGTCGCCGAGCTGAGCGGTGTTGTGCAGGCCCGGCGTCACCGGCGCGAAGCGCCGCGCCGCCACCTCCGGCAGCACCCGCCAGCCGCCGACGACGAGCGCGAGTTCCACCATCAGCACCACGCCGACCGCGAGGCCGACCGGCAGGTAGCGCTGGAACCCCGTGCGCAGCGCCACGAAGTCGATGTCCAGCATCATCACCACGAACAGGAACAGCACCGCGACGGCGCCGACATAGACGATCACCAGGATCATCGCCAGGAACTCGGCGCCGGCGATCAGGAACAGGCCGGCGGCATTGAAGAAGGCGAGGATCAGGAACAGCACCGAATGCACCGGATTGCGCGCGCTCACCACCATCGCCGCGGAGACCAGCAGAATGGCGGCAAAAACATAGAAGGCGGCAGCGGCGATCATGTCGGCCGTCCCCTGCGCTCAGCGGTACGGCGCATCGAGTTCCAGTCGGCGCGCCAGCTCCGGCTCCCACCGGTCGCCGTTGGCCAGCAGCTTGGCCTTGTCATACATCAGCTCCTCCCGCGTCTCGGTCGCGAACTCGAAATTGGGGCCTTCGACGATGGCATCGACAGGACAGGCTTCCTCGCACAGGCCGCAGTAGATGCACTTGGTCATGTCGATATCATAGCGCGTCGTCCGCCGCGACCCGTCGGCCCGCGGCTCCGCCTCGATGGTGATCGCCTGGGCCGGACAGATCGCTTCGCACAGCTTGCAGGCGATGCACCGCTCCTCCCCGTTCGGGTAGCGGCGCAGCGCGTGCTCCCCGCGGAAGCGCGGGCTGAGCGGCCCTTTCTCGAACGGATAGTTGATGGTCGCCTTGCGGCGGAAGAAATAGCGCAGCGTCAGCGCCATGCCGTCGAGCAGTTCGGTGAGCAGCAGGCTGCGCGCCGTGCGATCGAGGAACGCCATGCTCAGCCTCCTTCGGCCGGTTCGGGATGCGGCGCGTCAGGCATGTGGCAGCCAGCCGAACAGCATCAGCGCCCCGGCGGTCAGCACCAGCCACAGCAGCGACAGCGGCAGGAACACCTTCCAGCCGAGCCGCATCAACTGGTCGTAGCGGTAGCGCGGCACCGTGCCGCGCACCCAGATGAACACCAGAAGTACCGCACAGACCTTGAGGATGAACCAGATCGGGCCGGGCAGCCAGGTGAACGGCTCGATCCCGAACGGCGCCAGCCAGCCGCCCAGGAAAAGGATCGTCGTCATCCCGCTCATCAGGATCATGTTGGTGTACTCGCCGAGGTAGAACAGCGCGAAGGCCATCGCGCTGTACTCGACGAAGAACCCGGCGACGATCTCGCTCTCGCCCTCCGGCAGGTCGAATGGCGAGCGGTTGGTCTCCGCCAGCCCCGAGATGAAGAACACCACGAACATCGGAAACAGCGGCAGGCAGAACCAGACATGCCGCTGCGCCAGCACGATGTCGTTCAGGTTCAGGCTGCCGACGCACAGCAGCACGCTGACCATGACGAAGCCGATCGAGACCTCGTACGACACCATCTGCGCGGCGCTGCGCAGGGCGCCGAGGAAGGCGTACTTGGAATTGCTCGCCCAGCCGGCGATGATGATGCCGTAGACGCCGAGCGAGGAGATCGCGAACAGATAAAGGATGCCGACATTGATGTCGGCGATCGCCCAGCCGTCGTTGACCGGAATCACCGCCCACGCAATCACCGCGAGGCCGAAGGTCAGCATCGGCGCCATCAGGAACAGCACCCGGTTGGCGCCGCTCGGGATGATGGTTTCCTTCATCACCATCTTGATGGCATCGGCGAAGGGCTGCAACAGCCCGAACGGCCCGACCACGTTGGGCCCGCGCCGCAACTGGATGGCCGCCAGCACCTTGCGCTCGGCGAGCGTCAGATAGGCCATCATCAGCAGCACCGGCACGATGATCGCCAGCGCCTCCAGCACCGTCAGGATGGTGACGCCGAGCGGGGTGGCAAAGAACCCTTGCATTGCCTACTCCGCCGCCACGGCCAGCGCCGTGCGCCCGACCGTCGCCACGCATTCGGCCATGGTCGGGCTGGCGCGGCTGATCGGGTCGGTCTGATAATAGGTGGTGAAGGGCAGCACGAACGGCGCCCCGGTCAGTGCCGCCGCATCGCCCTGCGGCGCCGTCAGGTCGGAGGCGCCGAAGCGCGGCGACACGTCGGGCCGCGCGAACACCGGATTGAGCTGCTCCATGCGCGCGCGCACCGCCCCGATCGCGTCATACGGCAGCCGCCGGTCGATGTGTTCGCTGAAGGCGCGCAGGATCTTCCAGTCCTCGCGCGCCTGCCCCGGCGGATAGACGGCAAAGTATCCGCGCTGCACACGGCCTTCGGTGTTGACGTAGGTGCCGTTCTTTTCGGTATAGGCCGCCCCCGGCAGGATCACGTCGGCCCGTGCCGCGCCGCGGTCGCCGTGATGGCCCTGATAGACCACGAACGTGCCGGCGCCGATCCGCGCCATGTCGAACTCGTCGGCGCCGAGCAGCCACAGCAGATCGACGCCGCCCTCCAGCATGCCGGCAAGCGGCTTGCCGCGCGGGCCGGGCAGGAAGCGCAGATCGAGCGCACCGACCCGCGCCGCGGCATGGTGCAGCACGTTGAAGCCGTGCCAGTCCGGCGTCAGGAGACCATTCTCCGCCGCAACCTGCCATGCAGCCGCCAGCACCGCCGCCCCATCGGCACGGGCCAGCGCGCCCGCGCCCAGGATCAGCATCGGCCGCTTCGCCGCCCGCAGCGCCTGCGTCGCCGCCTGCCCGGGATCGGCGAGCGCCGCCAACGCGCGCGGCGAATCGCCAAGCCAGGTCACGTGGTAGGTGAGATCCGCCGCCGGCCCGATGCCGAACACCGGCAGGCGCCCCGCGAGCGCCATCCAGCGCTTGCGTATGCGCGCATTCACCAGCGGCGCCTCATGGCGCGGATTGGTGCCGATCAGCAGCACCGCATCGGCCTCCTCGATGCCGGCGATCGTGGTGTTGAACGTGTAGAAATCGCGCCGCGACACGTCGGCCACGCTGCCGTCCTGCCGGCAGTCGAGGTTCGCCGAGCCGAGCGAGGCCATCAGATCCCTGAGCGCCAGCATGCTCTCGCAATCCGCAAGATTGCCGGCCACAGCGCCGATGCGGTCGCCGCGCAGCCCATGCAGCCGTGCCGCGATGGCGCCGAACGCCTCCTCCCAACTGCTGCGCACGAGCCGTCCGTCGCGCCGCACCCAGCAACCGTCGAGCCGCCGGCGCTTCAGCCCGTCGAGCGCGAAGCGCGACTTGTCGGCCAGCCACTCCTCGTTCACGTCGTCGTTGACGCGCGGCAGGATGCGCAGCACCTCCGGCCCGCGCGCATCGATGCGGATATTGGCGCCGACCGCGTCGAGCACGTCGATGCTGTCGGTCTTGCGCAGCTCCCACGGCCGCGCGACGAACGCATAGGGTTTGGACGTGAGCGCACCGACCGGACAGATGTCGATCATGTTGCCGGACAGTTCGGAGGTCAGCGCGCGCTCGACATACGGTCCGACCTCCATGCTCTCGCCGCGGGAGGTGGCGCCGAGTTCCGGCACGCCGGCGATTTCCGCCGAGAAGCGGATGCAGCGCGTGCAGTGGATGCAGCGCGTCATCACCGTCTTGATCAGCGGGCCGAGATACTTGTCGGCCACCGCCCGCTTGTTCTCGGCATAGCGCGAATGGTCCATGCCGTAGCCCATCGCCTGGTCCTGCAGATCGCACTCGCCGCCCTGGTCGCAGATCGGGCAGTCGAGCGGGTGGTTGATCAGCAGGAATTCCATCACCCCGCGCCGCGCCGCCCGCACCATCTTGCTGTCGGTATGCACCACCATGCCGTCAGCGGCGGGATAGGAACAGGAGGAGATCGGCTTGGGCGGCGCCTTCTCGATCTCGACCAGACACATGCGGCAGTTGCCGGCGACCGACAGCCGGTCGTGGTAGCAGAAGCGCGGAATCTCCTTCCCCGCCGCCTCGCACGCCTGCAACACGTTGCTGCCCGGCGGAACCTCGACGGTGATGCCATCGACGGTGACTTTCATGCGCGTGCTACTCCGCGGCGAGCGGCAGCGGACCCGTGGTCCGGCCGGATTTGGTGCGGGCAATGCGGGCTTCGAGTTCCGGTCGGAAGTGCCGGATCAGCCCCTGGATCGGCCATGCCGCGGCATCGCCGAGGGCGCAGATCGTGTGCCCTTCCACCTGCCGCGTCACCTGCTCCAGCGTGTCGATCTCTTCAGGTTCGGCGCGCCCCTCCACCATGCGGTCCATCACCCGCATCATCCAGCCGGTGCCCTCCCGGCACGGCGTACACTGCCCGCAGCTTTCGTGCTTGTAGAACTTCGACAGCCGCGCGATCGCCCGGATGATGTCGGTCGAGCGGTCCATCACGATCACCGCCGCCGTGCCGAGGCCGCTTCTCGCCTCCCGCAGACTGTCGAAATCCATCAGCACGCTGTCGCACACCGCTTTCGGGATCACCGGCACGGAGGAGCCGCCCGGGATAACCGCCAGCAGGTTGTCCCAGCCGCCGCGCACGCCGCCGGCATAGCGTTCGATCAGCTCGCGCAGCGGAATGCCGAGCTCCTCCTCGACATTGCACGGCCGGTTGACGTGGCCGGAGATGCAGAACAGCTTGGTGCCGCTGTTCTTGGGGCGGCCGAGCGCGGAGAACCACGCGGCACCGCGGCGCAGGATGGTCGGCGCGACGGCGATGCTCTCGACGTTGTTGACCGTGGTCGGGCAGCCGTAGAGGCCGACCGCGGCAGGGAACGGCGGCTTCAGCCGCGGCATGCCCTTCTTGCCCTCCAGGCTCTCCAGCAGCGCGGTTTCCTCGCCGCAGATATAGGCGCCGGCCCCGCGATGCAGATAGAGATCGAAATCCCAGCCGGAGCCGCAGGCATTGCGGCCGATCAGCCCCGCCGCATAGGCTTCGTCAATCGCCACCTGCATGCGCGCCGCCTCGGCGTGGAATTCGCCGCGGATGTAGATATAGCAGGCATGCGCCCGCATCGCGAAGGAGGCGATCAGACAGCCCTCGATCAGCTTGTGCGGATCGTTCCGCAGAATGTCGCGGTCCTTGCAGGTGCCGGGCTCGCTTTCGTCGGCATTGACGACGAGGTAGTGGGGGCGCTCACCGACCTGCTTCGGCATGAACGACCATTTCATGCCGGTCGGGAATCCGGCGCCGCCGCGTCCGCGCAGGCCGGAGGTCTTCATTTCCTCGACGATGGTATCGGCACCGCGTGCCAGGATCGCCGCCGTGCCGTCCCAGTCGCCGCGCGCGCGGGCACCGGCCAGCCGCCAGTCATGCAGGCCGTAGAGATTGGTGAAGATGCGGTCACGGTCGTGCAGCATCGCCTCACTCCGCTCCGCCCGGTTGCGCCGGCGTCAGCAGCGTCGTCGGCCCGCCTTCCGGCGCCGAACCCTGCCGCCCCGCCATCGAGCCGGCCGGCGGGCGTTCGCCGCGGCGCAGCGCCGCCAGCAGGGCGCGGGTCCGCTCCGCGTCCATGTCCTCGTAGTAGTCGTCGTCCACCTGCAGGATCGGCGCGTTGACGCAGGCGCCCAGGCATTCCACCTCGGTCATCGTGAACATGCCGTCGGCGCTGGTCTCGCCCCAGTGCCGGATGCCCGTCGCCTCCCGGCACGCCGCCACCACCTCGTCCGATCCGCGCAGCCAGCACGGCGTCGTGGTGCAGACCTGCAGATGGTGGCGCCCGATCGGGCGCGTGTTGAACATCAGATAGAAGGTCGCGACCTCATAGACACGGATCGGCGGCATGCCGAGCCGGGCGGCCACCGCATCCATCGCGGCACGCGGCACCCAGGCGCTGCCGGAACTGCGCCGCATCTGCGCCTGCGCCACGTAGAGCACCGGGATCACGGCACTCGCCTGCCGTCCCGGCGGATATTTGGCGATGATGCGCGCGATCTCCGCCTCGCTCGCGGCGTCGAAGGCGAACGCTGCCGGCTGCTCGATTTCCTCGGCCATCTGCTACCTGTCGATCTCGCCGAACACGATGTCGATCGATCCGATGATCGCGACGGCATCGGCCAGCATGTGCCGCTTCGACATCGCCTCGATCGCCTGGAGATGGGCGAACCCGGTCGGGCGGATCTTGCAGCGATAGGGACGGTTGGTGCCGTCGGCCACCAGATAGACCGCGAACTCGCCCTTGGGCGACTCGACGGCGGCATAGGTGGCGCCCGGCGGTAGATCGGA
>JAJZNE010000072.1 GCA_021847995.1 Pseudomonadota bacterium | reverse complement strand
CCACGCGGCATTGCTGGATCAGGCTTGCGCCCATTGTCCAATATTCCCCACTGCTGCCTCCCGTAGGAGTCTGGGCCGTGTCTCAGTCCCAGTGTGGCTGATCATCCTCTCAGACCAGCTACCGATCACCGCCTTGGTAGGCCTTTACCCCACCAACTAGCTAATCGGACGCAGGCTCCTCCACAGGCGACCCCAGGTTCCCCCAAAGCCTTTGACCCTCAGGTGTCATGCGGTATTAGCCGCAGTTTCCCGCGGTTGTCCCCCACCCATGGATAAATCCCTACGCGTTACTCACCCGTCCGCCACTGCCAGCAGTCTCCCACCGGCCGTGCGACTTGCATGTGTTAAGCATGCCGCCAGCGTTCGCTCTGAGCCAGGATCAAACTCTCAGGTTCATCCCCAGCCAGCCTCAAAGCCAGCTAAAGATAAACATGACCCATAACCCTCCCAATACCCCAGCCAAACCAGCCCCAAACCCCACCAGTCACCCAGCAAAGCTCAGACCAGCTCAGCCAAAATACCGGAAACTCGGAACATCTGTCTCAACGCATCCATAAGATACGCCAGCAAACACCCCTCAGGTCCAGGTCAAAACCAAACACACCTCAACCCAGCCCAAACACCGTGCCTAACGCACAGCCATGAAGCGCCGCCGACATATCCCTTCCACCCCAGATGATCTTGTCAAGGAACATCCCGCTCGCGGGAACCGCCGCGCCGGCATTGCTGCGCGCCGCGTCGGTGAGGCGCTATCTAGGCGCCGGTGCCTTCCATGTCAACGCCATGACAGCACCGCCCGCCGCCAGCGAAAACCGCGGCAAATCCAGGGTTTTTCGCGCAGGCGGGCACGCTTTCGGACGATCCGCGGCGCGCCGCGGGGGGCGCCGAGGCCATGCGCTTTTGTCATGGCTCGTGCTGTTGCCATGCCTGCGCATCTCTGCCAGCGGCATCTCTGCCAGCGGCCGGGCGGGGCGTTCGCCCCACCCGGCGCCGCCGCGCCTCACGCCGCTTCCGCAAGGCGCCCGTTGATCGACAGCCCCTGCGGCCCGGCGCTGACATGCACCGTTTCACCGTCCCGGATCGCGCCTTCCAGAATCAGGCCGGCGAGCGGGTTCTGCAGGCTGCGCTGGATCACCCGCTTGAGCGGGCGCGCGCCGTAGACCGGATCGTAGCCCTCCGCCGCCAGCCAATCCTGCGCCGCACGGTCGAGGTCGAGGGCGATCTTGCGGTCGGCCAGCAGCCGGTGCAGCCGCTCCATCTGGATCGTCACGATCGCCGCCATGTCGCTGCGCTGCAGGCGGCGGAACAGCACGATTTCATCCAGCCGGTTGAGGAATTCAGGCCGGAACTGCGTGCGCACCACCTCCATCACGCCGCGCCACGCCATCGCCAGGTCCGCCCCGTCCGGCTGTGCCGCCAGGATGTCGCTGCCGAGATTGCTGGTCAGCACGATGATCGTGTTGCGGAAATCCACCGTCCGCCCCTGCCCGTCGGTCAGCCGTCCGTCGTCGAGCACCTGGAGGAGGATGTTGAACACATCCTCGTGCGCCTTCTCCACCTCATCGAACAGGATCACCTGGTAGGGCCGCCGCCGCACCGCCTCGGTCAGCACGCCCCCCTCCTCATAGCCGACATAGCCCGGCGGCGCGCCGATCAGGCGGGCAACGGCGTGCTTCTCCATGAACTCGCTCATGTCGATGCGCACCATCGCCCGCTCGTCGTCGAACAGGAATTCGGCCAGCGCCTTGCACGTCTCGGTCTTGCCGACGCCGGTCGGGCCGAGGAACAGGAAGCTGCCGATCGGCCGGTTCGGATCCTGCAGCCCGGCCCGCGCGCGCCGGACCGCATTGGCCACCGCGACCAGGGCGTCCTCCTGCCCGACCACGCGGCGGCGCAGCTCCGCCTCCATGCGCAGCAGCTTGGCGCGCTCGCCCTCCAGCATCCGGTCCACCGGCACCCCTGTCCAGCGCGAGACGACACTCGCCACCTGCTCCTCCGTCACCGCCTCGTTCACCAGCCGGCCGCCGTCCTGGGCCTGCGCCAGCTGCTTCTCAAGCCCCGGAATGACGCCATAGAGCAGTTCCGACGCGCGCTGCAGATCGCCCCGCCGCTGCGCCACCTCCACCTCGCTGCGTGCGCGGTCGAGGCGTTCCTTGAGCGACTGGTTGGCGGCCAGCTTCTCCTTCTCGGCCCGCCACGCCGCGGTCAGCGCGTCCGACTTCTCCTCGAGCCCGGCGAGTTCCTGTTCGAGCCTCGCCAGCCGCTCGCGGCTCGCCGGATCGTCCTCGCGCTTCAGCGCCTCGCGCTCGATCTTGAGCTGCAGCACGCGGCGGTCGAGTTCGTCGAGTTCCTCGGGCTTGCTGTCCACCTGCATGCGCAGCCGGCTCGCCGCCTCGTCGATCAGGTCGATCGCCTTGTCGGGCAGGAAGCGATCCGTGATGTAGCGGTTGGACAGCGCCGCCGCCGCGACCAGCGCGCCGTCGGTGATCCGCACGCCGTGATGCAGCTCGTATTTCTCCTTGATGCCGCGCAGGATGCTCACCGTGTCCTCGATGCTCGGCTCGCCCACGAACACCGGCTGGAAGCGCCGCGCCAGCGCCGCATCCTTCTCCACATGCTTGCGGTACTCGTCGAGCGTGGTGGCCCCGACGCAGTGCAGCGCGCCGCGCGCCAGTTCCGGCTTGAGCAGATTGGACGCATCCATCGCGCCGTCCGCCCGCCCCGCCCCGACCAGGGTGTGCATCTCGTCGATGAACAGGATGATCTCGCCGTTGGCCGACTCGATCTCCTTCAGCACCGCCTTCAGCCGCTCCTCGAACTCGCCGCGGTACTTGGCGCCGGCGACCATGGCGCCGAGGTCGAGCGCCAGCAGCCGCTTGCCCTTCAGCGCCTCCGGCACGTCGCCGTTGACGATGCGCAGGGCCAGCCCCTCGACGATCGCGGTCTTGCCGACGCCGGGTTCGCCGATCAGCACCGGATTGTTCTTGGTGCGCCGCGCCAGCACCTGGATCGTGCGCCGGATTTCCTCGTCACGCCCGATCACCGGGTCGAGCCTGCCCTCGCGCGCCAGCGCCGTCACGTCGCGGGCGTATTTCTTCAGCGCGTCGAAATTCGCCTCCGCATTCTGGCTGGTCACCCGGCGGCCCTTGCGGATCTCGGCGACCGCCTTGTCCAGTGCCTGCGGCGTGGCCCCGGCGGCGCGCAGCGCCCGTGCCGCCCCCCCCTCGCCGCCGGCAAGGGCGAGCAGCAGCCGATCCTGCGCCACATATTCGTCCCCCGCCTGCTCGGCCGCCCGCTGCGCGCCGTCGAGCACGCGCACCAGCGCCGGCGTCGCCTGCGGCTGGCCGGCGCCGCTGCCGCTCACTTTCGGCAGCCGGCCGAGTTCCTGCTCGACCGCGGCGCGCACCGCCCGGTCGTCACCGCCGGCAGCGCGGATCAGGCCGGCGGCGGCCCCCTCCTCGTCGTCCAGCAGCGCCTTCAGCAGATGCTCGGGCGTGAGCTGGGGATGGAATTCGCGGATCGCGATGGTCTGCGCGGCCTGGATGAAGCCGCGCGAGCGTTCGGTGAATTTCTCGATGTCCATCTGTCTCTGTCCCTGTCAGGCGACCGGGGTGCCCGCCCCGATGAGCGGCAACGGACACCCTATCCTCACGGATCGAGATGGGCGATGATCTGCATCACCTCAAGGGTTTCCGGGACCTGGCAGACCGCACATGCGCATCGAGCACCTCTATCGCTATCCGGTGAAGGGCCTCACCGCCGAGGCGCTGGAGCGGGTCGCCGTCGCGGCGGCCGAGACGCTGCCGTGGGACCGCGCCTTCGCGCTCGCCCAGGGCGATGCGCCGTTCGATCCGGCGGCGCCGCGCTGGCTCGCCAAGACGCATTTCATGTGCCTGATGGCCAATGCCCGCGTGGCCCTGCTGCGGGCGAGCTTCGATGCCGCCACCAGCCGGCTGCTGATCCGCGCCCCCGACGGCAAGGCGATCGAGGACGCGCCGCTCACCGCCGCCGGGCGGGAGCGGCTCGGCGCCTGGCTCACCGCCTTCCTGGGGGCGGAGGCGCGGGGCGTGCCGCAGTTCCACTACGTGCCCGGCCATGCCTTCACCGACCAGCGGCGCAAGGTGGTCAGCCTGATCAATCTCGCCAGCGTCGCCGATCTCGCCCGCCGCGCCGGCGCGCCGCGGCACCCGCTGCGGTTTCGCGCCAACCTCTATCTCTCCGGCGCGCCGGCCTGGAGCGAGCTCGACTGGGTCGGCCAGGAGTTGCTGGCGGGAGGGGTGCGGCTGCGCGTGATCAAGCGCATCCCGCGCTGCGCCGCGACCGAGGTCAACCCCGACACGGCGGCGCGCGACGCGCATCCGGTCTCCGAACTGCGCGCCGCCTTCGGCCACCATGATTGCGGCGTCTATGCCGAAGTGCTGGAGGGAGGCGCGATGGCGGTGGGCGGCGCGCTGGAGCTGCTGCCCACCTGAGCGCCGCCGGCGTCACCCGTGCCCAGGCGCGCCGCGCAGCGGAGGTCGGCGGAAGGCCCGCCTGCCCGGCCCGCCCCCGGTTTCGCCGCCGCTAGCCGGCTGCGGGCAGGTTGGCGCCGGCGAGGGCCGCAATCACCGCCTGCGTCACCTCCTTCGTGCGCGCCCGTCCGCCGAGGTCGGGCGTGACGATCCCGGCGGCGCACACCTGCTCCACCGCCGCCATCAGCACCGCCGCGGCGCTGCGTTCGCCGAGATGCTCCAGCATCAGGGCGGCCGTCCACAGGCTGCCCACCGGGTTGGCGATGCCTTTGCCGGTGATGTCGAAGGCAGCCCCGTGGATCGGCTCGAACATCGAGGGGGCGCGGCGTTCCGGGTCGATGTTGCCGGTCGGCGCGATGCCAATGCTGCCCGCCAGTGCCGCCGCCAGGTCGGTCAGGATATCGGCATGCAGATTGGTTGCGACCACGGTGTCGAGGCTGGCGGGCCGGCGCACCATCCGCACCGTCATCGCGTCCACCAGCTCCCGGTCCCAGGCGACGGCGGGGAAATCGCGCGCCACCTCCGCCGCGATCTCGTCCCACATCACCATGCCGTGGCGCTGGGCGTTGGACTTGGTGACGACGGTGAGGTGCCGCGCCGGCCGCCGCGCGGCCTCGGCGAAGGCATAGCGCATGATGCGGGCGACGCCGGTGCGGGTGAAGATGGCGGTTTCGGTGGCGACCTCCTCCGGCAGGCCGCGATGCGCCCGCCCGCCATGGCCGGCATACTCGCCCTCGCTGTTCTCGCGGATGATGAGCCAGTCGAGATCGCCCGCGGCCACCTCGCGCAGCGGGCTGATCACGCCGGGCAGCAGGCGTGTCGGGCGGATATTGGCGTATTGGTCGAGCCCCTGGGTGATGGCGAGCCGCAGGCCCCAGAGGGTGACGTGATCGGGGATATCGGGCGCGCCGACGGCGCCGAAATAGATCGCATCGGCGCCGCGCAGCAGGGCCACGCCATCGTCGGGCATCATCGCGCCGGTGCGGCGGTAGCGGTCCGACCCCCAGTCGTAGCGGTCGATGTCCAGCGCGAAGCCGGCCCGGCCGGCGAGTGCATCCAGCACTTCCAGCCCGGCGTCGATCACTTCCGGTCCGATACCGTCGGCGGGGATGGCGGCGATGCGGTGGCGACGCATGGGCGGATCCTTGAGCATGTGGCGCCACCATGCGCGAAGCTTCTGCCGCCGTCATCCCCTATCGCCGCCCTTGACGGCGCAGACCCCCTCCGCTACCCGGCGCGCCTGCGCGGTCCCGTTCGTCTAGAGGCCCAGGACACCGCCCTTTCACGGCGGTAACACGGGTTCGAATCCCGTACGGGACGCCAATATTTTCAAGCCAGTATTTTCAATGAGTTGCGGCGCGTTTCGGGGCAGTTCCCGGCAATGGCCCTGGCGATGCGAAACCCGCGGGGACGGGGAGCCCGGAGACCGCTGCCGGTGGGCAGCCGCCGCCGCCCCGCTCGGTCGACGCAGGCGATCCGCCCGCCCCCTACAGCAGCGCCGCCGCCCCGCCCGGCACCGTGCCGAGTTCGGCCAGCCGTGCCAGCAGGGCCGGAACACTCGCCACCGTCTCGAAGAAGCCGCCGGCCTCGGGCGGGGCGAAGCCGTCGGCGATCGCGCCTTCGATCAGGCCGCACAGCGCGGCCGCCGAGCCGTCGATGTCGCAGATCAGCACCGGCTTGTCGTGCAGGCGCAACTGCTTCCACGTCAGGATCTCGAACGTCTCGTCGAACGTGCCAAGCCCGCCGGGGAACGACACGAAGGCATCCGACAGCTCGAACATCCGCCGCTTGCGGCTGTGCATGCTGTCGGTGACGATCAGCTCGCTCACCCCCTGATGCGCCACTTCCCATTGCTGCAGGAAATCGGGGATCACGCCGGTCACCCGCCCGCCGGCGGCGAGCGCCGCATCGGCCACCGCCCCCATCAGCCCGATCCGCCCGCCGCCGAACACCAGATGCAGGCCGGCGCGCCCCAACCCCTCGCCCAGCGCCGTCGCGGCGGCGCGCCAGAGAGGGGAGCGGCCGGGCCGCGACCCGCAGAAGACGGCAACGGTTCGGATGGCGGGCATGCTGGTTCCTTGGCTGGGGGAGAAGACACCCCGGTTTGTCGGCCGGCGCGTCCGCCGGCAAGACGCCGGACGCGACTTTTTTTCCGCCCGCCGCCGCGCCGGGCGTTGCAACCCCGCCGGCTGCCTCATCTATTGCAGGGCGTTGCAACCACACGGGGGGATCGGATGACGCAGCGACGGATGGCGGCGGTGCTGGCGGGGGGAATGCTGCTCGGCGCAACGGTGCTCGCGCTCGCCGCGACGCCGGAACAGATCATTGCCGAGCGGCGCGCCGGCTACAAGCACATGGGCGAGAACTTCAAGGCGATGAAGGAGGCGATCGACGCCGGCGCCCCGGTGCAGCCGCTGGCGGCAAAAGCGGCGGAGATCGTCGCCTGGGCGCAGAAAATCCCGACCATGTTTCCCCCCGGCACCGAAACCGGCGGCGGCACCCACGCGAGGCCCGCCGTGTGGTCCGACCGCCCCGGCTTCGAGCAGCACGCCCAGCAGTTGCAGACCGAGGCGGCGAAGCTCGAGCAGGCGGCGCAATCGGGCGACCGGGCGGCGTTCGCCGCGCAGTGGAAGGCAACCGGCAAGGTCTGCGGCGAATGCCATCAGACCTACCGCTACAAACTCTCCTGATCCCGGCCTGATCCCGGCCGCGGGTCACAGCCGGGTCGCCACCAGCACCGTCACCGCCGCCGCCAGCGCCAGCATCGCCAGGGCGAGCAGCGGGCTCGCCATGCGCGGCGCGCGGGTGGCGGCGGGCAGGCGCTTCTTGCCCGTCACCATCGGCCGCACCAGGTCCTGCCCCTTCAGCACCGCATAGGCGCCGATCGCGAGCAGGTGCAGCACCACCGCCGCGATGATCAGGTCCATGACGATGCCGTG
>JAJZNE010000123.1 GCA_021847995.1 Pseudomonadota bacterium | reverse complement strand
CGGCGCGGGTCACGCTGACGCCCGGCCCGTCGCGCCCGGCGTTGCTGGCGCTGGCGCCGGGCGGCTGAGGCCGGCGTTCGCGCCGCCACCGGTGCCGGGCGCGGCTACCGGCGCAGCAGCGCGCGGGCGAGGTGGCGCGGATCGGCCGCCGCCGGCACACCGAGCCGCGCCAGCATCGCCGCGGTGCGGGCATAGGGCACGACGCCGCGGCGGGAGGCGTAGTAGAGCGCCGTCCACGCCTCCGGCGCGAACAGCGTGCGCAGCAGCGGCCCCGCCGGCGGGCGGCAGAAGACGTGCAGCACCTCGCCCACCGACAGCAGCCGCACGCCGAGGCGGCGTGCCAGCACCGCGAGGCTGGCAGCGGAATGGATCGAGACATGGCCGTTGCGCGGCGCGATGTACCACCAGTCCGGATCGGGACGGCGCGGTTGCAGATGGGTGGAGAACAGCAGCACGCCGGCGGGGGCAAGCCAGCGCAGCGCGTCGCGCGCGGTCGCCAGCGGGTCGCGGCTGTGCTCGAACACCTCGAAGGCGGTGACCAGATCATAGCCGCCGGCGGGCACACCGGACGGCGGCGCGCCGGCGGCGAAATAGGGATCGAAACTGTCGCAGGCGATGCCCCGTTCGCGCAGCAGCGCGGCGAGCAGCCCGGCGCCGCCGCCATAGTCGAGCACCGCCGCCGGCCTGCTGCGGCGCCCGAGCAGCCGGTGCAGATAGTCGGCGAACAGGCGCGGGCGCGCGGCGGCGAAATCGGGGTCGGCGCGGATGTAGTCGGCATCGTAGATCGCCGCCCCCAGTTCGGCGTCGGACAGCGCATCGAAATCGGCGGTGAAGACGAAGCCGCAGCGCCGGCAGCGGTGATACGCGATCATCTGCCCGCGCGGCGCAAACGTGCCGCCCGGCGCCGGAAGGTGGCGATCGGCGCAGCTGCGCGCGGCGTCGTGGCGGGCGAAGGGCCGCGCCGGCGCGCCGCAGCATTTGCAGCGCGGCGCCGCCGCCGGTTGCGCCGCATCACCCGGCTGCGGGAAGGCCGTCGGCGGCATGGGCGTACCGTGCTGGACAGCGAGAGGCGGCGTGACGCCGCGGTCGGGACGATCTAGTATCGGACCGTCCGCCCGTCAAACGCCCGTCCCCCTGAAGGATCCGCACCCCCGATGCCCGACCATCCGCTGCTCCGCCCGCGCGTCCTCGTCACCGGGGGGGCGGGGTTCCTCGGCTCGCATCTGTGCGCGCGGCTGCTGGCGCTGGGGCAGGAGGTGCTGTGCGTCGATAATTTCTTCACCGGCCGGCGCGACACCATCGTCCCGCTGCTCGCCCACCCGCATTTCGAGTTCCTGCGCCACGACGTGACCTTCCCGCTCTATGTCGAGGTCGATCGCATCTACAACCTGGCCTGCCCGGCCTCGCCGGTGCATTACCAGTTCGACCCGGTGCAGACGACCAAGACCAGCGTGGTCGGCGCCATCAACATGCTGGGCCTTGCCAAGCGCACCGGCGCGCGGGTGCTGCAGGCCTCCACCAGCGAGGTCTATGGCGACCCGACCGTGCATCCGCAGACGGAGGAGTACCGCGGCAACGTCAACCCGCTCGGCCCGCGCGCCTGCTACGACGAGGGCAAGCGCTGTGCGGAGACCCTGTTCTTCGACTACCACCGCAAGCACCGCGTTGCGATCAAGGTCGCGCGCATCTTCAACACCTATGGCCCGCACATGCACCCCGCCGACGGGCGGGTGGTGTCGAACTTCATCCTCCAGGCCCTGCGCGGAGAGGACATCACGCTCTACGGCGACGGCAGCCAGACGCGGGCGTTCTGCTACGTCGATGACCTGATCGATGGCCTGATCCGGCTGATGGACAGCGGCGCCGACGTGACCGGGCCGATCAATCTCGGCAACCCGGAGGAAATCACCGTGCGCAGTCTCGCCGAGCAGGTGATCGCGCTGACCGGATCATCGAGCCGCATCATCCACCGCACGCTGCCGGAGGATGACCCGTTGCAGCGCTGCCCCGACATCGCGCGGGCGCGGACGGTGCTGGGCTGGCAGCCGCGGATCGGGCTCACCGAGGGCCTGACGCGCACCATCGCCTATTTCCGCGCGCTGCTGGCGGGCGGGGTCGCGCAGGGAGACGGCTGAACGGCGATGGATGGGAGCGTCGTCATCTGCACGCGCAACCGCGCCGCCTCGCTCGCCCGCACGCTCGAGTCGCTCTGCGCCATGCAGCGGCCGGACGGATGGGCGTGGGAGGTGGTGGTGGTCGATAACGGCAGCACCGACGCGACCGCGGATGTGCTGGCGCAGTTCGCCGGCCGGCTGCCGCTGGTCGCGGCGGCCGAACCGCGGCGCGGCCTTTCCAACGCGCGCAACCGCGGCATCGCCGCGGCGCGCGGACGCTATCTGGTGTGGACCGACGATGACGTGCTGGTCGATCCCGGCTGGCTCGCCGCCTATGCCGACGCCGCGCAGCGCTGGCCGGCGGCGGCGCTGTTCGGCGGCCGGGTGGTGCCGGTGCTGGAGGAACCGGTCGCGGCATGGTTCGCCGCCAGCACCGGGGAGCTTGCCCATCTGCTGGCGGCACGCGATTTCGGCCCTGCCCCGTGCCCGCTCGGTGCGGACTGCAAGCCGTTCGGCGCCAATTACGTGGTGCGCGCCGCCGAGCAGCGCCGCTTCCCCTATGACCCGGCGCTCGGCGCCGGCGCCGGCCGCCACGGCCGGATGGGCGAGGAGACGGCGGTGATCGACGCGATCCTGGCCGCGGGCGGCAGCGGCGTCTATGTGCCGGCGGCGACGGTGCGGCACCTGATCGCGCCGCAGCGGCAGACATTCGCCCATGTGCTGGCCTGCTACCGGGCGCATGGCGAGACCGCGGCGCTGACCGAGCGGGCGCGGCGGGCGCGGCTGCCGGGCGGCGTGCCGCCGTGGCTGCTGCGCCGCATCGCGGAAAGTGCTGCCGGCTTCGCGCTCGCCCGCCTGACCGCGCCGCCGCCGGTCTATGTGCGCGAACTCAAGCGGCTCGGCTACGCGCTCGGCTATGCCGGCCATCTGCGCGCGCAGGCGGCCGGCCGGCCATGAGGCGATGCGCTCATATTCTCATGAGCGCATGATCCGATGAGCGCATGACCTCATGAAATTCGGCACCTACCGCCTGCGCCGCGCCGCCGAGCGGCGCATCCTCGGCGGCTCCGGCCCGGCGGCGCGGCGCCTGCGCCATCCCTGGCCCGCCGCGGCGCCCTGGCGGCGTGCGGCGATCGACGTGGTGCGCGACCGCGGCCTCGGCGACGTGCTGCTGTGCACGCCGGCGCTGCGGGAGGCGAAACGCGCCAACCCGGCGCTCAGCATCCGCTTCTTCACCGACTTCCCTGACCTGCTGCGCGGCCTGCCGTATCTGGCGGAGGTGCAGCATTCCGCCCTGGCGCCGGCCGGCGCGATCACCCTCGGCTACGAGGACGCGGTGCCGCCGCGGGTGCATCTGGCGCGCATCCTGGGCGACGTGCTCGGGGTCGCGGTGCGCGACGTGCGGCCGGACTGCGTGATCGATCCGGATGCCGTGGCGCGCTTCCGTGCCGCCTGGGGGGCGGGACCGAATGTCGTGGTGCTGCGCCGCGCCGGGCGCTGGACGCCGAACAAGGACTGGCCGATGCCGTCCTGGAACGCGCTGCTGGCGCGGCTCGCGCGCGACTGCCGCGTGATCGAGATCGGCACGGCGTGGGACGCGGGCGCCGAAGTGCCGGCGGGCGCCTATGTCGATCTGCGCGGGGCGACCGATGCGGCGGGGCTGGCGGCGGCGGTGGCGGCGGCGGATCTCTATGTCGGGCCGGTATCCGGGCCGATGCATCTCGCCGCCGCCGCCGGGCGGCCGGCGGTGGTGATCGGCGGCGGCTATGAGGCGGCCGCGAACACCGCCTATCCGACCAGCGTGATCCTGACGGAAACCCCGCCCTGCGCGCCGTGCTGGCGGCGCGACCCGTGCCCCATCGGGCTGGCCTGCCTGTCCGCGATCACGGTCGAGCGGGTGGCGGACGCGGTCACGGCGGCGTTGGCGCGGGCTGCCGCGCGCTGACGCCGTCCCGTGCCGCGGGCGGGGCGAGGACGGCGCCGCCCCGCACCGGCTGCACCAGCGAGACGCCGCAATCCCGCGCCAGCGTCACCACCGGAAAGCCGGCTTCGCGCAGTTCCTCGACGAAGCGCGGCACGCCCATGTCGGGGCGGTGCCAGCGCGGATCGGGCCGCACGTCCCAGATCGTGTCATGGAACACGACGACGCCGAATTCGGCGACATGGGGGACGAACAGATCCCAGTCCCGCCGGATGCCGTCGTAGGAGTGGTCGCCGTCGATGAACAGCAGGTCGATCGGGCGCGTCCAGCCGGCCGCCGCCTCCGCCGAGGTGGCACGCACGATCTCGACCCAGGGCGCAAGGCGCAGGCGCTCCAGGTTGCCCTGCATCACGGCGAGCGTCTCGACGGCGCCGCTGTCGTTCCATGCGGTCGGCCGGTGCGGATCGATCGCATAGAGCCGGCCGCTGCCGTTCTCGCGCAACGCCATGGCGATGAAGCAGGCGGACCGGCCGCGGGCGGAGCCGATCTCGACACACAGCTCGGGCTTCATCGCGCGCACGAGACCATAGAGGACGTTGGCCGAATCGCCGAGGCCGGAACTGAAGTCGATCCGGTCGAGCAGCGCCAGCGCGGCCAGGCGGGGCCATTGCCGCGCCACCTCGACCGTCGTGCGCGCCATGCGGCGTAGCTGCCGCAGCCGCGGCGAATGACCCGTCTGCACCATTGCGGTTCCTGCTCGGGGGTGAGCCGTGGCATAACGCAACGGCACTGCTCCCGCAACGGCCCTGCCGGTGCGCGCGGCGCACGGCACGGCACATCCTTCATGGAGCAACGGAATGACGGCACCACCGGCCGACGGACGCTGGGCGCGCTTCCTGCGCAAGCCGCCGCAGGAGCAGGCGGCGGCGCTGCGCGCGACGCTGCGCCACCTGCTGCGTGGCGGACGGGCGCGGGGCGAATTTCCGCTCGGCCATCGCTGGGCGGCACCGGCGGCGCTGCGCGCCGGCCTGCCGTTCTGCCTCACCGCCCGGCCGGAGGCCGACGTGCAGCATCACGCGCTGCCGGAATTCGCCGCCCTCGGCGAAGTCTGGGTGCGCCGCAACCTGCGCAACGCCGAGGATCTGCCGCGGCTCTATGCGCTCGCGCTCAACATCCGCGCCGTGCTGGCCGAGGGCATCGCCGGGGATTTCGCCGAGCTCGGCGTCTATCGCGGCAACTCGGCGGCGGTGCTGGCGCAGTACGCGCGCGGCGCCGGGCGGGAGGTGCTGCTGTTCGACACCTTCACCGGCTTCGACCGTCGCGACTTCGCCGGCCCCGACCGCGACCGCGCGATGGAGTTCGCCGACACCTCGCTCGATGCCGTGCGCGAACTGGTGGGCGAGGCGAATGTCCACTACGTGCCCGGCTATTTCCCCGATTCGCTGGCGCCGGGAATGGACGCGCGGCGGTTCAGCCTGGTGCATCTCGACTGCGATCTCTACGAGCCGATCCGGGCGGGAATGGCGTTCTTCTTCCCGCGCCTCGCCCCCGGCGGGCTGATGATCGTGCACGACTATGCCGGCATCTACTGGGACGGGGTGAAGCAGGCGGTCGATGAATTCCTCGCCGGCCGCCCGGAACGCCCGGTGCTGCTGCCCGACCGCAGCGGCACGGCGATGATCCGCAAGGCGGCGGCCTGACGCGGCCGCCCGCCGCTAGCGCGGACCGTCGCCGCGGATGAAGAGCAGGTCAGCGATATCGAAATCCACCCCACCGAAGGGCCGCGGCGGCGGCAGAGGGCGGTCGAGATGGCGTTCCGGCGTGTAGGTCAGCGGGAACACCAGCGCCCGGAAGCCATGCGCCGTGAAGATCGCCACCAGGGCGGCGACGGAGGCGCCGAAATTTTCCAGGGCGCGCGGGCTGACCTCCATGATGATCGCGCAATCCGGCGGCAGCGCCGGCAGTGCTGCCGCCATCCCCTGCGCCACCAGCCATTCCGCACCTTCCACGTCGATCTTGATCAGCCGCGTCCGGCGCAGATCCTCCGCCGGCACGATCTGGTCCAGCGGTCGTGCCTCCACCACCGCCTCGGCGGCGGCGCGGCGACGCTCCGCCACCGTCGTCACGACGGTCGTTCCCCCGTCGTTCGACATGTCATGCAGGAACACCGTCACCGTGCCCGGTGCGTCGAGCACCGCCATGTGGTGCGTGACCACGTTAGCCGCCCCGTTGCGCGTCAGGTTGTCGCGCAACGCGGCGAAGATCGACGGTGACGCCTCGATCGCATGGACGCGCCCGGCCGGCCCCACGCGCCGCGACAGCAGCGTCGTGTGCACGCCGATATTGGCGCCGACATCGATCGCCACGTCGCCGGGGCGGAGATATTCTCTCATGAAAGCGGAGATCGCCGGTTCGAAGACGCCGAAGAAATACAGGAACCGATGCAGAGGCGTATACAGGCGGCCGGGAAAGCGCGCACCGTCCCGCGTCGTGGACACGACCGGCAGAGGGCGCCATGCCAGGTACGGGTGCACGACGGCGTTCCAGGTCCACATCTTGCCGACGCGGATCGGAAAATGGCGCAGATATACTCGAAAGAGCGGCAGCGCGAGGGCCGCCCACCTGTCTCTTGTCGTCAGCGTGCGTGTCATCGCCGCACCCGGCCACCCGCAAGGACGACATGACGATTTGAACGCATGATGGGTGCTCCCTTACAACGATCCACCATTGCACAATGAGGTTGAAGGCTCAAACTCCCGCGCTGGCTTTCGACGATCACGACCGAACGCCCCGCGGCGGCAGCGTCGCCGCCCAGGCGAGGATGCGCGCGGCGTTGCCCTGCCAGGTGTAATCCCGCCGCTCCAGCGCCGCCCGCGCCGCGGCGCCGAGGCGGGTGCGCAGCGCGGCATCGCCGGCCAGCCGCGCGATCGCCTGCCACATCGCGCCCGGCCGCGCCGGGTCGAACAGCAGCGCCGTCACCCCGTCCTCCAGCACCTCGCGGATGTTCGGCTGGTCGGGGGCGACGATGGCGCGGCCGGCCGCCATGTAGTCGAAGATCTTCAGCGGCGAGGCATAATCGACCACGCGCGGCTGCAGCGCGATGTCGAAATCCGCGATCGCCCGCGGCACCTCCGCATGCGCGACGAGGCCGGCGAAGCGCACCCGCGCGGCCACCCCGCGTTCGGCCGCGAGCGCGGCAAGGCCCGGCCGCGCCGGCCCGTCGCCGATCACGGTGAAACCGAGCGCCGGGTCGGGATGCGCGGCGAGGCCCTCGATCACCGCATCGAGCCCGTGCCAGTCGCGCACGAAGCCGACGAAGCCGAGCATGAGCGGCCCCCCCTTGGTGTCGTCCGGGCGCGGCGGGGCGGGCGGGAAGCGCGCCGGCACGACGCCGTTCGGCACCACCAGCACGCGCGCCGGATCGACGCCGGCCTCGACGATGCGCGCCTTCAGCACCCCGGTCACGGCGAGCACGCCGTCGGCGGCGCGCCAGGTCGCCCCCTCCAGCCGCGCCGCGAGCCGGCAGAGGCGCAGGCTGCCGTGCCGGCTGCGCTCCTCGGCGAGCGGGGCGTTGAC